>CAZZLH010000001.1:0-47578 GCA_964654815.1 uncultured Actinomycetes bacterium
AGAAAGAGAAGGCGATGTACCGCGCAGAGTTATGTGCTCTTGCTGTCTCGCTCTATCTCTCACTTGCACATCCACAGGATTTCTCAAGTGAAAAAGATTTGGGGCAAGAGAAGGGAATACCTTCAGTTGATTCCTTGACTAAACGCCAATTAAATATCTTACGTGGCATGGTTGATGGTAAGACCAACCACGAATTAGCCACACAACTTGGATATTCAGTATCAACAATTCGCCATGAAACGATGAGGATTTATCAAGCGCTCGCAGTTAGTGATCGACGAGAGGCAGCGCAGCGAGCCTTGGAATATGGGTGGGTTTAGTTCCACGCCTATCTGACCGATAATCTAGAGGCCTATGGCGAGGACCCTTCCCACCCCTGCAGCCCCAGGCCAAGATGAGACTCGGGGCGTCTTAGCGATTCCGGCATTTCGCCGACTTTGGCAGTCAATGGCCTTCTCATCTTTAGGTGACTGGCTTGGGTTGCTTGCCACAACTGCAATGGCGCAGAAGCTATCGCAGGGAAATTACTCAACCGCTAACTTCGCTATCGCAGGTGTTTTTATTGCTCGCTTATTACCGGCGGTTTTCCTAGGACCAATCGCGGGCGTAATCGCAGATCGTTTTGATCGCCGCAAATTGATGGTGATCGCGGATATCTTGCGCGGCCTGCTTTATGTATCAATCGCGCTCTTCCAAAACTATTACTGGCTCTATGCCGCAACAATTCTGGTGGAGTGCATAACGCTCTTCTGGTCTCCCGCCAAAGAGGCATCAGTTCCAAATCTGGTGCCCAAAGAGAAATTAGAGTCCGCCAACCAAGTCTCGCTCTTGGCTGCATACGGAACGGCTCCAATCGCTGCGGGGCTCTTCTCTCTTCTGGCTTTGATCACCGGTGCGCTCACCGCGATTTTTCCATTTTTAAATGGCAACACCACAGATGTTGCTCTGTATATCAATGCCATCTCATTCTTTTATACCGCTTGGATTGTCTTTGGCATGGAGGAAATACCTAAAGGAGCAGCATCATCAAAGGGCAATGACAATATTGCAAAGTCGTTGCTCGAAGGATGGCGTTCGGTAAGCCAGAGCAAGATTGTTCGTGGTCTGATCGTTGGAATGGTTGGCGCATTCATGGCTGCCGGTGCAGTGATTGGTTTAGCGCGAACTTTCGTCAGCGACCTTGGTGGCGGCGATGCCGCCTATGGCGTGCTCTTTGGCTCGGTATTTACCGGATTAGCTGCGGGTATTGCCTTTGGACCGCGCATACTCTCGCAATTTTCCAGACGTAGATTATTTGGTGCATCTTTAGCCACCGCAGGTTTCTTCTTAGTGGGATTAGCGCTAATCAACAATTTAGTAATCGCCATCCTGATTACTTTGATTTTAGGCGCATTTAGTGGAATTAGTTGGGTAACAGGCTTCACCATGCTTGGCATGGAGGTTGAAAATGAGGTGCGAGGCCGAACCTTTGCCTTCGTTCAATCGTTAATTCGCGTGGTTTTGGTAGCGGTGCTGGCAATTGCGCCATTGATTGCCGCAGCAGTTGGCCAACACACATATAAATTCGAGAACACGCAAGTCCAGTACAACGGCGCGGCAATCACCATCTTGATCGCTGGAATATTGGCTGGGCTAATTGGCATCGTCTCATACCGGCAAATGAGAGACCGCCCTGGTGTTTCGCTGATGAGCGATATTGCTGCAGCGCTTCGTGGCGATTTAGGTGCCGCAATTTCAGGCCACGCCAAAGGAGTCTTTATCTCGTTTGAAGGTGGAGAAGGTTCTGGCAAATCAACCCAATCTAAGTTGCTAAAAGAGTTCTTCGAATCAGAGGGCAAAACCGTAGTCTTAACACGTGAGCCAGGTGGCACCAAACTTGGTAAAGAGCTAAGAGATATCTTGTTGCACACACATGATGATGTGTCACCAAGAGCGGAGGCGCTGCTCTACGCCGCTGATCGCGCACACCATGTCGAAACAGTGATACGACCGGCACTTGACCGAGGCGAGATAGTTATTACGGATCGCTATCTGGATTCCTCTATTGCATATCAAGGCGCAGGCCGTGTGCTCTCACCCGGAGAGGTCGGAAGAATCTCCAGATGGGCGACTGAATCATTGACTCCGACTTTGACCATCATCATCGATTTGCCCGCGGAAATTGGCATCAAGCGCTTGAAATCTAAAGATCGCCTGGAGCGCGAATCATTGGCTTTCCACGAGCGAGTGCGGCAAGAGTTCTTATCGCTTGCCCTATTGGATCCAGAACGATACCTAGTCGTGGACGGTCGTTTATCGGTAGAAGAGTTAAACGCCACCATCATCGCCCGAGTTTCAGAGTTACGAGACTTAAATAAAATAGAGCAGACCGAGAAAGTGAAATCCAAAACAAATCGTTTACGAAAGTTACGTAAATGAGTGTTTACGATGAATTGATCGGCCAAAATCACATAATCGAAGTGTTGAGCGCGGCAGTCAGCGCCGCAGCCTCTGGGCAAGAGAGCCAAGAGATGACACATGCCTGGATCTTCACTGGCCCGCCCGGAAGTGGCAGATCATCTGCCGCAATTGCATTTGCGCAGGCTTTAGTCTGTAAATCAGGTGGCTGTGGTACCTGCAATGCATGTATTACTGCAAAATCTGGTGCACATCCAGATATCGAAATCCTGCGTAGCGAAGGCCTCTCCATAAAGGTGGAAGAGGTGCGCGAGCTGCTCACCCGAACCGCTTGGGCGCCATCTATGGGAGGTTGGCGAGTAGTGATCATGGAAGATGCAGATCGACTCACCGAGTCGGCAGCAAATGCGCTATTGAAGGCGATAGAAGAGCCAGGTTTACGAACCGTTTGGTTGCTCTGTGCACCAACTCTGCACGATATCTTGCCCACAATTAGGTCACGTTGTCGTCATGTGCAATTGCGTACCCCAGCCAACCACGAAGTCGCAGAATACTTAGTAGCCAAACATCAGATTTCACCCAAGATGGCAGATTTTGCTGCGCGCGTCTCGCAAGGACATATTGGTAGAGCCAGACATCTAGCTACAAATGAAGCGGTCCGCGAACGACGTAATTCAATTTTAAGTATCCCGAGCCAATTAAATTCGGTGGCCGCTGCATATTCGGCCGCACAAAAGTTAGTGGATTTGGCCAATGCCGAATCAGATGCGATAACCGAGGCGCTGGATGAGAAGGAGTATGAAGAGCTCTCAACCGCGTTGGGCAAGGGAAGTGGCAAAGCGCTAAAGGAGTTAGAGAAAGAACAGAAATCTCGCGCCACCAGAATCACTCGAGATACTTTGGATGGCGCGTTACTGGATCTAGCAACTTTCTATCGAGATGTCTTATTAGTGCAAGCTGGCCATGATGGCGCTCTGATCAATGCCGAATTGACAGAGGAGATTAAGAAGATCGCTTCAGGTACCCAATCACATAGAACCTTGGCCAAAATGGATGCCATCATGAAGGCACGCGAGAATCTTCAGCGTAACGGGGCGCCACTTCTGGTTATGGAAGCGTTGATGTGCGAATTAACAAAGTAACGCTCAAATACCTAGCGGTCTCTGCGGCGCTGGTGCTATTAGCAGCCTCGCTGGCAAATCTGCTATTTAAATCTCAAGACCCATTCCAGCCAGTTAAGACAGAGATAAAGAGCGAATCGTTAGATAACTTCTACCAGCAAACTCTGGACTGGAAAAGTTGTTATGACCAATTTGAATGCGCCATGTTCAAGGTGCCTATCGATTACGAGAATCTATCTTTAGGTGAATTTGATATCGCAGTTATGCAGCATCGTGCGGCCAAATCAAGGGGAAATCTAGTAATTAATCCAGGCGGGCCAGGTGGCTCTGGAGTCGAATACACCTATTCATACGAAGAGGTCTTCACCAAGCCAATCATTGATTCATTTAACTTAGTGGGCTTTGATCCGCGAGGAGTCGGCCGCTCTGCACCAATTAAGTGTTTGACGGATGCCGAGACCGACCAGGCCTATGCCAAGGCGAGCTACCCCGCAGATGAGGCGGAGATTGAGCAGTTGCAGGCTGAAAGCGCCGCTTTTGCCGAGAAGTGCAAGGAAGAAAATAAGTACTTGCAGTATTACTCAACGGCCAATGCGGCAAAGGACATGGATGTGCTTCGTGCGCTATTGGGAGATGAAAAGTTAAATTTTCTTGGAAAGTCATACGGTACTTACCTCGGAACTTTATATGCCAAGCAATTTCCGGATCGGGTAGGAAGATTTGTCTTAGATGGCGCGGTGGATCCAACATTAAGTTCTATGCAACAAACTTTGCAACAGGCAGTTGGTTTTGATTTAGCATTCAAAGCCTTTGCAACTGACTGTCAAAAGTCTGCAGGTTGCATATTTACAGGTGACCCCATAGCCCAAATAGAGTCCAAACTTGCCGAGATTAGGAGAGAGCCAATCTCAGTCGATAATCGTAAATTGACCGAGTCGCTTGTGATGTATGGAATTGCCATGGGGCTATATGACAAAGTTCAAGGTTGGCCGCAATTACGCGGCGCACTTAAAGAGTTATTTAATGGAAATGGCAAACCAATCCTTGAGATGTCAGATTTCTACACTGGAAGAGATTCGAATGGAAAATATCAAGGCAATGAGGCTGAGGCGCTCACTGTAATCTCATGTGCAGATTTCCCGGTTTCAAATGTTGATTTAGCTGCCACAAAAGCAGCAGCGCCTTTCTTCGGTAAATATGTGGCTTACAGCGATATGGATTGCAACTATCTGCCCCGTGGAAAATATGTCACGGTAGCTGGAACTTTAAAACTATCTGCCCAAGTTTTAGTCATCGGAACTACCAATGACCCAGCTACGCCTTACCAATGGGCGGTAAAACTCTCGCAGATTCTGACCAATTCCAAGCTAATCTCACTGGAATCCGACGGCCATACCGGCTACAACCGCGGCTCCAGCTGTGTGGATCGCTCCGTGGAAAAGTATCTAATTTCGGGGGAAATTCCCGCACAAAACCTCGCATGTAGCGCGTAATTCCCATTTGGATTTGGTAATTAGCACCCCTTTACGTGGTGCAAAATTCTCCCATGCGTCTAGACCATATCTCGTACGTGACTTCGCACGATCAGATTTCAGATACCGTCCAACGTCTTGGCGCCAAACTCGGAACCACATTTGTTGATGGCGGAATGCATCCTCGATTCGGAACTCGTAATTTCACCGCGCCACTTCAAAATGGCCATTACATCGAAGTGGTCTGCCCACTTGATCATCCAGCTACGGAAAAGACGCCATTTGGTCGCGCGGTAAAGGAGAGAGCTGAAGAAGGCGGCGGCTGGTTAACCTGGGTTCTGTCAGTGGATGATGTAGCAAAGATTGAGTCACGATTGGGACGACCAGCTGTTGATGGTTCGCGTACCAAACCAGATGGTCAAACACTTCGTTGGAAGCAGATTGGCATCTTGGCAACCTTAGAAGATCGCCAACTACCATTCTTTGTTGAATGGATCGAGAATCATCACCCATCAGCTGATGGCAAAGCATCTGCAAAGATTTCACGAATTGAAGTTGCAGGTGAGCCAAGCAAAGTTCGTGAATATCTCGGAGTTGAATTTAGTGATGCGTTGGGCGAGGATGTAGAAATTCGCTGGTTAACTCCAGAAGAGGCTGAGGGCGACACCGGAATCATCTCTGTGCAGTTTGAAACTCCGCATGGACCTGCGTTAATAGATTAATTTAAATAACTTAATCCGCCTCCGTGGCTCAGTGGTAGAGCAGCTCATTCGTAACGAGCAGATCGTCGGTTCGATCCCGACCGGGGGCTCAAAAACTTAAATTAATCGACCTTAAATCCATCGCGAATCTCGCCCGGGGTTAAACCAGCTGCGGCATGATCCACCTGCTCGCCACGTGCCAATTGTGCGGCGTGGGCCTGGTTATGCCAGCGATCCTCGATCTTGCCATAGCGCCAAATAGCTAGCGCCAATATCCAAACAATCGCAAAGGTAGCGACGATTACATAACCAGCGCTATTTAAGTTCATGGTATTTGCCCAATCCCAATAGCCACCAGTTAGCTTCAACTGTTGCGATAACACTTGTGAAAGTTCTAAGCCACCAATAAATAGCGCGGTACCAACAGATAAGCCAGTGATCACAATGTTGTAGTAGACCTTGCGCACTGGCTTTGAGAAGGCCCAGCCATATGCGAAGTTCATGAAAGAACCATCAATTGTGTCTAGCAAAGACATACCGCCTGCAAAGAATAGCGGCAAGGAAATTACTGCCCACCAAGGTAGACCGGCGATGACTGATGATCCGGCTAATACCAAGAGACCGACTTCGGTCGCAGTATCAAATCCCAACCCGAATAAGATGCCAAGCGGATACATCTTCCAAGATTTATCAATACGCCGTGCGATTGGGCCGAAGAAGCGCATAAAGAAACCGCGAGAATCCAATTGCTTCTCCAGTTCTGCCTCGCTGTAAGCACCTTGACGCATTTTGAAGAAAATCTTAAGAATTGAAGTCATGACAATTAAATTAAGAATGGCAATAAGCAGCAAGAATGAGCCAGATACCGTCAAGCCGATTAAGCCGGTGTAATGATGTAGCGCAGAATCTTCATTTTTAAGTTGTGCGCCCACTGCGGCGATGCCAAAGTTCAAAATAATGGCAAGACCTGCGACCACTGAGGAGTGTCCAAGAGAGAAGAAGAAGCCAACACTTAACGGCCTTTGACCGTCTGACATCAATTTTCTAGTGGTGTTATCAATTGCCGCAATATGGTCGGCATCGAAAGCATGGCGCATACCTAAGGTGTAAGCCAGAGCAGCAGTGCCCCAACCAAAGATCGAGCCATCAGAGAGTTGGTAATTTCCTGAAGTCGCAGCCCACATCAAGATGATGGCTGATATGTGTAAAAAGGCGATAAAGCCAAACATGGCCCACAATCGACGCTTCTCATCTCGAGTAAGGGTGATATGGCCGCGGATAGATTCCTTGGCGGCAGGGGTGCTGATCTGGTTCATGCGATACCTTTGTATTTGCAAATCATTTGCATAAAGTTTAGGTCTTTCCACAGGTTATGTCTAGTTTGGTTCATGCAAAGATTCGCCGTGCGAAAAACGGCAATCTCCCTCACGATCTGGTCGATTGCCGCCTCGCTTCTACTTCTCGCTCCACCAAGGGCAGGCGCCGCAGCTTGTGATTGGGATACGGCCGCTGGTTGGGTCTCTCGCGAAAACCTCAAGAAGGGAAATCCGGATTGGGCGGCAGGTATCCCGCTTCGCTACGGCGGAGATTTCGCATTGAGGGATCAAAATGGTGGCTTCGATAATTGGGTTGAGAGCGGACTAAAGGGCAAGAGAGTTGAAGGTTGGTTTGACTCCGTAAGCGCAACCTGCGGTCAGAGCGTTGATCTTCATCTATCGGCAAATGCCGCACCGGTTGATATCTCGGTCTATCGACTTGGATTTTACGGTGGCGCTCGCGCCAGGTTAATTGCACAGTATCGAACTAAGAAAGCTATACCAGCTTACGATCCACCGTTAATTTCAAGCGCGCCACGTTCTACTGTTACTACAAAATGGCCCAGCAATTTTCAATTTAAAGTGACTTCAGAGACGCCTCCGGGGCAATATGTATTTCGATTAGAGGATGGCGTCGGTAATCCAACTTTCGTGCCATTGATGATCACTAATCCCGAGAATCGTTACGGCTTAACTTTTATTTCATCAGTTATGACTTGGCAGGCGTACAACCAATGGGGCGGATATTCGCTCTATAAGGGACCAAATATAAAGCGGACTTCTCGTGCAACAGTAGTGAGTTTTGAACGACCTTATGATGGCGATGGCTCTGGTCAATTAAGATACATGGAGCTACCTTTAATTAGAGTGGCAGAGAACCTTGGCTTAGATCTGAATTACGCCACCGATTACGAATTAGATGCTAATTCGCCATTGATCAAGAACGCCACTACTTTGATTCTAGGTGGCCACCACGAGTATTGGACCAACAATATGCGCGACAATCTCGAAGCTGCAGTCGAGCGTGGCACCAACTTAATCAATTTCGGCGGCAACGCTGGCTACAATCGAATACGGATCGAGTCAGAGAATCGTCTAGCTATGTGGCGCAGGACCAAGAGCGATCCCTATGCCACCGTGCAAGATAAAGCGACGCTGCCGTGGAGACTTACACCAATCAAACGCCCGGAATCGCTCTTATTAGGTGCGCAGTACATTGGATTAGGCGCCTCAGGAAATTTCAAGATCACTCGGCCCGGACGTTGGCCATTTAATGCCATGTCCACGCCGGGTGAGCTTGAGACCGTAGTTGGGCGAGAGGTTGATTCTCCGCTCTACTCACCTGGTCCAGCGGTTGAATCTCTTGCCACGGCAGAGGTCACGGTTCAACGTAAGAGGGCGATTGCGATGGCAACTTATTACACACACAAATCAGGTGCAGGGGTTTTGAATATCAGCACCAATGGTTGGGTATGTTCCATGCAGAGCATCTGCCCTTGGCGTACCAAAGTCCCCGAAGCAACCAGAGAAAATCTCAAATTGGTCACAGAGGCGATCTTGATCGATGCCGCCAAGGGACCTTTGGCGCGAATTCGCCCCATGATTGTTGATGTTAAAGCGCGCACTTCCAATACGAAATTTTCTGATAACGCCTAGCGTTTTAACTACTAAATCGGGAGTTAATGCCGAAACAGGGGCTATTGTTCAGCGCAATTCCCCAAGCGTTTCTTTCCGTGCGGGGAGGCAATGATGGGCGAAGAAGAGAATGACGAGATCATCACTGAGGAAATGCTCTGGGAGCGAATTCCTGAAACAAATGGATTAGAGCGCGCAAATACTTATTACGAACTCAGCGCTCGCATTTATGCGCGTGGTCAATATGACGAAGCGCTGGCGCTAGCCGAAACTGCACGCGATATTTACACAGAAATTGGCACGGCACATGCCACAGAAGAGCTGGCTCAGGCTTACTCTGCAATTGGGTATAACTTAAATCAGCTAAAGCGAATCGATGAAGCGGCAAGTGCAATGTCTAAGGCGGTCGACCTGCTTCGTAAGAGTAAATCACCAATTGCGCTTGAACTTGCTTGCACCTTGGGTGAGTGGTGGTACTCCTCTAAGAAATACCAAGAAGTTGTGGACACCATGAATGAATGTGCCCAAGAGCATTTAGTTGATGGCAACGATCTAGGTGCCGCCTCTGATCTTCACCTCATTGGATGTGCGTATCGGGAATTAGGCAAATTCGAAGCAGCAATCGAAGCATTCGAAGAGGCGCGCGAGCTTTATAAAAAACATAAAGAGGTCATTCATGTCGCTCGTTGTGATCAAAAAATTGCCTCTTGCTACAACAAATTAGGCGAAGGAGAGAAAGCGCTCAATAAGGCGCGAATCGCGCTAGATGTATTTGAGACTGCACATGATCATCGCCGCCAGATTTATACCCTGTTTGAATTTGCCAAGGCGTTGGAATTGTTGGGCGAGTTAGAAGAATCGCTCTCAGTACTTGATCAAGTTCTCACGACCGCATCAGAAGAGGATCCGCGTGATTTCGAGTTTATCTTGGAGATCGAGACCTTGATTGCTGCGATATTACGAAAGAGTGATCGAAGCGAAGAGGCGGATGAGATTGATCGTAGGTTAGGCAGCGTCCGCTCGATATTGGCTGATGAAGAGAGCGCCAAGTAAGGCGCCAATTCCGGCAATAACGAGCGCGATTTCGACGCTACCACCGCTCCACATCGCTCCGCCCCAGATACCTGCGGCCAATACCGCGAAGTTCATGCTGGCTTGAAAGACACCTTGCGAATAACCGCGCGAGCTTGAATCGCTCAATCGGCCAATCCAAGTCTTACCCACACCATCAGTTAGCGCTGGAAAGAATCCATACAAAGCGATTGCGATGATTGCAATCGCATGATTATTCGTTAAGCCAAGCGTTATGTAAGCGGCGGCGAAGAAAGTAAGCCCAATCAAGTAGACATTTTTCGGATGTAATTTATCGGCAATTTTGCCGGCAGGATACGCCGCAAAAGTGGCAACCAACATATAAATCATGTAGCCCACTACCACTCCTGGTGTACTAAAACCAATATCGTGCAATCGAAGTAGCAACAGAGCATCAGGGATATTGGTAACTTGTATTGCCACCAGAATTGCGATGGTTCGCTTTAATTTTGGAGAGAGCGGTGCCTTTTGAAAGGTGACCGGCTTAACCACATTTTTATGTTTGAAATCTTTAATGAGAAAGGTGAAAAATATACTTATCGCGGCAGGAATTAATGCCCATTTTGCAACTGCACGAACATCGTTGTTCAAGGCAAAGAGCAAGATAAGTGCCAAGAGCGGACCGATGACTGCGCCAAGATTATCTCCCGCTCGGTGAAAACCGAATGCTTTCCCTAGATCTTTATCTTCAACCCCATCATGGATCAACGCATCCCTTGGTGCGCCACGCATCCCTTTGCCAATCCGATCAATAACTCTTCCTGCAAAGATACCGGGCCAAGAGAGCGATAACACAGTGAAAGCTTTACCAACGCCGGTCAATGAGTAACCACCAACCACGAAAGG
Source organism: uncultured Actinomycetes bacterium (assembly GCA_964654815.1). GTDB lineage: Bacteria > Actinomycetota > Actinomycetes > Nanopelagicales > Nanopelagicaceae > ZLKRG08. Next base: position 10,581 of record CAZZLH010000001.1, read on the forward strand.
CTTGCGACCAAATCGATCGCTAAATTTTCCAGAATATAACTTGGTAACTCCGGCAGCGAACTCCGCTGCGCCTTCAATTATTCCTAGCGCCAAAGGGGCAGAACCAACTACGCCTGCTATCAGAAGTGGCATTAAGGGATAGATCAGTTCGCTAGCCGCGTCCTGTGCGAGCGAGACAATAGTTATTACGACGAGATTGCGTGATAACCAGCTGCGCATGGGGTTAACATTACAATTCCATGATTATGTTGCAGCATCTAATTGGCAAGGCTGAAGTGACCATATCTATGGTCTGTCTTGGCAATATCTGTCGCTCACCAATGGCAGCAGCGATTCTCTTCAATCGACGCCATGAGATTTCTGCCCCAAAGATCTTGGTGGATAGCTCAGGTACTGGCTCCTGGCATGTGGGAGAGGGCCCCAACCCACATTCGAAGCAGACTTGGGAGCGACATGGTTTGAGTTATGAGCATATCGCCAAGAGATTCTCTAAGAATGATTTCTATAGTTCTGATCTCATTTTGGTGATGGATTCATCCAATTATGCCAATGTAATGGCGCTAGCTACCGAAGATGTGGCAAATAAAGTTTATTACTTACGTCAATTTGATTCTGCACTTAGAAATATCCATCCTGATTCAACAGAATTCCACAAACTTGAAGTGCCAGACCCTTACTCTTTGCCCATAGGACATTTTGAAGCTGTCTATGAAATGATTGATAGTGCAATTTCTGGTCTATTGGCAGAACTTCAAAAAATTTCAGCGCGGTAGATGTTGCAGGGCCCAGTGATACATAGCAATTGCGCCAGCTGCAGAAGCATTCATTGATCTAGTCGAACCATATTGTTTTATCTCATATAAAACCTGACAAGACGCTATCGCCTCATCTGACATGCCAGCGCCTTCTTGGCCAAAAAGTAAGACACATTTTGCTGGCAACTCTGCTGACTCCAAAGGTTTGGAACTCTCAACATTATCGATTCCGATAATAGGCACGTTATTTTCATGGCACCACGTGGAGAAATCGGCGATTGTGGGGTGGTGAAGCACATTTAAATATCTATCTGTAACCATAGCCCCGCGCCGATTCCAGTCGCGTTTGCCGACTATATGTACTGCACTTACATTGAATGCATTTGCGGTGCGCACAATGGATCCGATGTTTAAATCATGTTGCCAATTTTCGATCGCAATTTGTAGGTCATGACGCTTTGTATCTAAATCCTGAACAATCGCTGAGACCTTCCAGTAGCGATATTTATCCAGCACATTACGTCTATCACCGTTTTCTAGTAGTTCTGGATCGAAATGTTCTTCGGTGGGCCAAGGCAGAGGATGCGGCCCTACGCCCACCACGGGGTAAAACTCACCGGGGCCGATATCAGCAGGTGTATTGGGCATAATGAGCACTCTAACTTCATGGCAGGAGGCTTAACAAATGGAGCTAGCCAAAACCATCTTCCTCTTACTACATGTGGCCAGCGTGTTAGGCATGCTGGTGCTCTTACTTAATCAAACTGCAAAAGTAGAGAAGAAGTTATCCAAGGGTTTCATGCATGCCTCAATGACTGCATTGATTGCGGGCTTTGCCCTGGTTGGTCTTGATTCAGCTTTGGGCGATGAGATTAGCCACGCTAAAGTCGGAATTAAATTCTTGGTTTTAGTTGTAATAATGATTCTGGGATACCAAAACCAAAATAAGGCGAAACTTTCAAATCCAATCTGGGGCACGATGTTGGCCTTAACAGTTTTTAACGTTTTTCTCGCCGTAACAATTTAATGCGTCTTAAATTCATAGCTGCAGCAACTGCCACGCTTTTGCTGATATCCCCTTCAGCGCATCCAGTAGGGGCGCTTAAGATGGAACAGATTCCTGATGTATTTAGGGAATTAACCAAAGATAAGAGCTTAGCCAATCCCGCTATGGTGCTCATTGATGTTAAGAGTGGCAAAGTTATCTTTAGCCGCGATGGGAATGGTCCTAGAAAGCCAGCTTCGACTTTGAAGGTAATCAGCGCTATGTCAATTCTGGAGTTTATGCCAGCGGATAGCGTCTTTACTACCTCGATTTATAAGACTGATTTGAAGAATACCTTTCAAATAGTTGGTGATTTTGATCCATCTTTGACACCTAGCTATTCGTCTGCCAGACGAGATAAATTCATTTGGAGCAATTATCTGGTTAATAAAATCAGAGCAAATGCTAAAAGCAGAAGTATCACAATTAGGTACTATGGAATAACCAGCCGGACTCGAATCAATATGGCTAATTACTTCCGCAAAGTGGGGTATCGCGTTGCGTGGAAGCCGATTTCGGCATCGGCTACCAGTGCTCACATTACAGATTTAATCTCCACCTCTACCTCACCGAATTTATCTGCAATATTGCGCCATACTTTATTGTGGAGTGATAACAATGTGGCTGACTATTTAGCCCGTCTAGCTGCTATGAAAGCTGGTTATACCTATAGCGAAGATGGAATAACTCCAGTTTTCAACTATGTCTTGGGTAAGTACAACATCGAGAATCCAGTAATCACCGCCAAAGATGGTAGTGGCCTATCAAGTGCCAATCGAATAAGCGCGTTAACTTTGGCTCGGGCACTTGCAAAGATTTACCAGGATCCAAAATTTGCCAGCATCTTAAGTGGATTGCCCGTAGGTGGCGTATCAGGCACGATGCAGAATAGATTTCTAAAAACGGCACCACAGGGCGTTGGTTTAGTCCGTGCCAAAACTGGCAGCTTACGTGGGGTGGCGAGCCTTGCTGGATATATCGATTCGGGTGACCACGAGTATGCCTTTGTGATAATCGCAGATCGAGTGGGAAAGTATCGCGCCGCCGAATCTGCCGCTCGTGCGACCATGGATCGTATCTTAGGCAAGATAACTGCGCCATTGATTCTGGTGCCTAGTGATGCAACTTCAATTTCAAGCTCAGAAGGAAATTCAGATTCACCACTAAGTGATAACGCAGCCACAAATTCGGCATCAAACTCAGAAACTGTTATCAATCAAACATAATTCTGGTAACTTTAAAGAATTTTGTCATACAGCTTTGGTAGTAGCCTTAGATAGTGCGCCCATATTTAGAATTAATGAAGCTGCGAGTGGTTGAGCTTCTAATTATTACCACGGTGCCGGCGCTCTTTCTTGCGGCCCAAGGTTGGCCACCACTAGTGCCCACGATAGCTTCTTTAGTAGGCGGCACATTGGCCGCAGGCGCTGCCAATGCCTTCAATATGGTGATCGAATCGGATATTGACAAATTGATGGTGCGAACGAGAAATCGCCCGGTGGCAGCAGGTGTAATTAGCAAAAAGCAGGCATCTCGATTCGCAACGTTATTGATGATTTTGAGTTTAGTGATTTTTTGGATTTTCACCACCCCACTTGCCACTTTGCTAACATCTTTGGCAATTGTCTTCTATGTGGCTATTTATACGGTCTTATTAAAGCCAAATACCAATCAGAATATTGTTTGGGGTGGCATTGCAGGTTGCCTACCAGTTTTGATTGGTTGGGCTGCAGTCACAAACTCACTCGCTGCACCAGCGCTCTGGTTCTTCTTGGTGGTCTTCTTCTGGACACCACCACATTTCTGGGCTATCGCAATCAAATATCATGATGATTATTCAGCAGCGAATATTCCGATGTTGCCCGTGGTAGCCACTCGAAAGAGAGTTTATGTGGAGATGTGGTTCCACACCGCGATGATGATTCTCTCTTCTTTAGCCACGATTTACTCCGCCGGGCTACCGAATTGGTGCTATTTCTTGACCTTGGCTCTCGCCATCGTATTTGCGGAGCAGGTATTTAAGCTAAAGAGCAATGAATCTGAGTATGAAAAGGTAGCGGGAAAGATATTTAATTTCTCAGTACTTTATCTGACGCTCTTCTCGATCCTTTTGGTGGTCGGTCAATTACTTGCTTAGCGCTTGACCTAAGTCTTTAATCAGATCATCTACATGCTCTAGCCCTACCGAAAGGCGCAACGTACTCTCGGTGATTCCCATCTCAGCCTGTACTTCGGGCGCTAAACGTCGGTGAGTAGTCGATGCTGGGTGGGTGATTAAGGATTTTGAATCGCCTAAGTTATTAGAGATGTCCACGACTCTAAGATGATTCATGAATCTAAAGGCTGCGTTCTTATCGCCATTAAATTCAATTCCGATTGTGGTGCCACCAGCGCCATTCATCTGCCGCATCGCTATTTGATGCTGTGGATGTGATTTTAGTCCGGGATAACGCACCGCTTTTATTTTCGGGTTGGTCTCTAGGAACTCTGCCACCTTTTGCGCATTCGAATTCATGCGTTCTACGCGCATGTGTAATGTCTCAAGTGACTTCAACATTACCCAGGCGTTGAATGGCGATATCGATGGTCCGGTATGGCGGATAAATGGTTGGAACTGTTCGGTTATGTATTTTGCGCTACCTAAAACTGCACCACCCAGAACACGGCCTTGGCCATCGATATGTTTGGTGGTGGAATACATAACAACATCGGCGCCGAGTTGGAGCGGCTTTTGATAAATTGGTGAAGCCATCACATTGTCTACGATGACTGTGGCGCCTACTTTGTGAGCTAGCTCCGCGACCATCTTGATATCAACGATATCCATCAGCGGATTACTTGGCGTTTCGATAAATACAACTTTGGTCGGTTTACTTAAAGCGCGCTCCCAGTCTGCTTTTTCAGTTCCTTTTACCAACTCAGTATTTACGCCCCATTTTGGCAAGAACTCAGTGAGAACCACATGGCATGATGAGAACATCGAGGCGCTTGCCACCACGCGATCTCCTTGGGAAACCAAGCAAGCCACTGATGCGAACATGGCAGACATGCCACTTCCGGTAGCAATACAACTCTCGGCACCTTCTAAAGTTGCAAGACGAGCTTCAAACATGCCGATGGTTGGATTGGCGAATCTGCCATATAGATAATGATCAAGTTCATCTTTGAAAGCAGTTTCGGCCTCTTCGGCGCTCGAATAGGTAAAGCCACTTGTTAGATAGAGCGCTTCTGAAGTCTCGCCAAAACCAGAGCGCGCTAATCCCGCACGAACTGCTTGCGTCTGTGGATTTAATTGCCAATCAGGGTCGGGCCGGTCATTAACGGGTTGATATCCCCATGGCCGCTTACTCATTGGCCAATAGTAAAGGAGTAATTAGAGCGATAAGGCAGGATATCTCCGTGGAAGCTCCAGCTATTGCGGTTAGCAATCTAAGCAAGCGATATGGCGATGTGATCGCAGTCGATGATGCAACTTTTGAGGTCCCGCTTGGCACCATTTGTGGTTTTGTTGGACCAAATGGTTCTGGCAAAACTACGACAATCCGAATCTTGTTGGGATTGATCAATCCTTCAACGGGCACCGGTTCAATAATCGGAAATTCAATCGAGCACCCCGAGAAATATTTGAAGGAAGTAGGCGCACTAATTGAAGGGCCAGCTTTCTATCCTGCGCTATCTGGAATTGAGAATCTTAAAGTTCTGGCGAAATTAGGTGGCATCTCATTTAGTAGATGCCAAGAGTTACTTGAATTGGTCGGACTTGGCGATCGTGGCAAGGATAAATACAAGAATTATTCATTAGGCATGAAACAGCGCCTAGGAATCGCAGCAGCTTTACTACCTAATCCCAAGCTGTTGATCCTGGACGAACCTACCAATGGCCTAGATCCTGCCGGGATTCAAGAGGTGCGGGATTTACTCGAGAAATTGGCGGCTGATGGCGTTACGGTTTTTGTATCTTCGCATCTGCTCTCAGAGATTGAGATGATTTCTAAATATCTAGTCATGTTAAGGAAAGGCCGAGTGGTCTTTGCTGGTCCGATCCAAGAATTATTACATCGCAACAAACCAAGTATTCTCGCCAAACCTTCGACTACTAATTCATTGAATTATCTAGCAGAGCTAATCAACAAAACTGGACATGCTGCGGTAGTTGAGGCGGATCATGTTCGAATAGATGCGGATGAATCTTTCGCAACTCAAATCAATAAAATTGCCTTCGAGAATGGCGTAGTGCTGGCGCAACTAACTCCGATTCGCCCTTCGCTCGAAGAGACCTTCTTCCAGTTAACGGATGGTGGCGAATGAGAATTTTCCTCGCTGAGTGGCGCAAGCTCCGCCGTCCAACTTTCTTCTTCGGCACTCTCGGCTCAGTTGCGGCAGTTACCGCTCTTGTCACTTCGCTATTGTTCCTATTGATAGATGCCACGACAGGTAATGCCGAGCGCGGCAATCGGATTACTCGTGAAATGCTCCAGATGGCAGATGGTTTCACCATTGGATTTAATAGCGCCAGCGGATTATTGGGCTTGGTTGCCTTATCGGTTTTTGCAGCGCAAACTGCTCAGGAATATACCTACGGAACTCTACGAAATTTATTGGTTCGGCAGCCACGTAGATTGACCTTGTTATTTGGGAAATATCTTTCAATGGCAACATTTGCCTTACTTAGCGTAATTATTAGCGCAATCACTGCAGTGGGGTTGGCTTTTGCCCTTTCTGGTCGAGCCAAAGTGGCCACAGACGCATGGCTTACTTCAGATGCTCGTACTGTTTTCATGACCACATTTGTCAATGTTCTTATCTCGACGATTGGATACGGAACAATTGGCATGATTCTGGGTCTGCTATTTAGATCTCCAATTAGTTCGATTTCAATTGGTACCGCTTACATATTGGTAGTTGAAAGCATCGTCTCCATCGCATGGAAACCGGCAGCAAATTGGATGCCAGGCAATCTGCTCTCGGTAGTTGCAACGGGTGGTTCACCTTTTGGAATGGAGAATGCACCAACATACTCCGAGGCGCTCTTAAGGGTGGGACTTTATTTATTAGGCGCAAGCATCATTGTTGCGACGCTATTTAAGCGTCGTGATGTAGCAAACTAAGGAAAATCCCATGCTTTGTGCGCTCCGCCATTTATAGTTGGGTTTCCACCCCCGGAGGTCGCACTTGAACATGAGAAAATTCGTCGCCATTTTTGCGGCGATTTCTTTTTCTACCTGCATGACTGCTCCGGTGCAAGCTGTAACGAAGAAGCCGACAGTCGAGGAAATCAATGCCGCCAAGAAGGCCGAAGCAGCTAAAAAGGCGGCAGCTGATGCACAAGCCAGACAATTAAATAAAGCGAAAGATTCACTTCGAACTCTCACCGCTAAAGCTAATGCGGCACAAGGAAAATACAATGCGGCCTTAGCAGAATTGAAGAAAGCCACAGCCATCGCAAATGCCGCCACGGCACACGCTATTGAGGCAGCTACTGCAGTTGATGAGGCGCATCGCAAGATTGGAAAATTAGCCGCAGATGCTTACATCATGGGTGGAAGTTTTGCCGATATCCAACCGCTGCTTAGCGCTAATGGTCCACAAGATTTAATTGATCAGCTCTCAACTTTAGGGAAAGTTGGCGCCTCGAATACTCAAGCGCTACAGAGATTTAAGGCCGCAGAGATCGTGGCAAAACAAGCCAAGTTAGCTGCGGATCAAGCAAAGGCCGCGCAACAAGCAGCTACTGAGAAGGTAGCAGCTGCTAAGAAAGTTGCAGATGATGCTAGAGCCGCCCAAGCACAAGAGGTAGCAAAATTACAGAAGGTCCAAGATAAATTAATGGCGGATCTATTGGCAGCCAGACGAGTCCGAACCACTCTCGAACAACAGCGACAATTGGCGCTGTTAGAAGAGCAGAATGCCACGGTTGCCGAAACTGTCATTGATCAGAAGAAGATTTGGCCAGATCGTGGATTTAAAGGTCGTTCGACTATTCGAACCACGCCTGAACAGAGAGCAATTGCTCTGGCATATGCCATCAAACAGGTTCAAGCTAAGAAACCGTATGTCTGGGGCGCAGAGGGACCAAATGCATTTGATTGTTCAGGATTGGTTTACGCCGCTTATCGCGCAGCTGGTTTGGGTTGGCCGAATTGGGATCGGTTAAATGCCGCGCTCTATTCGGTATCGACCTTTCACGTACCGCTGTCACAGATGCAGCCGGGAGATCTACTTTTCTACTCATATAACGGCTCAATCGCTGCTATTCACCACATCTCTATTTATGCCGGCAATGGCATGGTCTGGGAGGCTCGCAATAAACGAGTCGGATTGAAGTATTCGAATATGTACTCAATGCCAGGATTAATGCCTTTCGCTGGTCGAGTTTGATGGATGCGCTCGTCGCGCTACGTAGTGCAGTACGGGCCGCAATAAGTGATTTCTCTGCTGGAGATTTAATTCTCGTAGCGGTATCAGGTGGTGCAGATTCTCTAGCATTATCTGAAGCGGCGAGAATTGAATGCGAGAAGTTAGCGCTCAAAGTAGAAGCGGTAACTATTGATCATCAATTACAACCAGGTTCGGCAGAGCAGGCCGCCAAAGTGGTAACGCAACTTTCAATTCCTTGCCAGATCGAGAGAGTTTCTGTTCAGGTGACTGATGGTTTAGAGGCCTCTGCCAGGCGAGCTCGATACGAAGCTTTAGAGAAAGTGGCGAAATCCAAAGGTGCAGTCGCGGTACTTCTTGGACATACCAAAGACGATCAAGCCGAGACAGTATTACTTGGACTAGCAAGAGGAAGCGGTGCTCGATCTTTATCTGGTATGTCAGCAGTAAACGGAATTTATCTGCGTCCATTCCTAGAGATCACTAGGGCGGAGACTTTAAAGGCTTGCCAGGAATTAAATTTAACTCCATGGGACGATCCCCATAATAAAGATCAAAGTTTTGCCCGAGTTCGAGTGCGCGAGAAAGTTTTGCCCATTATGGAACGAGAAATCGGACCCGGAATTACTGATGCCTTAGTCAGAAGCGCGCAGCTGCTACGTGATGATGCAGATGCATTAGATCAACTAGCCCTGCAATTTTGGCAGCGCGATAACAGTTTAGAAGTTGATGCGCTCTCCCAACTTCCAAGAGCCATTCGTAGCCGCGTCCTAAGACTTGCGCTCTTTGAAAAAGGTGTGGCACAACTCTCGGCGCAGCAGTTGAGCCAAGTTGAGGCGCTTATCTCCAATTGGAAGGGGCAGGGCGAGGTCAGCCTTCCCTCGGGTGTGAAGGTTTCACGAATTTCGGGCAGACTAACGCTCTCAAATTAGCACCCTCCCGAGCTGCCAAGCAGATCTCCAGGAGGCGAGATCAAAAAGGGGAGAGCGTGGATCACGGACAAGTTGCCGGTGACATCGACCGGGTGATTGTGACTGCCGATCAGATTTCAGCTCGAATCAAAGAGCTCGCCAAGCAAGTCGGGGAAGATTATCAAGGTCGCGAGTTGTTACTAGTAGGTGTACTAAAGGGTGCAGTGATGGTGATGGCGGACCTAGTTCGTGCCATGGATCGTCACGTTGAAATGGATTGGATGGCGGTCTCTTCTTATGGTTCCGGAACCAAATCAAGTGGTGTGGTGCGGATTTTGAAAGATCTTGACCGCGACATCACCAATCGTGAGGTTCTAATTGTGGAAGACATTGTCGATACCGGATTAACTCTCCATTGGCTGAAATCAAATTTGGAATCTCGTGGTGCGAAAGATGTCCAGATTCTCACCATGCTTCGTAAGCCAGAGGCAGCAAAAGTAGATGTGAATGTGAAGTATGTGGGATTTGATATCCCAACCGATTTCGTAGTCGGTTACGGATTAGATTTCAACGAAAAGTATCGCAACTTAGATTTCATAGGCGTGTTGGCAAAACACGTATACGCATAAGACGAGAGAGATAAATGACCGAGAAGAAGCAACCACGCAAACCCAATCTGCCCCAAAATAATCTACGCAAGTTCACACGTGGTCCACTCTTTTGGATCGTCTTGGGTATCTTGGCGGTAACTTTCTTTGGTCAAATCTCCTCCGCTTCTAATCGTTATACCGAGGTAAAGACCTCACAGATCCTTGATGCCATCTCCAAGGGCGAAGTCTCTACCGCCACAGTGGTGGATAAAGATCAAATCGTAAAAATCGTCCTAAATGATGGCGTAAAAATCAACGGTTCAGATAAAGTCCAAGCTTCATACATAGTCCGTCAAGAACCCACCATCATTGATGCGCTAACTAGCAATCCGCCAGCTAAAGGCTGGAATGTGGTGGTTCCATCCCAATCATTATTGGTTACCTTCTTACTTTCTATCGCACCATTTCTATTAATCACGCTGCTCTTCTTCTGGTTGATGAGCCAAGCAAATGGCGGTGGCCGAGCCATGCAATTTGGTAGATCACGTGCCAAATTGCAGGATGCCGAAGCACCAAAGACCACCTTTGCCGATGTCGCAGGTGCAGATGAAGCGGTTCAAGAATTAGAAGAGATTAGGGATTTCTTATCTAATCCTGGAAGATATAAAGAGTTGGGTGCAAAAATCCCAAGAGGTGTGCTGCTCTATGGCCCACCGGGCACCGGTAAAACTTTATTAGCCAGAGCAGTAGCAGGCGAAGCAAAGGTTCCGTTCTATTCCATCTCCGGTTCTGATTTCGTAGAGATGTTTGTTGGTGTTGGAGCGGCCCGCGTAAGAGATCTCTTTAATAAGGCAAAAGAAACCTCACCCGCCATCGTTTTTGTTGATGAGATTGATGCGGTTGGACGTCAACGTGGCGCAGGTTTAGGTGGCGGCCATGATGAGCGCGAACAGACTTTGAATCAATTGTTGGTTGAAATGGATGGCTTTGACGATCAAACCCAGGTGATATTGATCGCCGCTACAAATCGACCGGATGTCTTAGATCCGGCGCTACTTCGTCCAGGTCGATTTGATCGACAAATCCCAGTGGAGCGCCCAGACTTAAAGGGACGCGAAGCAATACTTAAGGTGCATTCAAAGAATAAGCCTCTGGATAAGAATTTAGATTTAACTGCAATAGCTCGTCGCACACCTGGCTTTACCGGTGCAGATTTGGCGAATGTTCTTAATGAGGCAGCGCTTCTTACCGCACGAAACAATGAGAAATTAATTACTTTGAGTGCAATAGATGAATCAATTGATCGCGTTATGGCTGGCCCACAGAAGAAGACGCGAATCATGAGCGATGAAGAGCGCCGTGTTACCGCTTATCACGAAGGCGGTCACGCATTAGTAGCGCATGCGCTACCTCATACTGACCCAGTTCATAAGATCACCATCATGCCTAGGGGTAGAGCGCTGGGCTACACCATGGTGCTTCCAGATGAAGATAAATATTCAGTTACTCGCAATCAGTTACTTGATCAATTGGCCTACACCTTGGGTGGTCGCGCTGCGGAGGAGTTGATCTTCCACGATCCATCGACAGGTGCAAGCAATGACATTGAAAAAGCTACCGCGCTTGCACGTCAGATGGTCACGCAATATGGAATGACCGAGGCGATTGGTGCAATTAAATTAGGCACCAACTCCGCGGAGCCATTCTTAGGCCGCGACTTTTCACACCAGCGTGATTATTCAGAGAATCTCGCAGGGATCGTGGACTCTGAGATCCGTAAATTAATTGAGAATGCTCATCAAGAAGCCTTTGATATTTTGGAGGTTAATCGTGCGATTCTTGATGAATTGGTCGTGGTGCTATTGGAGAAAGAGACCTTGTTAAAAGATGAGATTGAGGTCATCTTCAAAAATGTCCGAGCAGTAAAACCGCGCCCAGCTTGGACTGGCTCTAGCACTCGAAAGCCATCCAGCAAACCTCCGGTTGCGATCCCAGCGCCAAAGCCAGAGATTAAGGCAAGCGAAAATGGTACGAAGCCAAAACCAAAGAAGAGCGCTACTCGTAAGAAAGCCGAAGGCGCGAAGTAACTTTGAGTAATATCGAATCGGTTTCGATGGGGCCAGAGGATGGCCGCGCCCAAAAACCATATGACGAGAAACGGGCAGAGGCAGCCGTGCGCGAACTTCTGCTGGCACTTGGCGAAGATCCAAATCGCGAAGGTTTAAAAGATACTCCAGCACGAGTAGCGCGAGCCTACGCCGAGAATTTTGCAGGGCTATATCAATCACCAAGAGATGTACTAACCACCACTTTCGATATTGGCCATGAAGAGTTAGTGATTGTCAGAGATATTGAAGTCTTTTCCCAGTGCGAACATCACTTGACACCGTTTCATGGCGTGGCTCATGTTGGCTATATTCCAAAAGGTAAGATCACCGGACTATCCAAGATTGCTCGGCTGGTTGATGTTTTTGCCCGCCGACCGCAGGTTCAGGAGCGCTTAACTTCTCAAATTGCCGATGCCATGGTCGAGATTCTTGATTGTGCCGGAGTCATAGTGATTATCGATTGCGAGCACTTATGCATGTCTATGCGCGGCGTTCGCAAAGCTGAGGCAAGAACCGTAACCTCTGCAGTTCGTGGCGAATTGCGAAATGCGGCAACACGTGCCGAAGCCATCAGCTTAATCACCAATAGGTAATAACCATGACCTTGGTTATGGGCATATTAAATGTCACGCCCGATTCATTCTCTGATGGCGGAAAATATCTAGATCCAAAAGTTGCGATTGCACGTGGCTTAGAGATGGTCGAAGAGGGCGCAACTATTGTCGATGTCGGCGGAGAATCAACCAAGCCTGGCGCTGAGCGAGTCAGCATGGATGAGGAGCTGACGCGAGTAATTCCCGTAGTTCATGGTTTGGCCAAGGCGGGAGTGATGGTCAGTATTGACACGATGCGCGCTGAGGTTGCAGCCCTTGCTGTTGCAGCAGGTGCCAGGGCGATAAATGATGTTAGTGGCGGATTATCCGATATAGCGATGCACGCAACTGCAGCCGCATTGAAAACCCAATACATATGTATGCATTGGCGTGGCCAATCAAAAGATATGGATTCACTTGCAGTCTATGACGATGTAGTTGCTGATGTCATTAAGGAGCTAACCAAGCAAATTGCATCGGCGTTATTAGCGGGAATCGAACCAGCTAAATTGGTGATTGATCCAGGTCTTGGTTTTGCTAAGAATGCAGAGCAGAACTGGGAGCTACTTAGAAACATCGATAAATTCAAAGAGTTGGGCTTTCCCATTCTGGTGGGTGGCTCACGAAAGAGATTCTTGGGCGGCAATGATCCGGCTGAGCGCGAGAACGCCTCAATTGCATTGACAACATGGCTGGCCACAAAAGATATTTGGGGCGTGCGCACTCATAGCGTTAAACCACATGTTGATGCGATAAATCTTGTCGGTCAAGTTTCAAATGGCCAAGCATCATGAGCGACCGCATTGAGTTAAAGGGCATCGAAGCATTTGGTTTTCATGGGGTCTTTGCCGAGGAACGGCGCAATGGCCAAGTTTTCTATGCCGATATCCATGCTGAATTAGATTTAGAGCCAGCATCTAATAGTGATGATTTGGCGGACACCGTTGATTATGGCGCGATCGTCGATCTGGTTATTGAAGATATTGAGAGTGAACCGTGCCAATTAATCGAGCATCTTGGTGGTCGAATCGCCGATCGCATACTCTTTGAATTTCATAAGATTAATAAAGTCGCAGTCACAATCCACAAACCAAGTGCGCCAGTAAATGGCAGCGTACTTGATATTGCGGTGACTATCGAACGGAATCGATGAAAGCGATAATTGCGCTAGGTTCAAATATTGGAGATCCAAAAGAGAATCTAGATTTAGCCGTCGCAATGTTGCGCGAAGCAACTGACTTGCAGAAGGTCTCGAGCTATTACCAAACCAAGCCTGTGGGTTACACAGATCAACCTGATTTCTTAAACGCAGTCTGCATAATCGAAACTGATTTACCTGCCATAGAGTTACTAAAGATGTTGCAGGGTATCGAGAAGGCGATGGGGCGTGAGCGAACCATTAAATGGGGGCCACGGAGTATTGATCTAGACATCGTTCAATATGGATCAATCATCTCCAAAGCAGATGAGTTGACGCTGCCGCACCCACGAGCGCACGAACGTAAATTCGTATTGGAGCCATGGCTTGAAATCGAGCCAGATGGTGAATTAATCACGCATGGCAAGATAAAAGAGTTACTCAAAGCTCTCGACTAATTAAGTAAGTTATAATTTCTTCCTACCCGGTACCCGCGATGGACTGGAGTGTTAAATGACAGAAACGGGATTTGTCCCGACCATGGGCGCGTTGCATGCTGGTCATGCGGCGCTGATTAGCGCTGCCCGGGCGCGTACCGAGCGGGTAATAGTCAGCGTATTTGTTAATCCACTCCAATTTAACGATCCAGATGATCTAAAGCGATATCCCCGTACTCCAGAACATGATCGCGAAATTGCAATAAGCGCGGGTGCAAGCGAAGTTTGGTTCCCAACTTATGAAGAAATTTATCCGAAAGAACCAAAGTTGATCGAAGCTGGTCCAGTGGGAGCTTTGTTCGAGGGTGCTGCCAGGCCAGGGCATTTCAATGGCATGCTCACAGTGGTTAAGCGTTTATTTGATTTAGTCCAGCCAGATTTTGCTCTCTTTGGCGAGAAGGATTTTCAACAATTATTTCTGGTTAAAGAGATGGTTACAAAACATGAATTACCGATTGAAATCGTCTCGCATCCAATAGTCCGCGAGCCAGATGGATTAGCCATGTCATCCCGAAATATCCGTTTGACTAGCCAGCAGAGAGAGCAAGCCACAATCATCTATCGAGCTCTTAAATCTGGTCCAGAAAAGTTAAGAGAGGTGCTGGACAGTGAGCCAGCTTGGCAGACTGACTATGCAGCCGTAATAAATCCGGAGAATTTCCAAGTAGAGCCAGCACCAAGGCAACGCGCCATCGTGGCTGGTTGGCTTGGCCAAGTCCGACTAATAGACAATATGGAGTACTAAATGTTACTGAGCGTAGATGTAGGTAATACCAACACAGTATTGGGAACCTTCCTTGGAGATGAGCTGACCCATTCTTGGCGAGTAAAGACCGATCCACGAAGTACCGCAGATGAACTTTGGTTGCAGTTTCGCGCCTTAGTTGAAGGCTTTGAAATTACCGGACTTTCCATCTGTTCAACCGTGCCTGCGACCTTACGTGAATTGCGAACCATGATCGATAGTTATTTTTCAAATATCCCGACCACGATAGTTGAGCCAGGCATCAAAACTGGTGTGCCGTTGCTGGTCGATAATCCCAAAGAGATTGGTGCAGATCGCATCGTTAATACTTTGGCGGCCCACACTATTTATGGCGGCCCAGCAATCGTGGTCGATTTTGGTACATCCACCAATCTCGATGTGGTCTCTCCAAAGGGTGAATTCTTAGGCGGTGCTTTAGCGCCCGGTATCGAAATCTCTGTGGATGCGCTGGCGCAACGTGCCGCACAATTAAGAAAAGTGGAGTTAATCAAACCAAGATCAGTAATCGGAAAGAATACGGTGGAAGCGTTGCAGTCGGGCACCATCTATGGTTTTGCGGGTCAGGTTGATGGCTTGGTAAGTCGTATCTCCGAGGAGCTTGAGGCGCAATATAAAGAGCGACCAACAGTTATCGCCACCGGTGGATTAGCGCCATTGATTTTTGGAGTTGCAGATACTTTAGATGAGCATGAGCCAGATTTAACGCTAATTGGCCTACGTTTAATTCACGAACGTAATACATGATTAGATAGACTCACACACCTATGAGCAATCTGGACGAGGATTTACCGGAACAGATGCGGATTCGCCGCGAGAAGCGCGACCGCATCATCGAATCGGGTAAAGAGGCCTATCCAGTCTCGGTACCACGCACTAAATCCTTAGCTGAGATACGTAGTAAGTACCAGGCACTTGAGATTGATGTTGCAACTGGCGATATTGAATCTATTGCGGGTCGAATCATCTTCAAACGAGACACCGGTAAATTGTGCTTTGCCAATTTACGTGAAGGAGAAGGCACAGAGCTACAAGTCATGCTCTCGCTAGATAAAGTGGGGGCAGAACGGTTAGAAAGTTGGAAGAGTGATATCGATCTTGGCGATATCGTCTCGGTAACTGGTGAGGTAATCACATCAAAGCGCGGAGAACTCTCAATTCTGGCGCAGGATTTCCAAATTGCCGCAAAGGCACTTCGTCCATTGCCGGTGGAGCATAAGCCGCTAAATGAAGAGACTCGAGTTAGACAGCGCTATGTAGATCTAATCGTTAGACCGCAGGCACGTGAGATGGCTCGGATCCGTCCTCAAGTGATGTCATCGCTTCGAAATACTTTCGCAAGTGAAGGGTTTCTAGAGGTAGAAACTCCGATGTTGCAGGTGATGCATGGTGGCGCCGCAGCACGACCATTCAAGACACATTCCAACGCCTATGACATTCCTCTCTACTTACGAATTGCGCCAGAACTCTTTTTAAAGCGCTGCGTTGTGGGTGGCATCGAGCGAGTCTTTGAAATTAACCGTAATTTCCGTAATGAAGGAGCAGATTCCAGCCATTCACCAGAATTTGTGATGATCGAGTCTTATCAAGCGTATGGGGATTGGCGCTCTATCGCAGAGTTGACCAAGAAATTGGTACAGCGTGCTGCAATGGATGTATTTGGCTCTCATGTCGTAACGCATCACGATGGCACGCAATTAGATCTAGGTGGCGAATGGGCAGAGGTCTCTCTCTACCAAGTCATAACTGATACAGTGGGGCAAGAGGTCACCGCGCTTACTCCTTATGCCGAGCTTAAGAAAATCGCGGAGAGATTAGGCATGAAAGTTGATCCAAAATGGATCACTGGAAAGCTTGCCGAAGAGATTTTTGAGCATGTAGGCAAGGAAGCATTAATCAAGCCAACTTTTGTGATGGGCTTTCCAGTTGATACCTCACCGCTAGTCAGGCAGCATCGTGAGATTCCTGGAGTCGTGGAGAAGTGGGATCTTTACGTACAGGGATTTGAACTTGCCACCGGCTATTCAGAATTAATTGATCCCATAATTCAACGTGAACGTTTGGTGGAGCAGGCAAGACTTGGCGCAAAGGGCGATGAAGAGGCGATGCCTCTTGATGAAGAGTTCCTAAAAGCAATGGAGTTTGGCATGCCGCCTATGGGTGGAATGGGCATGGGCGCAGATAGATTGTTAATGGCTTTAACCGGACTTGGTATCCGCGAAACCATTCTCTTTCCTCTAGTAAAGCCGGAGTAACTTCAATGGCGATCGAAATCAGAGCCGCGCGCACATCGGATGTAAAGGGAATTCGTAAGTTAATTGATACTTATGCGCCACAACGTCGAATTCTCTCCAAAGAGACTGTGACGCTTTATGAATCAGTCCAAGAATTTGTCGTAGCAGTAGATGGTGATCAAGTAATTGGTTGCGGTGCGCTACATGTGCTCTGGGAAGATGTGGCCGAAGTTCGTACCGTTGCAGTACTTGAAGAGTTACGTGGCAAAGGAATCGGCCACCGCATTCTTGAGCAATTAATCGAACGCGCGGGCAACTTGGGGGTAAAGCGAATCTTCTGTCTAACATTTGAGACGGAGTTTTTCGGCCGCCATGGTTTTAGCGCGATTCAAGGCGCTCCGGTCGAGCCTGCGGTCTATCAAGAGCTCCTCCGCAGTTACGATGAAGGTATCGCAGAGCTCCTGGATCTGGAGTCCTCCAAGCCGAATACTCTAGGAAATACCAGGATGGTTAAGATTCTCTCTCACTGAGCACCCGCAAAGGTGATTTTCGAGGGCATAAATCCCCAGGCTTATTGGTTAGGCTATTTGCAACCAAGGAGGTTCCATGTTTGAGCGCTTTACAGATCGAGCTCGCCGAGTAGTCGTATTGGCACAGGAAGAGGCTCGCCTGCTCAATCACAATTACATTGGCACCGAACATATTCTGCTCGGATTAATCCATGAAGGTGAAGGCGTTGCAGCCAAAGCGCTTGAGTCAATGGGAATCTCACTTGATGCAGTTCGGGGACAGGTAGAAGAGATCATCGGCCAGGGGCAGCAAGCGCCATCTGGACATATTCCATTTACCCCTCGCGCCAAGAAAGTTCTAGAACTATCTCTACGTGAAGCGTTGCAACTTGGACATAATTACATCGGCACCGAACATATTCTTTTAGGTTTGATTCGCGAAGGTGAAGGCGTAGCGGCACAGGTTCTGGTGAAACTTGGCGCAGATTTAAATCGGGTACGTCAACAAGTTATTCAATTGCTCTCTGGTTATCAAGGTAAAGAGGCGGTCACTCAAGGCGGTCCAGCAGAGGGCACCCCAGCATCTTCGACCATCCTCGATCAATTTGGTCGCAATTTGACTCAAGCAGCTCGTGAAGGAAAGTTAGATCCAGTAATCGGACGCGATACTGAGATCGAGCGCGTGATGCAGGTTCTCTCACGTCGCACCAAGAACAATCCAGTTTTGATTGGCGAACCTGGAGTCGGAAAGACTGCAGTTGTAGAAGGTTTAGCCCAAGCCATCGTTCGTAATGATGTGCCTGAGACCTTGAAAGATAAGCACCTTTACTCGTTAGACCTTGGCGCATTGGTCGCAGGCTCACGTTATCGCGGTGATTTCGAGGAGCGCTTGAAGAAGGTGCTAAAAGAGATCAAGACCCGCGGAGACATCATTATCTTCATCGATGAGATCCATACTTTGGTCGGTGCCGGCGCAGCTGAAGGTGCGATTGATGCCGCATCTATCTTGAAGCCGATGTTGGCGCGTGGTGAGTTACAGACAATTGGCGCCACAACGCTTGATGAGTACCGCAAGCATTTAGAGAAGGATGCAGCTCTAGAACGTCGCTTCCAACCAATCCAGGTCAAAGAGCCTTCGATTGCACACACCATTGAGATTCTTAAAGGTTTACGCGATCGCTATGAGACCCACCACCGCGTTTCAATTACCGATGGTGCGCTCGCAGCGGCAGCAAATTATGCAGATCGCTATATCTCTGATCGATTCTTGCCAGATAAGGCGATTGATCTTATTGATGAGGCAGGCTCTCGCTTACGTATCAAGCGCATGACTGTGCCACCAGAGATCCGCGCATATGATGATCGAATCGCCAACATTCGCCGCGAGAAAGAGTCGGCAATCGATGGACAAGATTTCGAGAAAGCCGCGAAGTTGCGTGATGATGAGAAGAATCTGATTAACGAGCGCAATGAAAAAGAGAAGGCTTGGAAAGATGGCGCGCTTGATCAAGTCACCGAAGTAGATGAGGAATTGATCGCACAAGTGCTATCAGCCTCAACCGGAATCCCAGTCTTCAAGTTGACTGAAGAAGAGACTTCACGACTATTACATATGGAAGATGAGCTACATAAGCGAGTCATCGGCCAAGAGCAGGCAATCAAGGCGCTCTCTCAAGCGATTCGACGCACCCGCGCAGGTCTAAAAGATCCGCGCCGCCCTGGTGGCTCATTTATCTTCGCTGGTCCATCTGGTGTAGGTAAGACCGAACTCTCACGCACCTTGGCAAGTTTCTTGTTCGGAGATCAGGATGCTTTGATTCAGTTGGATATGTCTGAATACTCAGAGCGCCATACTGCATCTCGACTTTTTGGCGCTCCTCCAGGGTATGTCGGTTATGACGAAGGTGGGCAGTTAACTGAGAAAGTTCGCCGTCGCCCATTCTCGGTGGTGTTATTCGACGAAATCGAAAAAGCTCACCCAGATATCTTCAACTCTCTATTGCAAGTCCTTGAAGATGGTCGTCTAACTGATGCGCAAGGTCGCACCGTTGATTTCAAGAACACCATCATCATCATGACCACCAACTTGGGTACTCGAGATATCTCAAAGAGCCTGGGACTTGGTTTTGCCAATACCGAAGATACTTTGACCAATTACGAGCGGATGAAGGGCAAAGTTAGCGATGAGCTAAAGAATCACTTCCGCCCTGAGTTCTTAAATCGTATCGATGACATAATCGTCTTCCACCAGTTGAACCAAGAGCAGATCATTCAGATCGTTGATTTGATGGTGGCAAGCCTTGATCAGCGCCTCCAATCAAAGGATATGGGTATCGAACTCACTCAGGATGCCAAGTTGTTACTTGCTAAGCGTGGTTATGACCCATTGCTGGGTGCAAGGCCGCTTCGTCGAGTCATCCAACGCGAGATCGAAGATGCGCTATCAGAGCGGATTCTCTTCAATGAGATCAAGCCTGGTGACATCGTGCTAGTTGGCGTAGAGGGCGAAGGGGATGCTGCAACATTTACCTTCAAAGGTGAACGCAAAGGTGGCACACCTGATTCGCCGGAGCAATTAGAGCCGGAGGCTATTTAAACCTTAACTCGGTTTATGGCTTGATCAATTCGAGAGACTTCAACAATCTCCATACCTGGCAACTTCACTTCGCTTCCAGTTGGGATTAGCGCGCGCTTGAAACCCAACCGAAATGCCTCTTCAAGTCGGCGTTGTACTCCAGAAACTTTTCGAATCTCACCTGCCAAACCGACCTCGCCAATCGCAACTAAATCAGCGGGAAGTGCCAAACCTTTGGCGGCAGATGCGATGGCAAGTGCGGCAGCGAGATCTGCAGCTGGTTCGGACATCTTCATTCCACCCACAGTTGCGACGTAAACATCGCGACCAGAGAGTCGGATATTTGCACGTAACTCAAGAACTGCAAGAGTCATTGAGGTGCGCGAGGAGTCCATACCGCTAGTCACACGACGGGCATTTCCGAAATCGTTCTCTCGCCCCGCGCTAACTAGCGCTTGAATCTCCGCAAGTAATGGGCGCCGACCTTCTAGAGTGACTGTTACGCAAGTGCCAGGTACTGGCTCGGCATGGCGTGAAGTAAAGAGACCGGTTGGATCAGCTACACCTTGAATACCGGAGTCATTCATATCGAAACATCCAACTTCATCGGATGCGCCAAAACGATTCTTGATTGCGCGGATCAACCTTAAGCGAGAGTGACGTTCGCCTTCGAAGTTAAGGACCACATCAACGATATGTTCGAGCAGTCTTGGACCTGCGATTGAGCCATCTTTGGTTACGTGGCCGACTAAGAGAAGCGCGATATCACGCTCTTTGCAAATCCGAATTAGCGCGCCTGCAACCTCGCGGACTTGGGTAACGCCACCAGGTGCGCCCTCAACTGTTGTGGAGCCGATAGTTTGGATGGAGTCGATAATCAATAGCTCTGGCTTTACCGAATCAATATGTGCGATCACTGCGCCTAAATCGGTCTCAGCGGCCAGCCAGAGATTCTGATTTACGGCGCTAATTCTCTCGGCGCGCAGTCTTACTTGAGATGCGCTCTCTTCGCCAGAGATGTAGAGAGTATGGACGCCATTTGTCGCCACCTGCGCAGCGACGGTAAGTAGTAATGTGGATTTACCGACGCCAGGTTCTCCTGCTAACAAGATCGCAGCCCCTGGCACGATGCCACCGCCTAGCACTCGATCTAATTCATCGATTTTGGTGGGTCGTGCAGTAGCGGTGGAGAGATCAACGTTGCCAATTGGCGTTGCAGGTTGAGAAACATGTCCGGCTACTAAAGATAATTTCTTTGGTGCGCCAACTTCTTCGACGCTGCCCCATGCCTGACACTCACCACAGCGACCGACCCATTTGGTGCTACTCCAACCACACTCAGAGCATTTGAAGGGATCTTGTTTAACTTTTGCCACGAGGCAAGATTAGTGTCCAGCGAGGACAGTGGCGGGGTGTTGAATCACAAAGAGGGGAAGTGACTTCTTCTGGGCCAATTTAATGCCAGCAACACGCTGATCGCAGATCTCTTTTAAGATCTGGTAATTAGCAGCACCAATTAGCGCGGCCAACTCTTCGCTATTTGAGAGATAGACCGGTTGTTTGCCAACATGAGCTTCGCTATTGCTAGTGCAATACCAATCGAAATCTTCGCCGCCATCTCCCCAAGCGAGGCGTTCGTACTCTCCGATTATCGTAATCGAATAGGTACGCTCACCAACTTCACGAGTTTCAAAAGATCTTCGTAGGGGAAGTTGCCAGCAAACGTCGGGTTTTACATCTAGAAAGTGCGAACCTTCATTTAGCGCCAATTGATGTAGCGCACAGCCAAAGATTGGGAATTCACCTTTACGATTTAGGAAGATGCAGGAACCATTTACAGTGCGAGTCTTCCGCTCATTATCTGCATCCACCTCAGAGATCTTCAACCGCCCCTTTTTGTCGTATGCAATATCGTGGAATTGCCAGATATCAGGGGTTAGACGTTTGGCAGCTGCGATGACTCGTTGTTCATCGCCCTTATCTGAGTACATGGCGCCTTCGGTGCAGCAACCAGCATCAGGCTGATCCTGGAAAACACCCTTACAGCCATCACCATAAATACAGGTCCAATTTGAGGTCAACCAAGTTAAATCACACTTATAAATTTGAAATTCATCATTTGGGTCTGTGAATTCGACCCAATCACGTGCAAATCCTGCAGCTACCTCAGACATATCCCTGAAGCCTACGGGTAATTCATGATTAATGCACATCAGATTTAGGTAAATTACTCGCTATGAGTTTGCCGCAAATCTCGGTAATTGGCGCTGGAGTAATGGGCGAAGCCCTCATAGCTGCGCTAATAAAAGCAGGCCATCAACCAAGTCAGATTCAGATCCTAGAAAAACGTGAGGATCGCGCCAATGAGTTGGTTTCTCGATATGCCATCAAAATTGGTTCAAAATTAAGCGATAGCGATGTGGTGCTTTTGGTAGTCAAACCGCAAGATCTCGATGCGCTATTACTCGAAATCAATGGTCAACTTCCTAAATCTGCGTTGGTGATCTCATTTGTAGCTGGGAAGCGCATCGCGGCAATATCGGAGAAATTAAGTGGTCAAAATCCAGTTGTGAGAGTTATGCCAAATACTCCGACACTGGTTGGAAAAGGTGCAGCCGGCTACTCACTCGGCTCCGATGTAACTTCAACGCAGCGGCAATTTGTGGTGGAGCTTTTGAGCGCAGCTGGCATCTGTGTTGAAGTGGAGGAGAAATTCCAAGATGCGGTAACTGCCACCAGCGGATCAGGTCCGGCCTACTTCTTTGCCTTTGTAGAAGCGATGGTCAAAGGCGCTAAAGAGTTGGGGTTATCCGATCAAGTAGCCACAGAGTTAACGATTCAGACCATGATTGGCGCGGCAAAGTTGTTAGAAACCTCCGGCAAGAGCGCCACAGAGTTAAGAGAAAATGTCACCAGTCCAAATGGCACAACTTTCGCTGCCTTGCAATCTTTTAGTAGCAGCGAATTAGAGCAGATCGTTGCTAAGGCAATGAAAGCGGCGCATGATCGCTCAATCGAATTGAGTTAGATGAAACGCTTTGTATCAAGATTTGTATCAAGATTTGTATCAAGTTTTTTGGTAATTATCTCTATCTCTTCCGTAGCAGTTAACCCGGGTAATGCAGCCCTTGTTATCAAACCCTTGAACAAGGTGGCGGCAGTTGAGACAGATTCAAGCGGTGTGATTGCTTTTGGTGATCAGATATTGGTCTATGGCAATCGCGAAAAGAGTGGATTTGTCCAGGTAGTTAATGGTCCGACCACGGAATTAAGTGGCGATTTGGAGTCTTTTGTTAGCGCAGCGACAGTTGATTCAGAGGGTAACTTCTATTTTGTAGGCGCCGCCGCAACTCCAATTGTCGGAACTTTGCCACCAATTAGCGGCGTGCTCAATCCAGACAATGTCATGCCAGATCCAATCAGCTCAAATCGAAGCGATCCAGTTAATCTCTGGTTTTGGAAGTTAGATGGCACAGGGAAGTTATTAGATAGTGGTTCAATGGCTATGCCAGGTCCGGTAATTCCCAACTCCATACTGGTAGATAAGTCAGGAATGACCATAGCTGGTGCTATCTACTCCGAACCAGGTAGCCAAGGATTCATTGTCAATTGGAATGAAAAACCATTCTTGCTCGGAAAGCAGAGCACGCAGATTTTTGGCATCGTGAGAGCAAATGATGGGTCGGTCATCGCAGTAGGGCAGAGCGCAGAGCGTTTAATGGATAAGAATTTAAAAGGTAAGGCGGATGGATTCCTTGCGCGAATAAGTAATGGAAAGTTAGTGGCAGTACAGAGAAGTTCGGATCCAAAGGCCACGCGCGCATGGCGCACCACCAACTCCTCATTGGTACTCGGTGGCTTCTCCAATTCTCAAGCTGTGATCACAAGGTTCAATGGAAATTTTCAACCAACTTGGACTGATCGTTATGCTGCTTTGAGCGGAGCGCTCACCGCTACAACTGGGAAGAGTTTTTACGGCGCATTTGTATCGAATGGCCCGGTGAGAGCGCTTCCAGCTTGGAAGCGAAAGGGCGCAACATTATTACTTACGCTAGATGGCAAAGGCGCAATTACCGCGGCAAATTACGTTACCACCACGGATTTTCGAGCTCTCACCGCAAGCAGTACCCAAGGAGCAATTATCTTGGCGGGCGGTTTCGTATATCGTGCCTAAGCGCGCTAATCTTCCACCCTCACTACAAGGAGCGATATGGGTTCAGTTGTAAAAAAGCGTCGCAAGCGAATGGCGAAGAAGAAGCACAAGAAGCTGCTCAAGAAGACTCGCATTCAGCGCCGTAACGCCAAGTAATTCTTAAGCCTGTAACGAGACTAATTGCCCGTTGATTCCGGCAATTAACGAACGCACCCCATTAATGGTAAGCCAACCACTTTGGATCGGGTCATCACTCTGCCAACCATTGATTAGTGAGATCTTCTTGCTCGAAGTATCCAAGGCACAGAGACGTTTCTGACAAGTTATTACGATTGTTGTGCCATTTAGATTTAGTGGCCCATTCGGCGTACCAAATTTACTGCTGCTGTAACTTGTCAGGCCAGCGCCGAGTATCTGTACTCGGATTTGGTTGGGGTTAGGCAGAGATGCTCCTGTAGCGGCCAACCAGGTGCCGACCAATTTTCCGCCTAACTTATCGAGTGCAACTGAATATCCAAGCACCGAAAAATTATCGTTCGGTGAATCTAGAGTCTCGTAACTCCAAGTATTTGCAGCAGCGCCCAATCTGGTGGCTAATCTGATCTCGCCAGATGTGGCATCTTTCTTCTGATTTACCACCAGTACCGAGTCATAAATTAAATAAGTGGTGCCGCGCTCTAAGAATGCTTTTAGATGAAAAGCAACATCTCCTGTGGTTCGACCATCGCTTTTACGATCTCCATCAATCAACTCATAGCTCCATTTGTTACCGGTTTTATTAGCACCCAATAAGACGCCCTGACTCTCATCACGGTAGAAAACCTGTACGGAATTTGTGGTAGCAACACAGGAACTTGAGTAAGAAACATCGCTGCCGGTGCGGGTTCGGCTTGGTTGGTCGTATGGCTGCACCGCCGCCGCATTTCCATCCACGACTTCAAATGAGGAACCACTCGAAGTTAGTGTGGCATGTCGTAAATCTTTGTCGACCATATCGCCATAGAAGAGGTGAATTACCTGCCTGCTGCCGCTTCCGGATGTGCAGAGGGATAGATGGCTTCCCAATTTGTTGCTAGTTCTTCCTGAGTTGCCACCCATGCCATCAATTACCAATTTTCGCCAGGTGCCATTATTGAAAATCGCGGTGCGCAAGGTGCCAGTCTTGCTACTTATGTAAGCGATGAATGGGCGACCATTGAAATTAGCGGTAGCTAGATATTTAGCATCACTCGCGTTGTCGATAGCAGTTGATTTCCAAGTGGCCACGGGCGTGATTGGTTCCGTGGTTACAGGGTCAGAATTCCCGTTTTCATTTATCGCTGTGATACTGAAGGCGTACGAAACTCCATTCTTTAGATTCTTCACCACGTAAGGGCTAAAGGGGGCAAATACCGAGGCTCCAGTCTTGAGATTCTTTATCTGATAACTAGTTACTTGGGCGGTTCTGACATTTGTCGGAGGATCAAAGGTGATGATTGCACTGGCATCGCCAACTAGCGCCTGAACATTACGTACCTGAGTTGGCAGCCCCACTGCAACGCCAGCTGGTGGTTTGACGCGCATATCTTCCATCATGCCGAGTAGTAGTGGACCTGGCTCTCGAAATACCTCGCCCGCATCTAGATTTGGCGTCATAACTGAGTTGATTCCGGTGTTTCCAAAAGTCGCTTCATCTAAGTGCGAAACTGATGATCCGGCTTCGTAACGACTTGGTGTGTACATCTTGGGTTTGATGCCACCATTTGCGTTTATACCTTTGATACCGCTCCAAGAGAGGTTGTTGGTTAGCGCTCGACCTAATTCCAAACTTGGTGAAGGCAGATCACTTAATCGTCGACCATCGTCTAATTGGAGATATGCATCAAAAGGTGTCGGTTGTTCAAGCGAGCCGAATCCCAAGGCATATGAATCGGTCGATAGAAAACCAAGTCCATGTCCAATCTCATGAATAAACACAGATTGGAGATCAAATTCCGAGCCACTTGGTCTGCCATCGTTTCGGGTATTCCATGGCGCTAGGGAATTGACCTGAATTACCATCTCAACTCGGTTCTTATCCAAATCTCTTCCCGCAAGTGCATTTGCCAGAGCTGAGGGATACCAGAGCGTCGGATCAGGCGCATTTACGAAACTATTGAAGTAGTTACCGGGTCTTGCGCTACCTAATAATCCATAAACTGCCGATCTGCCCCAAGTAGCCTCTACATTTATTGGCACATCTGATTGGAAATTTGCGGCCCAAATATCAACTGCCGCTTGCATATCTCGCTCGGCCCAAGCAGGGAAATTGTTGTAAGTGACTACGAATTTTGATTTAGCCTCAAGTTTGGCACCACCAAAGTTGGTGACGTTTCTGGTTGAACCGATAGGCAAAGTTGGCGCAGTTGATTGCATTTTTCCGGCGAAGATATATCCCCAAGTTGTCGCTTCGCGGACATTGAACAGGGCGGTTGCTGGAGGAGCAAATAGCGGCGCAAATAAGATTCCGGTGAAAAAAACCACCAGCGAAGTGGTTAGACGGCCGCGTTTCACGCATTAACGCTACCAAATACACTTACACACATGAAGTCGCCTGAAGTTACGATTTATAGTCGTAAAGGCTGTCATTTATGCGAGAACGTAGTGGTTTTACTCGCACCTCTACAAACAGAGCTAGGTTTTACTTTACGAGAGGTCTTAATTGATGGCGATCAGGAATTAGAGAATTTGTATGGTCAATTGATCCCGGTAGTTCATGTCAATGAAAAATACTTCTCACATTTTTATGTTGATTTGGATGAGTTTAAATCTTTCCTTGAAAAACATCATCCGCATCAATAATTCGATAGCTATAGCCCTGTTCGGCCAGGAATCTTTGACGATTCTGCGCA
This sequence comes from uncultured Actinomycetes bacterium, assembly GCA_964654815.1. Classification (GTDB taxonomy): domain Bacteria; phylum Actinomycetota; class Actinomycetes; order Nanopelagicales; family Nanopelagicaceae; genus ZLKRG08. The sequence goes on from CAZZLH010000001.1 coordinate 37,697, forward strand.
AAATCTTGATCAATCGTGTCTCGACTTACCACCGAATAGAAGCGCGCACCACGACCATCTGATTTTGGTCTCAAGATACGTCCCAATCTCTGAGCCTCCTCTTGTCTGCTTCCAAATGCACCACTTACCTGTATCGCGATAGTGGCATCTGGCAGATCAATGGAGAAATTTGCGACTTTGGAAACTACGAGGCATTTAAGTTCGCCACTTCGAAATTTGGCAAACAACTCTTCACGCTCTTTGATAGGAGTATCACCTTTAATTATCGGTACTCCCAACTCTTCACCTAACTCATCTAATTGCGAGATGTACTGGCCAATTACTAGAACTTGATCTTCCGCATGTTTTTCCACGAGAGATTGGACCACCTTACGTTTGGTGGCAGTGGTGGCGCAGAAGCGATATTTCTCTTCGGGCTCAGCGGTTGCGTATGAGAGTCGTTCGGTCTCAGTCAAAGTGGCACGAATCTCTATGCATTCAGCTGGCGCAATATAACCTTGAGCTTCAATCTCCTTCCAAGGCACATCAAATCGCTTCGGTCCGATTAGTGAGAAGACCTCGCCTTCCATGCCATCCTCGCGAACCAGAGTTGCAGTCAATCCCAGGCGTCGTCTTGATTGGATATCTGCAGTAAAGCGAAAGATCGGTGCAGGTAGAAGATGCACCTCGTCATAGATAATCAATCCCCAGTCATAAGAATCAAAGAGATCAAGGTGGGCATAGACCCCATTCTTCTTTTTGGTCATCACTTGATATGTCGCAATAGTGACGGGGCGAATCTCTTTCTTAGAACCGCTGTATTCACCAATCTCATCCTCATTTAATGAGGTGCGACGTAACAGCTCATCGCGCCATTGGCGCGCAGCTACGGTATTTGTCACAAGAATTAAAGTCGTAGCTTTGGCATGAGCCATGGCTGCAGCGCCAACAATTGTCTTACCCGCCCCGCAAGGAAGCACCACTACGCCACTGCCTCCGTGCCAAAAACCTTCCGCCGCATGTTCTTGATATTGGCGAATCTTCCAACCCTCTTCTTTTAATTCAATTGGGTGGGCTTGGCCATCTACATATCCAGCGAAATCTTCCGCAGGCCAGCCCAATCTAAGGAGGTGCTGCTTGATGGCGCCTCTCTGTGAGGGATGTACCGCGATGGTCTCTTTATCAATTCGACTACCTAGTAATGGTGCGATTTTTTTAGCGCGAATTACCTCTTCAAGTACCGCGCTATCAGTGGTAATTAAGACTAAGCCATGAATCGGGTTTGATTCCAAGCGAAGACGACCATAACGAGACATAGTCTCGGCTACATCTAGTAATAAAGAGTGCGGTACGGCGTAACGGGAGTATTTAATTAATGTATCAATTACTCCCTCTGCATCATGTCCTGCAGCTCGTGCATTCCAAAGCCCCAAATTGGTTAATCGATAGGTATGGATATGTTCGGGAGAGCGCTCTAATTCGGCAAATGGCGCGATGGCACGGCGACATTCTGTGGAGTTTGGATGATCAACATCCAGGAGCAATGTCTTATCGCTTTGGACAATCAATGGTCCTTCATTACTCATTTGCATAACTCCTGAATCAAAGCCTTAAGGAAAGTGGTCCGCTCTGCAATTGCTTTGACGCTGGCCCACTCATTTGCGGCATGTGCACCGCCACCAATTGCGCCAAGTCCATCCAAGACTCGCGCACCTGCTGCTGCCGCAAAATTGCCATCGCTGGCGCCACCAACTTCCGCAGAGCCAAGTGGTGCCATACCTATCGATTTAGCTACCGCTTCGGCGATTTCATAGAGCTCTTTGGTGGCGCTTGGTTCTAGAACAGGACGATTTAAACCGCCGGTGATCTCTAATCTGGCTCCGTCAGTTTCAACGGCTAGAGCACGAATGGCGCGATCTACACGTTCGAGCTCCGCTTGGCTAAATGATCTGGCATCAATTTCAAGAACGGCTTCAGCCGGAACCGTATTTGCCGTTGTGCCACCGCTTAATAATGTCGGTACGACTGTGGTGCCATGCTCTTTCGATTCCAAACTCTTTAACTTCAGTATCTGTGCGGCGATTTCAACGGTGGCATTTACGCCCTTCTCTGGTTCTAGGCCAGCGTGCGCCGCAAGACCTACCGCCTTTACTACATACATGGCAGTGCCTTTTCGCCCAGTCTTCACCTTGCCATCAAGCGAGGCTTCAAGTACCAAGACTGCGTTAGAGCCTTTAGCTACCTCACTGATCAATTCACGGGAAGCGAAACTTCCGATCTCTTCATCGGTAGTTGCGATTAGCGCGACTGATCCGGTGATCTCTTTTAACGCGTATAAAGCTTGAATAAATCCAACCTTCATGTCAAAAGTTCCTGGACCGCGTAGTACATCGCCCTCAATCTGCCAGATTGGATTAAAGGAACCGATGGGCCAGACGGTATCTAGATGAGCAAGGAGCACGACTTTAGGTTTGGGATCTCCCCACCAGAAGACTGGGCGACCTTTTACTTCCAGTATTTCGGCAGGCTTACCGAGAACTTCCGTAGCAATTTGATTGGCTAATTCCACGACTTTGCGGCAGGCAGCAAGATCTTCAGATGGAGATTCGCATCTGACTAATTGCTCTAGGTGCGCTAGTTGTGCTGCTGCCTGTGACATGGGGTTAATTCTGCCAGTTTGATTACTCATAGCGGAGCGACCCCCGTAATTCGAATGATTTTAAAGGTCTGTAGCTCTCCAGTGCTGTGATCTCTCGCGAGCAACATGCCATTTGAAATCTGCTGCGGATCAATGATCCGATGTGATACGCCACCATTGTTGTCGGCATATCCAATTGAGAGAGTGCGATTTAGGTTCTTGTTGATTAGGTCCAGAGTCTCATTTGCGGTGGTACGTGGTATCGCGCCATTACTTCGAAGTTGCGCCTGTTTTGCCGTGGATTGTTCGCCCACTTTGATAGTGCGAATTGCTGCCGCGATGCTCTCTGAAGTTGGTGCTTCAATCTCACCAATGATTCGTGGTGGCTTTGGTCGATTCTTGATCCGCTTGTTATGCGGCGAAGTCAACAATATGCCTTGGGCATTCTCAGCTGCCGGTAGATAACCATTATTTCGAAGCGAATTCAAAACCTCTTCAATCTCAAAATCGCTTACTAAAACTGTAGGTGCAATTTGACGTAGCGCAAGCTCAATCCGCTTATCTGCCAGAATCTCAGAGAGAATCGAAGGATCTTCACAACGTAGGTAGCAATTGATGGCGCCAACCCTTAATTGACCATGCTTTCGAGCAGTATCAACAATCAAATACTCCAATGGCTGTGGCAGTGAAGATTTGGAGATTTTTCCCAGAAACTTGATGATCTCGCCACTTGATTTACCATGGTCTAAACCGCGGCGAATCGAACCTTCCGTGAATCTATAAACGGTGGCTGCGCCACGACTTTCGATGTCGGCAATTTGGCTCATTTCCAGCGCAAGTTCATGTTGGAGTGGCCCAGGTGCAATCGCAGTCTGATCGCTTTGGATCGTGATGAAATCTATAGGAGTAGGCATTGCGGCATTTACGCCAAGTTGGTCTTCTCCATCGAGCAACTTTGCGGCAAAGGTTGAGAGCGAGCCAAGCCCGGTTACGCCCAACCACTCACACTCTTCGAGAGTCCATTTAACAAGGTCGTCGCGGAGATTCGCACCGCGCCTTAATGGCGCCAACCACTTCATTCGCTCGGTGAAAGAATCAAGAGTTGGGGAGAGCTCGGTATGGCTACGAAGTTCGTTCAAGATTCGACTGCGCACATTTGCGGCACTTACTCGATCAAGTTCGGGGCCGAGAGCTGCAAATTTCTGATCACTTCGCGCAACTAATCCAGATACTCTAGAGGTAATCAGCCAGAGCGAAACCAGATTTCGCCATTTGCTCTCAAAATCCTGAGTCAACCAGATATCAAATGAGTTAGTTGGGGCGATTGTGTCATCGGCATCGACTGCAACTAATCCGGAGAGGTAAGAGAGCTCTGCGACAAATGCGGCGCAACCCTCGGTAATGCCTAGATGTTGGGCCGCCTCTTTTAAGTCGCGGATACCTAATCCACCGGCACGAAGCGCAGTTGGCGCTACCTCACCCCAGAAATTCATTAACTCCTCACACCAACGGAGCACATTTGAGATATTTGCACTTGCGGTACGATCTATATCGCTTTGGCGGTATTGCTTGCCTTTTAATTCTGGCGCTTCAGCCAATAACTCTTTATGCGCTTTGCCGCCACGTAAATGAATTGCGACTTCGGCAGGCATGACTACATGGCGTTGATCAAGTGGCACTACAAAATTGCGTTCTAGTAACCAAGCAATTCCGGGACCAGGATTTTTGATATCACCCACACTGCCGCGAGGTGGTCCCCAAGTTAGCGCCTTCATCACCTTCTGCGCAGAATCGGGCGCATCCTTTAACTTTGTTAGCTCTAATTTGGTTAATGAGCGCGGACCCAGTCCTGCTGGTTCGGCACCGATACTCTCTCGAAGTTGGGTCGGTATCAAACCTTCGTAAACCAGCGCTAAATCTTCAAATTTCTTGTATACAAATCGCGCCGCAGTATCGGTTATCTTCTCTAAATCCTTCACTTTGATCGGCTCTTCCAACACCATCATCGCTTCAAGTACTTGAAGCTCAAAGGCATTTAATGAATCAATAACTCGAGCCAAGCTAGGTCCACTATTTGCACGAACCGATAGGGCCGCGTAATCCGGTGGAGTGGGAGAGATTAAATCTGGGCGAGCCGTAAACAATCGCTCGAGCGCATCATCGCTAAGGGTGCGCAGATAATCGGCGAAGGTACGATACATAACCTGCCTATATTAGTCGCTTTTCTTATCTCCTCTTGACCGCGGCGTAAGCCAGGCGCCGAGCGCAACAATTCTGCTCACCGATGGACCCAATAAACGATTTAACTTACGGAATCTACGAAAATCGTGGATCTGCCAATTCTCTGCCAAAGCTTTGATGCGCAATCTGGCATCGGGGTTAATTGCATGTGGTGTGCCGACCGATTGCAGCAGTGGGAAATCACTGGCGCTATCGGAGTAAGCATGGCAATTAGCCAGCGAAAACCCGCGCTCTGCAGCGAGTTCGCGGACCACTCTTGCCTTTTCAACTCCATGCAGAATCTTCCCGGTTAGATTTCCCGTGTATTTTCCGTCAGCAATCTCAACACGAGTGCCTAACGCGCCAGTGAAACCTAATTTGCTGGCGATTAATTTAGCCATATCTTCTGGTGCCGCAGTAACCAACCAAACTTCTGCACCCTCTGCTAAATGTTGCTTTGCGATATCTATCGTGCCTTGTATAAGTGCAGGAGAGACAAATTCATCATAAACAGATTGTCCGATGGAGTGAATTTGTTCGACATCGTGACCTGCGATGAAATCCGTGGCTGCTTTTTGGAATCTTGCAATCACTTCAGGTTTTTCGGTTCCGGTCAATCTAAAGCGCACATTAGCTACAACAAACTTTGAGATATCTGCTTTGGTGAAGAAACCACGTTGATACATAGCGCGACCTAGAAAGTACAAGGTCGAACCACGTACCATTGTGTTATCTAAGTCAAAGAATGCAGCGCTTCTGGCGGCCATGCCTTAACCCTAAACGCTTTATCATTAACCTATGGTGGCTAGCGTTCATGTGGTACGACATGGCGAAGTGGAGAATCCTCAGAAGATTCTCTATGGGCGCCAACCTGGCTGGTATCTCTCAAAACGCGGCGAAGAGATGGCAAGGACTTTAGGCGAATGGTCCAAATCACTTGTAATCGGTGCAGTCCATGCCTCGCCACTTGAACGGGCGCAACAAACTGCCAAGCCGATGGCGGATGCCCATGGCCTCTCGATCACCACAGATGAACGATTGATTGAAGCAGCAAATATCTTCGAAGGAAAACCATTTGGCGTTGGCGATGGAGTATTGAAGAAGCCATCAGCTTGGCCAAAGTTATGGAATCCATGGAGACCTTCTTGGGGCGAACCATATGTAGAGCAAGTCAATCGAATGTTGGCTGCGGTCTTTGATGCGCATAAAGCTGCAGATGGTAAGGATGCGATTGTGGTTTCTCACCAATTACCTATTTGGATTTTGCGCAGCGCCATCGAAGGCCGCAGATTTCTACACGATCCACGTAAACGTATCTGCACCCTAGCTTCAGTTACTTCAATACATTTTGATGAATCCGGAATGATCGCTGATCTGAGTTATTCCGAACCAGCGAAACATCTACTGCCTTGAAAAAGTTTCTGGCGTCGGTTGCGCTATCGATCCTATTGCCGATAGCGCTGACGGCGTGCGGAAATTCCAAACAAGTAGCAACCAAGAGTTACGTTGCTGGTAATGGTGCAGTCACTGTTATCAAAGCCGAAAATCGAAAATCGGCTCCAATACTCTCAGGCAAGACCTTGGATGGGGTGGATCTCAAAGTTGAGACTGGAAAGGTCTCCGTGGTAAATGTTTGGGCATCATGGTGTGCGCCGTGCCGCGCCGAAGCACCTATCTTGGCTGCGCTTTCACAGAAATATCCAGAGACAAATTTTCTTGGCATCTTGACCCGTGATTCAGAAGTTGCTGCGCGAGCCTTTCAAAAGAGATTCGCACTGCCATTTCCAACTTTGATCGATGATTCAATATTGGTGGGCTTTAGAGGCACGCTTAGCGCAAATGCCATTCCTACTACCTTGGTAATTGATAAAAATGGTCGAGTGGCCGCGCGCATTTCAGGTGCGGTGACCGTAGCCTCTTTGAGTAATTTGATTGAAAAGTTTTCAGCCGAATGATCGAGCAATTAGTCAATTACTTACTCTCGGGCACTCTCTTTCTGGCGCTGCCAATCGCAATTTTGGCCGGTTTGATCTCATTTGCCTCTCCTTGTGTTATCCCGCTCGTGCCTGGCTATCTAACTTATGCAGCCGGATTCTCTAAGGCCCGAGGTCGATTATTAGCCGGATCAATGCTCTTTGTCCTTGGCTTTACCGCACTCTTTATAACTTATGGTGCGCTCTTTGGCGGCTTAGGGAATCTGATCTCGGCAAATGAGAAGACGTTGATGCGTTTCTTAGGAGTATTTACGATCCTTATGGGCTTGATATTTATGGGTCGAATCAATTTGCAGCGCTCTTTTAAATTCTCCAAGCTAAATCAGGCATTTAGCAATTCACTTGGAAGCGGATTGTTCGGTGCACCTATTTTGGGTTTTCTCTTTGGCTTGGGTTGGACCCCATGTATTGGACCTGCTTTGGCGGCAGTCCAAACTCTGGCATTGGAAAGTTCCAGTGCGGCTCGTGGCTCGATACTCTCAGTTGGATATTGTTTTGGACTCGGCGCTCCATTTATCGCTACCGGTCTCTTCTTCGATAAGTCAGCTGCAATTCGTAAGTACTTAACTCGCAACGGAGAGCGCATCGCATTCTTTGGCGGATTACTTTTGATAATAATTGGATTGACTCAAGTACTCGGACTTTGGGAGCACTTCATGAATTCGCTTCGTGGTTTGATAACTGGATTTGAGCCGGTGCTATGAGTAATATCGAATTAGGTTTCGTAGGTAGCGCCAGATTCTTATGGCGTCAATTAACCAGCATGCGGACCGCTCTGATTTTATTATTGTTGACCGCTTTGGCGGCAATCCCAGGTTCTTTATTGCCACAGCGCACTGCTGGTCCAATCCCAGTGCAAGATTTCTTTAACGCCAACCCTGATCTGGCGCGCTTCTTAGATAAATTATGGATGTTTGATGTTTATGGCTCACCATGGTTTAGCGCTATTTATATATTGCTATTTATCTCGCTGATTGGTTGTGTGATACCTCGGACCTTCGAACATGCCAAAACTATTAAGGCCGCGCCTCCAGTGGCGCCTAGTCGACTGGAGCGGATGGAGCATTACCAGAGCTTCACTGGTGATTTGAAGACTGCTGAAGCGTTTTTGAAATCCAAGGGTTTTCGAGTCCGACATGAAGAGAATTGGGTCAGCGCTGAGAAAGGCTACATTCGTGAAGTTGGAAATCTTCTATTCCACCTCTCGCTAATTCTGATACTGCTTGGCGTAAGTGTTGGGTCCCTATTTGGCATGCGGGGAGACTCGATCGTGAATATTGGAGAGCGATTTACCAATATCCCCACAAATTATGACTCAGTAACTTACGGCAAATTATTTAGCGACAGAATGCTCTCGCCTTTCTCGATCAAAGCCGATAATTTTGTTGCTAAATACAATCCAATTACAAATCAGCCTGAGGATTACACGCTATTTGTATCAGTTGCAGAGAATCCTGATGCCAAACCGGTTAAGAAAATAATTAAAGTTAATTCACCATTAGATTTTGGTTGGACCTCGGTATACCTTCAAGCAAATGGCTATTCACCTTTGGTGACGGTCCGTAATGCTAAGGACGAGATAGTCTTTCAAGGTGCGGTGCCGTTATTGCCACAAGATGCCAATCTCTCTTCAATAGGGGCAATCAAAGTGCCCGACACTTCACCGCAACTTGGCTTTGTAGCCTCCTTCTTCCCAACAATTGATGAGCAGAAAGGAGAGGCGGCCAGAAGCGCTTATCCCGAAGCCTTAGACCCTCGATTATTTATCGCAACTTATGTGGGAGATCTCCAGCTTGACAATGGCATTCCACAATCAGTTTACAAACTCAATACACAGAAGATGGATCAGATTGGACTTACCAAATTAAAGGTAGGAGAGCGCTATACCTTTGATGAGGGTTCCCTCACATTTGAAGGTTATGTGCCTTGGGTTAACTTGAATATCGTACGAGATCCCGGAAAAGGGGTCGCATTGATTGGTGGAATTCTCGCAATTCTAGGATTATTGGCTTCGTTGTTCACCCGCCATCGCAGAATTTGGCTCCGCAGCAACGGCTCGCAATTGGAGATTGCTGGCCTTGCCAAGAACGCCGCGCCTGGTTTGGCAGATGAAATATCGACAGTAGTTAAGAATTTAACCCGCAGTAATCAGAATTAAAGCAGAAGTAGTAATTAGTAATAAACAGGAGTAATCATGAGTAGCGAGAGCTGGGCTTATCTCTCTAATGACTTGGTTTATGCCAGTATGGCGATTTACACCTTGGCATTTCTGGCGCATGCTTACGAAACTGCATGGTCAGTTCGCAACCCGGTTAATCGTGATGAGACCCAAGGCAATTTGCTAGTTAAAACCTTGGATTACACCAAGACTGAGAAGGTGGCGCGAATTGCAACTGCGCTAATGATCCTAAGCACTCTATTGCTCTTTGGCGGCGTAGTGGCTAGAGGAATTTCTGCTGGGCGTGTGCCGTGGAGCAACATGTATGAATTCTCTATTACTGGTGCGTTGGCATTTAGCGTTGCCTATTTGGCGACTTTACGTAAATATGATTTGCGCTGGTTGGGATTACCAGTTTCTATCTTTATCTTGTTGACGCTCGGAACTGCGGTTACCGTGCTCTATCGCCCGAGCGCTCCTTTGGTGCCGGCGCTTGATTCAATTTGGTTGGTAATTCACGTATCGGCTGCGATTATCTCGGGCGGCGTATTCTTTTTAGCCAATGTGATCTCGGGAATGTATCTCTGGTTGGACTCAATAGAGAAGAAAGGTGGTCGTAATCCTTGGGCAAGACGGCTGCCTGAATTAGAGACTTTGGATCAACTTGCCTATCGATTAGTGGCCTTTGTATTTCCGCTTTGGACCTTTGCGGTAATTGCAGGAGCGATCTGGGCCGAACATGCATGGGGGCGTTACTGGGGCTGGGATCCAAAAGAGACTTGGGCCTTCATCACCTGGGTGGCATATGCCGCTTATTTACATGCGCGCGTAACTGTTGGTTGGCGCGGACGTAAAGCTGCTTGGTTATGTTTGTTAGCTGGCTCTACTTTTAT
>CAZZLH010000001.1:47678-56696 GCA_964654815.1 uncultured Actinomycetes bacterium
TTTTGATTTATTTATAGACCTTTTAAGAAATCAGGATCATCATCTGGGCCGATGGGTCCGCGCTTCTTAGGCGGTTTCTTTACGCGAGTCTTACCTGCTATCAACCAAGCAATCGGACCAATTGGCACCAACAAGATACTGACTAAGACCCAAGCCCACTTTGGCAGAAGTTTGATGTTTGTCTCGTCAGCACGAGAGATATCAATAAGCGCATAGATTGCAAGTGCTATCGGTAATACATACATCAAAAGTATTCTCACCATTGCGCCCTCCCGCTTGTAAAGAAAATCCAGATCTAGAGTTCAAACCCAGAGGCTTAGTCTAATGCTTAAATTTATAGGTTAAAGATGCTGCCAACGAAGATCAACAAGCCCATGATTGCTTGCAATCGACCGGTTGCACCTAACACCGAGATCAACTCTTGACCCTTTTTGAACTTTATCTCATTCAATAGTTTCATAGCTGGAAATATTCCCAAGACCGCCAACGTAGAGATAGTAAATCCAGTCACGATGGTAAAGAAGATGAGCAACATAAAGAATCGCCTAGCTCGGGTATCTCCAATCCTGACTGCTAAGGTCATCTTGCCAACAGCTTTGTCACCCTCGATATCTCTGATGTTATTTACCATCAATAATGCGCAAGCTATCGAGCCATTCGATATGGCTGCGACAATCGACTCGACTGTGATCTGCCCAGTTTGGCCATAATAGGTGCCAATCGTTGCCACCAACCCGAAGAAGATAAAGACATATAACTCGCCTTGGGCACGATACCCATAGGGTCTTTCACCACCGGTATATCGCCAAGCGGAGATGATTGCGATCAATCCAATCACCAAAAGCCAGAGTGAGCTGCGCAGGGCATATATCGAACCGCTAACTGCAGCAACTGCAAATGCGATGTATGCCGCGCGTTTTACCGATTCAGGAGTAGCTAAGCCACTAGCTACTAATCGCGTTGGCCCAATGCGTTCTTGGTCTGTGCCTCTGATGCCATCTGAGTAGTCGTTTGCGTAATTCACCGCAATCTGCAGGGATAAACCAACCGTCAAAGCAAGAAGGGCATTTAATAAATCGAATTTTGGGTAAGCAATTCCGATTGCGACCAATACCGGTGTGATGGCCGCCGGAAGCGTGCGAGGCCTTGCTCCCAGAATCCACTTATTCATTTGGGAGTAACTTATCAAGTGCTGCGCGATCCACTTTCTGAAGTGTGGTTCTTGGGATGGTTTTCACTCTGTATATGTGTTCGGCTTTAATGCCAAAGCTTTCCGATAGGACTGCCTGGATCTGATCATCCGAAACTTCATTTGGCTTGAATGATGTGGCGATTTGCAATGCCATGCCCCATTTAGCGCTTTCTTTACCTAACGCGGCATATTCAAAACCAAGCGAGCTCTCTATCTTGCTAAGTGAGAGATTCTTGCCACCCGAGATGATCACATCATCGATTCGTCCGGTTACAATTAATTTGCCATCTTGAAACTTGCCGGTATCTGAAGTGACGAAGAAACCATCTTTAAGAGGTACTCGCGCCAACATTGGGCCTTTGATCTCGATTGTGTCGTTGATGCGCACCTCAACACCCGGTAATGGATGGCCATCATAAACACAGCCACCGCATGTCTCGGTCATGCCATAAGTGGTGATGCAATTTATTCCGGCGGCCTTTGCGCTACTTAATAATTCAGTAGCGGTAGCGGCGCCACCTACCAACACCGCTCTACAGCCTTGCAGGTGTGAAAGTAAGACAGCATCACCATGCAGCGCATTGAATAATTGGGTGGGTACGATGCTGGTAAATTCTGCCTTTTCGTTTACGGTCACTGGATCAGTGCCCAATTCAATGCTTCTGACTAAAACATTTATACCTGCGGCATGTTCTGGTGAGAGCAGTAGTGACCAATAATCGCCAGGTTTTGCGCCCAGATATTCATTTGCGCTTCGCGCACTAAAACGCGCAGCACTTGCTGGAATCAGGATCTCTTTTGGTTTACCAGTTGAGCCACTTGTTGAGATTGCAATATCTGCATCCAAGTCCAGCGCTTCACCAAGTTCGGCCATGGTTTGTGTAATAGACCACGATTTGTCGTATCTAAAAGGGCTCGACTTTGCTCCAGTTTCCATGACCCCCGTAGGCTAAGGTGCATGAGCAAGCCAATCAAGCGAGAGTTTCCCAGCCGCGAGATTCCCAAGTGGATCAAGCGCGCTGAATTTACGGACATTGTCTACGAAACTGCTGAAGGCATCGCCAAAATCACAATCAATCGCCCAGAGCTACGAAATGCATTTAGACCGCAGACCATCATTGAATTGAAAGAGGCTTTTGATTTAGCGCGAGATGACGAAGCAGTGGGCGTAGTGATTTTCACCGGAGCGGGCGAGGAGGCATTCTGCTCTGGCGGAGATATCAGCGTTCGAGGCGATGATGGATATATCGGCGATGACTCTGTTGGCAGCAAAGGTATTGGTCGCTTAAATGTCTTGGATCTACAGATACAAATTCGTCGCATGCCAAAGCCAGTGATTGCGATGGTGGCCGGCTGGGCAATTGGCGGTGGACATGTGCTACATGTGGTCTGTGATTTAACAATTGCGGCAGAGAATGCAAAATTTGGCCAGACCGGTCCGATGGTTGGCTCCTTTGATGGTGGATATGGCGCTGGCTTACTTGCACGCCACGTTGGTCAGAAGAAGGCGCGCGAAATTTGGTTCTTAACCAGACAGTACGATGCCAGTGAGGCTTTGGAAATGGGATTGGTTAATACCGTTGTGCCAGTAAAAGAGTTAGAGGCAGAGACTGTGCAATGGGCGCGCGAGATGCTTCGCAACTCGCCATTGGCGCTGCGTTTACTCAAGGCTGGTTTAAATGCTGCTGATGATGGTCTTGCGGGAGTTCAGCAACTTGCCGGCGATGCCACTCTGCTTTTCTATATGACCGAAGAGGGCCAAGAAGGTCGCGATGCATACAAGGAGAAGCGCCCACCTAACTTCGGGAAATATCCAAAGCGTCCTTGATGTCCCAGGTAATCGATCGCAAGATTCTGGATGAAGTCCTTGAATCGTTGCAGGTGCTCTCACTTCCGACTAGAACTAACTTTCGCTCAGTAACCAGACGCGAAGTTGCGCTCTTTAAAGGGCCATATGGTTGGGGCGAATTCTCGCCATTCTTGGAGTATGGCGCCGAGGAAGCGGCAAATTGGTTGGCAAGTGGCATAGAGGCTGCATTCCAACCGCCGGTAGAGGTTCTGCGCCAAGAGATTGAAATTAATGCCACATTGCCAGCGGTAGATACCAAGGAAGATGTCGCCAATATCTTGAGTTGGTACCCGGGTGCGAAGGTAGTGAAGATCAAAGTGGGCGATGATTTAGCGCTGGATATGGCACGCATCCGCAATACCTTTGCGGTAAATCCAGAATTTCGCATCAGATTAGATGTAAATGGCCGTTGGGACGTAAATCAAAGCAGAGCAGCGGTCGCAGAAATCATCGACGAATTTGGCCTGGAGAGATTTGATTACATCGAACAACCGGTCGAGACTTTGGCAGAGTTACGAGAGTTAGATTTGCCAATACCAGTGGTTGGCGATGAGGTGATTCGAAAAGCAGCTGATCCTTTTGCAATTGATCTGGCGGGCGCAGTCGATATTTTGATGTTGAAGGTCGCGCCACTAGGTGGCATCAGAAGATCCCTCGCCATCGCAGCCCACCATAAATTACCTGTCGTAGTTTCAAGCGCCTTGGAATCTGCAGTAGGGATCGCACATGGCATTAGATTGGCCGCAGCGCTACCGGAATTGAAATTTGCCTGCGGATTAGCTACTGGAAAATTACTTACAAATGATGTTGGAGAGATTCCTATCAATGATGGGAAAGTATCGGTTACCGATATAAGCCCCAGTGGGTTAATCAATTATCAAGCTACACCGGATCGAGCTAATTGGTGGCAGCAGAGAATCAGAGAGAGTTTTGCAATATGGCAAGCACAAAATTAGCTCGCACCATAATCCGTGATTTGATCGAACATGGAATCACAGATTTTGTACTGAGTCCTGGATCAAGGAATGCACCATTATCAATTGCGCTGTATGAAGCCGAACAGCGCGGTTTAGTGAAATTACATATTCGAATCGACGAACGAACCGCAGGATTCTTTGCATTGGGTTTGACCAAAGCTGGCAATCGACCTGCTGCTCTGGTCTGCACTAGTGGCACTGCGGTCGCTAATTACTATCCTGCATTCTTAGAGGCATTCCATAGCGCTCAGCCACTATTGGTACTAAGCGCTGATCGCCCCGCCAAACTTCGCCAAACCGGTGCAAATCAAACTACCAACCAGGTTAATTTATTTAATTGCGGCGCTTTTTATGATCTCTCGGAGGCTAATGCCCGATACCAACTATCCTCATTTGGTCCCACTCATATAAATGTGCAATTCGATGAGCCGCTAATTCCATCGCAGTCAGATTTAGCGCAGCAGAATTGGCTTGATGGGCTAGTAAGTAAAGAGATACCTTCGGTAAAGAACCCACAAGAGATATTTGTAGTCCCTGAAGGTAAAGGTATTTTGATAATTGGCCACGATGGCGTGGATGTCTCTGATTTTGCAACTCAACTTGACGTACCAGTCATCGCGGAGAATCCATTGAGTTATGCAAGTGCCGTGGCTCATGCCTCGCTATTTGGCCAAAACTTAGATATCGATTGGGCGGTTGTGGTTGGTCGCACCACACTTTCACGAAGCACCAACGCTTTGATTGCGAAAGCTAAATCTGTTTACGTAATTGATCCGAGAGCGCACGCGATCGATCCCAAACGAACCGCAACTAAGATTTTCAGCTCGGTTCCTAAAATTTCTGGCAGCGCTGCAAAATGGACTCTCGCTAGTGAATTTATGGAAATTAACGATTGGAGTGAGCCCGCGGTTGCCCAAACCATCGCGGCTGCTCTACCTATGAGTTCGACGCTCTACCTTGCATCCTCTAGACCAATCCGAGATTTTGAAGCCTTTGCGCGCCCAAGAGATGGAGTAGAGGTATTCGCTAATCGAGGATTAGCTGGAATTGATGGCAACATCTCAACTGCTATGGGAATTGCCGCAAAACGAGATTGCACATATGCGGTGCTTGGCGATTTGGCCTTTTTACATGACTTGACGGCGCTGGTTAATAAATCGGAAGTGAAATTAAAACTCATCGTGATAAATAACAATGGTGGTGGCATCTTCTCAACCTTGCCGCAAGCCCAGGTAGCGGGTTTTGAACGGATATTTGGTACCCCTCATAATCAAGATATCTTCCGTATCGCCAGTTCGTTTGGAGTACCGGCCACCGAGATTGAGGATTTAAAGGGCTTAAAGGCCTTTATGTCCGCCCCAACAAGGCTGGAGATTGCGATTTTGCAGATGCCAGATCGAAGCTCTAACGCCGATCTAATAAGAGAGTTAGCTAAGCGCGTTAATTATCGGTAGGAACTTAGCTTGGCTCTCTGTTACTTCACGCTCAGCATCAGAACCGGCGACAATGCCGCAACCGGCGAAGGCGCGCAGGGTATTTCCTTCAATTAACCCACAACGTAGCGCTAGCCCCTGTTCGCCATCGCCTTTGGCATCCACCCATCCGATTGGGCCGGCATAGCGTGAGCGATCAATTCCCTCTAGCCGCTTGATTAATTCGGCAGCTTTTCCAGTGGGTGTACCGCAGACTGCTGCGGATGGATGTAACTTCTCTAATATCGCAAAGATATCGATGACCTTGTGGCTCTCTTTGATCGCACCAGTTACATCTGTAGCCAAATGCATGACATTAGATAGATGTAATACGAACGGCGCATCTGGCACATTTGTGGAGTTACAGAATGGCGCTAACGCCTGTGCCACCGATTTAACTGCATATTCGTGCTCCTCTAAGTCCTTCGATGATCTGGCAAGCGATGCAGCTAATGCGAGATCTTTCTGATCATCGCCAGTTTTACTAATGGTTCCGGCTAAAACACGAGAGACCACCATCGAATTATTTAAACGAATCAACAATTCCGGTGTAGCACCGACCAAACCATTATTGGCGTAGACCCAAGTGCCGGGGTACTCCTTGGCCAGATTCTTCAATAGATAACGTGGATCGATCTGTGAATCACTAGTAGCCACAATTTCTCGAGCGAGTACCACTTTATCCAACTCACCATTTTGGATTTCAAAGACCGCCTTTTCAACAGAATTCTTCCAAGAGTTGATATCGCTCTGCTGCCAAATGACCTGTGGCGCTACGAGAGGCGCGGCCTTTTCTGGCAATTTTGGCGCAGGGCCATCGCCAATCCAAGTAATCCAAGTCGCCTGATTTCTGATCCCCACCACTACCTTTGGAATTACCAAGATGCTGGGCGCTGCTTCATCAAATGAGAATGAGGTGAAGAGCACGGGGCCAGTACCTGGACCATGCACCTCATTATTTATCTCTAGGTTATCTAATTGTTGGTACCACCAATTACGGGCAACTTCAAAACGATTGGCGCCACTTACTGTGGTGCTGGCATAGATGCCCCAACCAACTAGCCCTTCACCATTTCTGACCCAAGCGAGATTATTTAACGGATTGGGATCTGCCAAAAGATCCAGTAGCGGCAGATGCGCGCCAAGGCGCACCGTATTTACCGGTACTGGAGTTTGGGACATTTGCGAAGTCTATCGGTGAATTTGTAGGGCAGAATACGCAGTATGTCACGCGCTAATATGGATAAGAATCCAGAAGACGTTGCTGCGATGTTTGATGGCGTTGCCAAACGCTATGACTTGGTTAACGACTTACTTAGTTTGGGTCAGACAAAATCTTGGCGCCGTAAAACTACAGAGATAATCGCGCCAAAACCTGGCATGGAGATTTTAGATTTAGCCGCCGGAACTGGCGCCTCTTCGATCCCACTGCATAAAGCAGGCGCATCGGTTATCTCGGCAGATTTCTCTGAAGGAATGTTAGATGCAGGTAGAAAGAGAAATCCGCAATTAAATTTCGTGAAAGCAGATGCGCTCAACCTGCCCTTTGAATCGGGAAGATTTGATGTAGTGACGATCTCTTTCGGGCTTCGCAATACAGTCGATTTTGATAAAGCATTGGCGCAAATGCTGAGAGTGACTAAGCCAGGTGGGCGATTGGTGGTCTGCGAATTTAGCCAACCTACGTGGCGGCCATTTAGAGCGCTTTATATGAATTATTTGATGAAGGCGCTGCCGAAGATCGCAAAGGTGACGAGCTCCAATCCAGCGGCTTATCAATATCTGGCCGAATCAATCAGGGCCTGGCCGGATCAGCGCGCCCTGGCCGCTCGAATCGAGGCGGCTGGGTGGCAGAGGGCCACCTGGCGCAATCTCACCTTTGGGATTGTTTCAGTTCACAGCGCATATGCGCGCTTTTAATTTCGCCTATCCAAAAGCCACGCTTAGGATTACAGGGTGAATCCATATGTGCCTATTTTCGTAATCGGCGCCATTGGCCTCGGCTTTGCGGTCTTCTCAGTGGCAGTTGCAGCCATCACCGGACCTAAGCGTTACAACCGGGCCAAGTTAGATCCTTACGAGTGCGGCATCGAACCATCACCACAAGCTGCAGAGGGTGGACGCTTTCCGGTTAAGTACTTTTTAACTGCGATGCTCTTCATCATCTTTGATATAGAAATTGTCTTCCTATATCCATGGGCAGTCACCTTTGATCAGCTTGGTTTATTTGGTTTGGTAGAGATGATTCTCTTTATCGGAACCGTCTTTGTGGCGTATACATATGTATGGCGCCGCGGCGGACTTGAGTGGGATTAAGGCGAGGTAAATGGGTCTAGAAGAGAAGATACCGTCTGGCTTTTTGCTGACTACGGTAGAGAAACTTGCAGATTACATGCGCAAGTCATCGGTTTGGCCAGCGACCTTTGGTTTGGCTTGTTGTGCGATTGAGATGATGGCAACTGGTTCAGCTGCCAAGTACGACATCTCCCGCTTTGGTATGGAGCGCTTCTCTGCGACGCCTCGCCAAGCTGACTTAATGATTGTGGCTGGACGGCTATCTAACAAGATGGCGCCAGTACTTCGCCAAATTTATGATCAAATGCCAAATCCAAAGTGGGTAATTGCGATGGGCGCCTGCGCATCCTCGGGCGGCATGTTCAACAATTACGCGATTGTGCAAGGTGTAGACCACGTAGTACCGGTAGATATCTATCTTCCAGGATGTCCACCGCGTCCAGAGATGTTGCTTGATGCAATCTTGAAATTGCACGAAAAGATTGGCGATGCAAAGCTTGGCGCAAATCGCGAGAAGATTATTAAGGAAGTAGAGGCTGCAGCGCTTGCGGCCATCCCAACTCATGCTCAGAGAGGTCTGCTGGCGTGAGCGAAATCGATAAGGGCGCATTTGGTGTCCAGGGCACCGGAGATACCTCAGGTTATGGCGGGCTGGTTCGTACTGCGGTAAATCCAGGTTCTACCGAACGTCCATATGGAAGTTACTTCGATGAGGTAGCCGATGATTTAGAGCGCGCTTACCCTGCCTTCTCTGAAGCAATTGAGAAGGTAGTAGTAGATCGTGGTGAATTAACCCTTCATGTAAAGCGCGAGAAGTTAACGGAAGTCGCGTATGTACTTCGCGATAAGTTGTTATTTGAAATGTGCATGGGTGTAAATGGTGTGCATTACCCAGCTCAGACTGGTCGGGAATTACATGCCATATATCCATTGCTCTCAATCACAAACAATCGCCGAATTCGACTTGAAGTTACCTGCCCCGACAACGATCCACACATCCCTTCGCTGGTAGAAGTTTGGGCCGGAAATAATTGGCATGAGCGTGAGACTTATGACATGTTCGGAATCATCTTTGATGGCCATCCGGCATTAACTCGAATCTTGATGCCCGATGATTGGCAAGGCCACCCACAACGCAAGGATTATGCGCTTGATGGAATTGCCATTGAATATAAAGGTGCGACAACTCCGGCGCCCGATAATCGGAGGGCTTATAAATAATGTCTACCACCT
>CAZZLH010000001.1:56796-76067 GCA_964654815.1 uncultured Actinomycetes bacterium
GATCCAAAATTCGATCCATACGCATCCTCGCGCGAAACCACTGAGGGCACTGTCTATTCGGTAACCGGTGGTGATTGGAATGATCTGATCTCAGAGATCGGCTCACAGAAAGAAGAGAAGATTGTCGTAAACATGGGGCCACAGCATCCATCGACACATGGTGTGCTCCGTTTGGTGCTCGAACTCGAAGGCGAAACCGTCTCCGAAGTTCGCTGCGGTATTGGCTATTTGCATACCGGTATTGAAAAGAATTTGGAGTATCGCACCTGGACTCAGGGCACCACATTCGTAACTCGCATGGATTACCTATCACCGCTTTTCAATGAGACTGCATATTGCTTAGGTGTAGAGAAGTTACTGAATATCACCGATCAAGTTCCAGAGCGCGCTTCGGTAATCCGCGTGGTGATGATGGAGCTAAACCGCCTCTCGTCACACATGGTCGCATTGGGCACGGGAGCTTTGGAATTAGGCGCGATGTCGCCCATGTTCTACGCCTTCCGCGAACGCGAGAAAATCTTAAGTACCTTCGAGAAGATCTCAGGTCTACGTATGAATATGGCCTACGTACGTCCTGGTGGCGTTGCGCAAGATATTCCGGAAGGCACCGTTCAACATTTAAGAGATTTGGTAAAGGATCTGCGAAAGAATTTCAAAGATAACGCAGATCTTTTGATTGGCAATACCATCTGGATGAAGCGCACCCAAGGAATTGGATTCTTGGATTTGGCAGGTTGCACCACTTTAGGCGTAACTGGCCCTGTATTACGTTCTACCGGTTTGCCATGGGATCTACGTAAAGTCCAACCATATTGCGGCTATGAAGATTATGAATTTGATGTCATAACTGCCGATACTGCAGATGTTTATGGTCGCTTCTTGATTCGTATGGGCGAGCTCGAACAATCACTTCGCATCATCGAGCAAGCTTGTGACAAATTGGATAAATTGAATGGTGCGCCAGTTATGGTGGCAGATAAGAAGATTGCCTGGCCAGCGCAGTTATCCGTAGGCGCAGATGGCATGGGTAATTCACTAAACCATATCCGCGAAATCATGGGCAATTCGATGGAGTCGCTGATTCACCACTTCAAGTTAGTTACCGAAGGATTCCGAGTTCCGGTGGGTCAGGCTTATGCCGCAGTTGAATCACCACGTGGCGAGCTTGGGGCTTATGTAGTTTCTGATGGCGGAACCAGACCGTATCGAGTCCACTTCCGTGAGCCATCCTTTAATAATCTCCAATCAACTTCGGCGATGTGCGAGGGCTCAATGGTCGCCGACATCATCGGTGCGGTTGCATCTATAGATCCAGTTATGGGAGGTGTGGATCGCTGATGTTCAATGAGACAGACCTACAAATAATGGACCAAATAATTTCGCGCTATCCACGCAAACGTTCAGCCATCATGCCATTACTTCATTATGTGCAATCCAAAGCAGGATATGTAACCAGCGAAGGCATTGATCTAATCGCAGCCAAATTAGAGATCGAAACCGCAGAAGTCACCGCAGTCTCTACCTTCTATACCCAGTATTTAAAGCACCCTGCGGGCGAGTACCACATTGGCGTATGCATCAATACCCTCTGCGCCGTTATGGGTGGAGATGCGATTTGGGAGAGCGTCACCGAACATTTAGGAATTGATAATCACGAAGTAACCAAAGATGGCAAAGTTTCGTTAGAACGAATCGAATGCAATGCTGCTTGTGATTATGCACCGGTTGTAATGGCAAATTGGGAGTTCTACGACAACATGACTCCTGAGAAAACCAAAGAATTAGTCGATGGTGCTCGTAACGGAAATCCACCACCCCCAACTCGCGGCCCCAAGAAGCTACCAACTTTCAAAGAGAATTCTCGAGTCTTAGCCGGTCTTGATGATGGCCTTGCCAAAGAGGGTGTGCAGGCCGGAGCTGCAACGCTTTTAGGTTTGAATTTATCCAAATCTGCCAAGGAGGGTAAGTAAATGTTAAAGCCCGTACTTTCCGCTCATTGGGATGAGCCAGATTCTTTTACCATCGAAGGTTATAGAAGACACGGTGGTTATGAGGCAGCAAAGAAAGCGCTAGCGATGGATCCAGATGCTTTGATCCAATTGGTCAAAGATTCTGGATTACGTGGTCGTGGTGGCGCCGGCTTCCCAACCGGAATGAAGTGGGGCTTCATCCCACAAAATGATGGCAAAGAGCATTACCTAGTTATCAATGCGGATGAATCAGAGCCAGGCACTTGCAAAGATATGCCGCTGCTTATGGCAAATCCACATGTGCTAATTGAGGGAATGATCATCGCCTCTTATGCCATCCGTGCCAAGCATGCATTTATCTATCTTCGCGGCGAGGTCGCTCATGTGATTCGCCGTGTCAATGCAGCGGTAGCAGATGCATATGCCGCAGGCTTCTTAGGTAAGAACATCTTTGGTACCGGAAATGATCTAGAGCTCACACTTCATGTTGGTGCAGGCGCCTATATCTGTGGTGAGGAGACTGCGCTACTTGATTCGCTCGAAGGATTCCGTGGCCAACCGCGCCTTCGCCCGCCATTTCCCGCAATCGCCGGACTTTATGCCAGACCAACTGTGGTCAATAACGTCGAATCTATTGCATCAGTTCCAGCGATTGTCGCTAACGGTGCAGAGTGGTACCAACAATTTGGTACTGAAAAATCTAAGGGCGTTACGCTCTATTCACTATCTGGCCACGTCACAAACCCAGGCCAATTTGAAGCACCGCTTGGTATCACTTTGCGAGAGTTACTTGAGTTAGCAGGCGGAGTTCGTGCGGGACATCAATTGAAATTCTGGACCCCGGGTGGTTCATCTACCCCATTATTCACAGCTGAACATTTAGATGTACCCCTTGATTATGAAGGCGTGGCGGCAGCTGGTTCGATGCTAGGTACCAAAGCGCTACAGATATTTGATGAGACCACTTGCGTGGTTCGTGCGGTACTACGTTGGACCGAGTTCTACAAACATGAATCTTGCGGTAAATGCACGCCATGTCGCGAAGGCACTTGGTGGTTAGTCCAAGTGCTACGCGATTTAGAGACAGGTAAAGGCGTAGAGGCTGACTTGGATAAGTTATTAGATCTCTGCGACAACATCATGGGTCGCTCATTCTGTGCGCTCGCAGATGGTGCGGTAAGCCCAATTGCCTCATCACTTAAATATTTCCGCGATGAATATCTAGAGCACATCAAGCAGAAGAGCTGTCCATTTGATCCGGTAGCTGCAACGCTCTTTACTGGAGTAGGTGCATGACCACACAAGCAGAGAAGCCTGCAGTAGAGGCGATTGAGACCGTAACTGTCGTAATCGATGGTTTTGAGATCTCGGTTCCAAAGGGCACTCTAGTAATTCGCGCAGCAGAGAAATTAGGTATTCAGATTCCTCGCTTCTGCGATCATCCACTTCTAGATCCAGTTGGCGCATGCCGCCAATGTTTGGTCGACATCGAAATCAATGGCCGAAAATTCCCTAAGCCACAAGCCTCATGCACCATTCCCGTAGAACCAGGCATGATCATTAATACCCAATTAACTTCGCCTGTTGCCGACAAGGCACAAAAGGGCATCATGGAGTTCCTACTCGTAAACCACCCGTTAGATTGCCCAGTTTGCGACAAAGGTGGCGAGTGCCCATTACAAAACCAAGCGATGAGCAATGGTTATGCCGAGTCTCGCTTCACTGGCTACAAGCGCACTTTTGAGAAGCCAATAAATATCTCATCGCAAGTTTTGCTAGATCGGGAGCGTTGCGTTCTCTGTGCTCGCTGCACTCGCTTTGCCGATCAAATTGCGGGAGACCGTTTCATCACGCTCAATGAACGTGGCGCGTTGCAACAAGTTGGTATCTATGAAGAACAACCATTCGAATCTTATTTTTCAGGTAATACGGTGCAGATTTGTCCGGTGGGTGCATTAACCGGCGCTTCTTACAGATTCCGTGCCAGACCATTTGATCTAGTCTCAACTCCATCAGCTTGCGAACATTGCGCATCAGGTTGCGATATGCGAACCGATGTGCGTCGCGGTAAGACGCTACGTCGCTTAGCAGGCGATGATCCATCAGTAAACGAAGAGTGGAATTGCGACAAAGGTCGCTGGGCATTCAAATATGTAACTGCCCACGATCGAATTACCTCTCCGCTAATTAGAAATGCGGCAGGAGAATTAGTACCTGCCTCCTGGCCAGAAGCGTTAGAAGCCGCTGCAGCTGGACTCTCATCTGGTCGCGCTGCGGTGTTAATGGGTGGGCGCGCCACGGTTGAAGATGCCTACGGTTACTCCAAGTTCGCACGTATTGCACTTGGTACAAACGATATCGATTTCCGTTCTCGAATCTCGACCGAAGAAGAGCGAGCATTCTTGGCCAGCCATGTGGTTGGTAATCAGACCTCTTATCGCGATATCGATAAGGCAGACCAAGTGCTTCTAGTGGCATTTGAGCCAGAGGAAGAATCACCAATCGTATTCTTGCGACTAAATAAAGCGGTGCGTAAGAAGAATTTGAAGGTTCATGCAATTGCCTCAAAACTTTCCATCGGAAATGAGAAGTTAGGCGCCAACTTCATCTGTGTGGCACCAGGAAATGAAATCTCTGCACTTAACGCCATCCAATTGAGCGATAAGTCTGTGATTCTGGTCGGAGAGCGCGCAGCGGAGAGTGCAGGATTGTTAAGCGCGGTTGCTGGCCTTGCCACACATAGTGGTGCGAAGTTGGCCTGGATTCCACGTCGCGCTGGTGAGAGAGGTGCGCTTGAGGTCGGCGCACTTGGAAATCTGTTACCCGGTGGTCGTCCAGTCTCAGATGCTGCGGCAAGAGTTGATATCGCAGCGGCTTGGGGCGTTCATGGTTTGCCAGAGGAGCGCGGTTTAAATACCGATGAGATTTATGCCAAGGCAGAAAGTGGCGAGATCAGCGCGCTTCTAGTCGGTGGCGTAGATCCATTTGATGGCGCAAATTCTCAAACTGCGCTTGCAGCCTTACAGCGGGCATTTGTGGTTTCGCTAGAACTTCGTCCATCTGTAGTCACTGATCATGCAAATGTGGTTCTGCCTATTGCTGCAGTTGTCGAAAAGAGCGGAACATTTATGAGCTGGGAGGGTCGCGGTCGTAGCTTCGATATCGCGATCGAAGAATCGCTACAACGTAGCGATGTGCGTGTGCTCTCATTATTGGCAGAGAAGATGGGGCGACCAATTGGTATCTCTACAGTCTCGCAAGCTGCCAAAGAGTTTAATTCAATTGGTAATTGGGATGGCGCTCGTGCGGCATTTGGTGGCGTAAGCAGTAGCTCACCAATTTCAGTCAGTGGTAATCAAGCTATCTTGACTTCGTGGCGCCGCTTGCTTGATAACGGTTCGCTACAAGATGGCGAAGCCAATTTGGCAGGTACTGCGCGCAGAACTGTTGCGGTCATTTCACCGAAGCGCGCAAGCGCTATAGGTGTGGTTAATGATGATCTGGTGAAGATTTCAAACGATAAAGGCGCAGTTGTGCTGCGAGTATTGATTGAGGCAGTACATGATGATGCAGTCTGGGCGCCACGTAACTCTGAAGGCTCTGAGTTACTTCGTACCTTAGGTGTGGCATCAAATTCGGTCGTGACGGTGGTGAAGGCATGAATGATTTAACGAATGCCGTCACCAATGCGCAATTAATCGCCAACGATCCAGGTTGGTTGATTTTGGTAAAGGCGATAATGACTTTTGGCATCTTGGTCTTCTTCACCTTGATGGCTATTTGGTGGGAACGTCGCTTGATTGGTTTTATGCAGGAGCGTCCAGGTCCAAATCGCACGGGCCCACAAGGGTTATTGCAATCTCTAGCCGATGGCGTGAAGTTGGCGCTTAAGGAAGATTTGATTCCAAAAGCTGCAGATAAAGTGGTCTTTATTTTGGCGCCAATAATCAGC
The DNA here is from genome assembly GCA_964654815.1 of uncultured Actinomycetes bacterium. Lineage (GTDB taxonomy): Bacteria > Actinomycetota > Actinomycetes > Nanopelagicales > Nanopelagicaceae > ZLKRG08. The sequence goes on from CAZZLH010000001.1 coordinate 62,719, forward strand.
GCAACTACCTGCTTTATGGCCTTTGCCATCATGCCGATGACGAGCCAAGTTTCGCTCTTCGGTAAGACCACTGCGATGCAAATGACGGATCTGCCAATCGCAGTTTTATATGTATTGGCAGTCACTTCAGTCGGGGTCTATGGCATCGTGCTTGCTGGTTGGTCATCAGGGTCGACCTATCCATTGTTGGGCGGGCTACGTTCTAGCGCGCAAGTGATCTCCTATGAAGTAGCCATGGCGCTCTCTTTAGTTGCGGTCTTTATCTATGCCGGATCAATGTCAACGGGCGAGATAGTTGCGGCACAAGATAAATGGTGGAACGTCGTCGTGCTCTTTCCCTCATTTGTAATTTATTTGATTTCAATGATTGGTGAGACCAATCGTGCGCCATTTGATTTGGCTGAAGCCGAAGGTGAATTGGTAGGTGGATTCCATACCGAATATTCATCGCTTAAGTTTGCACTCTTCTTCTTAGCCGAGTACATCAACATCGCCACAGTTTCGGCACTTGCGACGACGCTATTCCTTGGCGGTTATCGTGCCCTTCCTGGTTTGGGATTTACCGAACAATGGCTTGGTGGTTGGTTCGCAATGGTCTGGTTCTTGGCCAAAGTCTGCCTCTTCTTCAATATTTTTGTCTGGGTGCGCGCTACCTTGCCACGCATCAGATACGACCAGTTCATGAAATTTGGCTGGAAGATTTTGATTCCAGCTTCCATTCTTTGGATTTTGGTGGTGGCAACACTTCGCGCACTCTCTGCGCAAGGCGCTTCAAGAATAGTAATCGCTCTTTTTGCAGGTGCAGTGGTGCTACTTGTAATGGGGTTAAGTACCTTGATGGATCGCGCCAAAGCAGCGAATAAAGCCGCAATGTGGGAGCCGATTGATGTTCCAGAGCCAAGCTTTCCAGTGCCAAAACTGCCAACTAATAGTTCAGCGCAAAATCAATCGGAGCGTAAATGAGGTTCAACGGGGTGGGAAATGTCTGAGTTAGAACCAAAGAAATTTTCGGTAGATAAGGTCTCCACTCAACCAGTCGGTGAGGCGCGCGAGGGATCTCTCTTTGAGCAGGCTAAAGGTTTCTGGGTAACGCTAAGAAATATCGGGCGACCACAATTAACAGTGGAGTATCCCGAAGTTAAAGCACCGGTCGAACCTCGTTTTCATGGTCGTCACCAATTAAATCGCCATCCAGATGGTCTGGAGAAGTGCATCGGTTGTGAGCTCTGCGCTTGGGCCTGTCCCGCAGATGCCATCTATGTCGAAGGCGAGAGCAACACAGAATCAGAGCGATTCTCGCCCGGTGAGCGATACGGCAAGGTTTATCAGATCAATTACCTGCGCTGCATTTTCTGTGGGTTATGTATCGAGGCCTGCCCAACCCGAGCTCTTACGATGACCAACGAATACGAATTAGCTGATCGTACTCGCGAAAAACTTATCTTCGAAAAAGAGGATCTATTAGCGCCACTTCGTGAAGGTATGTTGCAACCGCCTCATGCTATGTACCCAGGTACCGATGAATCAGATTATTACAAAGGCAAAGTTACCCAATCTCATCCTTCGCAGGAGGGTAAGTAATTGTCATTCTTTAACTCCATGAATTTTGCCTTTGAAGAGATCGGCAAGACCGGAACTCCAGAAGCGATTCAGTTCTATATCTTGGCGCCACTCTCAATTATCGCTGCCCTTGCGATGTTGGTAGTAAAGAAGGCGGTGCACTCTGCGATTTTGATGGCATTTGTCATGTTAAGCCTTGCCTTCTTCTATATCGCGCAAGATGCACCATTTCTGGGCATCGTACAGATTGTGGTTTACACCGGAGCAGTGATGATGCTCTTCTTATTTATCTTGATGTTGGTTGGTGTCGATTCCAAGGAGTCTCTGGTCGAAACCATCAAAGGAGTGCGATTAGCTGCGGTGAGCGCATCGCTTGGAATCGGCGTGCTTTTGGTGCTATTGATTGGCCGCGCCACGATCGGATTTCCTTCAGTTGGACTTGAGAATGCCAATACGCCGGGGAATGTCGAAGCAATCGCATACAAATTATTCTCAACATATGTATGGGCTTTCGAAGTGGTCTCTGCGCTATTGATCACTGCCGCAATGGGCGCGATGGTTTTGGCACATAGCCAGAGAGTTATTCCAAGAGCAAATCAACGGGAATTGGCTATCCGTCGATTCCGTGGCAAGAGTTTGGCGGAATCCGCTGGTAAGGCAGCGCCAGGAGTTTTTGCGCGATATAACGGGGTAGATGTCCCAGCGCTTCTGCCAGATGGCTCTCCGGCAGTTGACTCTATAAATGAAACGCTCAAAGAACGTGGCGCGATCCGTGATCCACGCGAAGTCTCTTTAAAGGAAATCTCTAATTCCGAGGGAGAGGAGCGCTAGATGAATCCCATGAACTATCTCTATCTCTCAGCGCTGCTTTTTACTATTGGTGCAGTAGGCGTGGTGATTCGCCGCAATGCGATTGTGGTCTTCATGTGCATCGAGTTGATGTTAAATGCTGCGAATCTAGCTTTCGTAACTTTTGCCAGAATCAATGGAAACATCGAAGGTCAGATAGTTGCCTTCTTCACCATGGTCATTGCGGCCTGTGAAGTAGTGGTGGGCCTAGCAATCATCGTGACAATTTATCGCTCCCGTCGATCTGCATCTATTGATGATGCAAGTTTGTTGAAGCGGTGATCAAATGATCGGATATTTGATTGGCTTACCGCTGCTTGGCGCAGTTACATTGTTAATTGGTGGACGACGGACCGATAAATGGGGCCATCTCTTGGCCACCGCTCTTTCGGGCGCCTCATTCCTGCTTGGACTGAAACTATTCAATGACATGTTGGCGCTGCCAAATGAAGCACGCGCAATGACTCAAAAGCTCTTTACTTGGATAAGTGTGGGCGATTTCCAAGTTGATGCAGGGCTGCTACTGGATCAACTATCGATCTGTTTCGTATTGCTAATAACCGGAGTCGGCACTCTGATCCATATCTACTCCATCTCATATATGTCCCACGACCATGATCGCCGTCGCTTCTTTGCTTACCTAAATCTATTTATCGCTGCGATGCTGCTCTTGGTCCTTGGCGATTCTTACTTAAATCTTTATGTGGGCTGGGAGGGAGTAGGCCTTGCCTCCTATCTGTTGATCGGTTTCTGGAATCAAAAACCGGCATATGCCACCGCGGCAAAAAAAGCCTTTGTGATGAACCGCGTGGGCGATATGGGACTCTCCTTCGCAATCATGATCGCCTTTGCAACTTTTGGAACTATTTCCTTTGCCGGTTTAAAGGAGTCTGCGCCACAGGGATCAACTGCAGCGCTTACTGCAATTGGCATCATGCTTTTGATTGCAGCAACTGGAAAATCCGCACAATTTCCTTTGCAAGCATGGTTGGGCGATGCGATGGCTGGTCCCACACCAGTATCAGCGCTGATTCACGCTGCGACGATGGTCACCGCCGGTGTCTATCTGATTACTCGATCTAATTTCATCTTTGATTTGGCGCCAAATGCCCAGACTGCGGTTGCGGTAGTTGGCGCAATTACGCTGCTCTTTGGCGCAATTGTTGGTATGGCTAAAGATGATATTAAGAAGGCATTGGCTGCCTCCACGATGTCGCAGATTGGTTACATGATTCTTGGCGCAGGCCTTGGTCCAGCAGGTTACGCCTTTGCCATTATGCATCTTCTGACACATGGCTTCTTCAAAGCCGGAATGTTCTTGGGTGCAGGTTCAGTAATGCATGGCATGAATGACGAAGTCAATATGCGCAAATATGGTGCACTGCGTAAATTTATGCCGATAACCGCCATCACCTTTGGCTTTGGATATTTAGCAATTATTGGCGTTCCGCCATTTGCCGGTTTCTACTCCAAAGATAAATTGATTGAAACTGCGCTAAATGCTGGAGGCCTTAAGGGTTATCTCCTTGGTGGCGCTGCATTATTAGGCGCGGCAATTACCGCTTTCTATATGTCGCGAGTAATCATCTTGACCTTCTTCAGTAAGAAACGTTGGGATGAGAATGCGCATCCACACGAGTCACCGCTTTTGATGTGGCTTCCGATGGTGGTTTTGGCGGTGGGTTCGATCGCATCAGGATTCTTATTCTCCAGTGGCGATGCGTTGAAGAAATGGTTAGAGCCAGTGGTAGCTGCTAATTACCATGAAGCGCATTCAGAGTTACTTCCTCATACGACAGTAAGTGCGATAGTCCTATTCTTAGTGGCAATCGGTGTTGGTATGGCAATCTATAAGTATCGCACCGAATCTGATCCAAATGCACCGCAAGAGGTATCACTCTTCACTCGAATTGCACGCAAAGACTTGCTCCAAGATCAAGTCAATGAAGCGCTCTTCATGCGCCCTGGACAGAATCTAACCAGCGCCTTGGTCAACATTGATGAGAAGGTAATTGATGGAGCGGTAAGCGGGGTAGGTGGCGCTGCAGTCGGAAGCGGACAATTACTGCGCAAATTGCAATCAGGATTCGTACGTAGTTATGCGGCAATTATGTTGGCCGGTATTGCAATTCTGCTCTTGGTAATTTGGGTGGTGACTCAATGAGTTTCTTGACCATCATGCAATTATTGCCGTTACTAGGCGCTGCTTTGATTGCCACGATTAATAAAAATCAGGAAGAGACCATCAAGAAGATGGCCTTCTTGACCACTCTAGTAGTTGCGACTGCGGGAATCGCGCTGGCTTTGCAATTTAATCGCGCAGATTCTGGATTGCAATTTGTAGAGAAGCGCCAATGGATTCCCGCATTTGGCATCAACTATGCCGTTGGAATAGATGGCATCGCACTTGTACTTATCCTGATGTCAGTAATTCTGGCACCGATCGTGGTTTTAGCTGGCTGGAACGAAGCATCTGGCGGTCGTTGGTCGGTTAAGACTTTCTATGTATTGATCTTGATCTTGGAGACATTGATGATCGGAGTCTTTTCCGCCACAGATGTATTCCTCTTCTATGTCTATTTTGAGGTAATGCTGGTTCCGGTCTACTTCTTGATTGGCGGATATGGCACCGGCGAGCGAGCTAAGGCAGCGGTTAAATTCTTGCTTTACAGTTTGTTTGGTGGCTTACTTATGTTGGCTGCGATCATCGCTTTGTATGTGATTGCACAGCCGCAAGTTGGTAAGACCTTCGATATTGGCGCGCTATCTACATTGCAAATTTCGCCGGCAACGCAGAATTGGTTATTCCTTGGCTTCTTCATCGCCTTTGCAATCAAAGCTCCATTATGGCCATTTCATACCTGGTTGCCTGATGCGGCAAAAGCGGCGACTCCAGGAACTTCGGTCCTGTTACTTGGCGTCTTGGATAAGGTCGGAACTTTCGGAATGATCCGTTATTGCTTAACCCTATTTCCAGATGCAGCTAAGACTTTCACCCCAACTATCTTGGTGCTAGCGGTGATATCGATTATCTATGGCGCCTTCCTGGCAATTGGCCAACGTGATATCAAGCGTTTGATTGCATTTACCTCAATCTCGCACTTTGGTTTTATCACGATGGGCATATTCGCTATGACAACTCAGGGTCATAGCGGCGCCACGCTCTATATGTTCAATCACGCATTCTCGACCGCAGCGCTATTTTTAGTGGCAGGTTGGATGATTTCGCGCAGAGGCTCTTCGACCATTTCGGACTTTGGTGGTTTGCAGAGAATCACACCAGTTATGGCGTGGTCATTCTTCTTAGCGGGTATGTCATCACTAGCGCTCCCCGGTATGTCTAGTTTCGTCAGCGAATTTCTCGTATTGGTTGGTACATACACTCGCTATCCAGTGGCCGCGATTATCGGAACTTTCGGCATCGTCTTAGCAGCGCTGTATATATTGATTCCTGTACAACGCGCGTTACATGGACCAACCACAAGTGGCAATGAGAATTTGAAAGACCTCAACCTGCGCGAGAAGATTGCGATTGCTCCAGTGGTAGCGGTGATCATCGCACTCGGTTTCTATCCATCGCCAATACTTAACATCATTAATCCCGCCGCTAGCGCCACAATCTCCGCCTTGGGATTTAGCGATCCGGCACCAACGGCAGGAGGCAAATAAATGGGTGGTTTTATTGCGCCAGTACTCAATTACTCGTTGCTTGGCCCAATCATCATCGTCTTGGTTGGCGCTCTCGCTTCGGTATTGGTAGAAGCTTTTGCCTCGAGAAGCAAACGCGCTGTTATCCAACTGCCGCTCACTTTGGCGACATTTGCAGTTGCGTTGCTGCAAGTGCTTCGAATCCGAGGTAGCGAGGCTGTAGATGCTGCAGGCGGATCAGTGGTTTATGACGGCGCAGCATTCTTGATTCAACTCTCGATTCTTATCATCGCGATGCTGGGTACCTTATTGATCGCAGATGAGAAGAATTTCACCGCAGTGGCATCAGCTTTGCCAGGTTCACAAGAGGAGTTACAGGCCTCGGCAGCGGGACTTCGGGTATCTGAGGTTTATCCATTAACGCTCTTTGCAGTATCTGGCATGTTGCTCTTTCCGGTTTCAAGCGATCTGATCACCTTATTTGTTGCACTAGAGCTACTCTCATTGCCGCTCTACCTAATGAGTGGACTCTCGCGCCGCCGCCGTTTGATGTCACAAGAGGCGGCTCTTAAATACTTCTTGCTTGGCGCCTTTGCCTCTGCATTCTTCCTCTTTGGTGCAGCATTTCTATACGGTGCTTCAGCGAGTATCACACTTGGCGGTATCCGTGAATCAGTCGTAGGTGGCACCGGAAACAATGTCTTCCTACTTATCGGAATTCTCTTCTTATCGGTTGGATTACTTTTCAAAGTCGGAGCGGTGCCATTTCATGCTTGGACACCGGATGTTTACCAAGGCGCACCGACTCCAATCACAGCCTTTATGGCTGCTGCAACCAAGTTGGCCGCCTTTGGCGCCATGCTTCGTATCTACTACACCGCTTTTGCCAATGCTGAGTGGAGTTGGCGTCCGATTCTCATGGTGATTGCAATCGCCACAATGCTCCTTGGCTCTTTGGTTGCGATTGCGCAGCGAGATGTAAAACGTATGTTGGCCTACTCCTCGATTGCGCACGCTGGCTTCCTGCTAACTGGTGTTTATGCGCTGAGTGGAAATGGCTTAAGCGCCTCAATTTTCTACCTGGCAACTTATGGTTTAACCACCATTGGCGCCTTTGCCATCGTAACTTTGATCCGTGATTCAAGTGGTGAAGTTACTGACCTAAATCGTTGGGCTGGGTTAGCTAAGCGCTCACCACTTGTTGCCACGCTCTTCTCGATCTACCTACTTGGTTTCGCTGGAATCCCATTGACCGCTGGATTTATCGGTAAGTTCTCAATTTTCTCTGCCGCTTATGAAGCAGGCGGCACTTGGCTGGTGATAGTTGGCGTGCTCTCCTCAGCTGCGGCGGCATTCTTCTACATCAGAGTGATCGTTCTGATGTTCTTCAAAGAGGCCACTGAAGATGGCACCACAGTGGTAATCCCCTCGGCGCTAACTAGAAGCGTAGTTTTAATCAGCGGTGTTACTACTTTGATCTTTGGCTTAATACCTACGCCACTGATCAATTTCATCAATAACTACTCAAGCTTCATTCGCTGATGTCCGTTTTCGGTATCACCAATCTTGCGCCAGAAATCGAGGCGCAGATTGTCGACGGCCTAAATCAAGTCGAAGATATTTTACGTAGCCGAATCGAAGGTAAGTACCTATTTGCCAATGAGACTTCACGCCATTTGATTGTCGCAGGCGGAAAGAGATTTCGTCCGCTGATAACGTTACTTGGCTCTATGGTCGGTGATGGTGCCAATGAAGCGGTTATAAAGGCAGCTGCGGTCTGCGAGTTAACCCATCTTGCGACCTTGTATCACGATGATGTGATGGATGAGGCGCCGCTTCGACGTGGCGTGCCAAGTGCCAATAGCAGATGGGGTAACTCCGTTGCGATCCTCACCGGCGATTATCTATTTGCCAAGATGTCGCAGATCTTGGCTGAACTGGGGCCGGAAGCGGTTAAGTTGCAAGCGGATACCTTTGAACGTCTGGTAATTGGCCAGATCATGGAGACCCAGGGCCCGCAATTTGGCGTAGATCCATTACAACACTATCTACAAGTTGTGGCTGATAAAACTGGATCATTGATCGCAACCTCGCTGCGCTTTGGCGCGATGTTTGCCGGTTGTAGCAAGGACGAGGTAGAGACCATCACGGTCTTTGGTGAGAAAATCGGTGTGGCTTTTCAATTAGCAGATGATGTGATTGATATAGCAAGCGATTCACATGAGTCAGGTAAGACGCCCGGTACAGATTTGCGTGAAGGGATACCTACCCTGGTTACCTTAAATGCCATGAATTCAAATGATCCAAAAGATAGTAAATTGAAAGATTTATTATCTGGACCAATCAAGTCCGAGGAGAAAGTGCAATGGGTCATCAGAGAGCTGCGTGGTCATAAAGCGCTAGATGAATCAAAGGCCCAACTGCAAAGAATCGCTAAAGAGGCCAGAGCTGCGCTTGGACCTCTTCCTATAAATAGCGCAAGCTCAGCGCTCTTCTCATTATGTGATTTGGTTATTGATCGAGTTAGTTGATTTAAGTAGGTCAAATCCCAGAGCAATCAATGCTCCCCAGATAATTACAAAGCCAATCCATCTAGCAGCTGGCATAGATTCATGGATTACCCAAACTCCGATTGAGAATTGCAGCGTCGGAGTTATATATTGCAAAAGTCCAATAGTTGAGTAGGGCAGGCGAGTAGCTGCGCCATTAAATAGTAGAAGCGGAATCGCGGTCACCGCACCAGCTGCAGTGAGCAAAACTGTGAGGCTGATCCCGTGGCCCCACTGACCTTCGCCTTGATTTCCGATATAAATCAAATAACCCGCATAAGGAATGAAGGAAATCATGGTCTCGATAGCAAGGCCTTCTAGCGCACCTAGATTCAATTGCTTTTTGATCAAGCCATATGAGCCCCAAGAGAGCGCAAGTGCCAGAGCAATCCAAGGTAACCTGCCGTAATCAATGGTTAGCACCAGTACGCCGATGGCGCCAAGGCCCACCGCGGCCCACTGCAATTTGCGCATCTGCTCCTTAAGTAGAAGTACGCCAAAAGCGATCATTATCAATGGATTTATGTAATAACCGAGAGCCGCTTCAACCACATGCCCATTTATTGTCGCCCAGATGTATACCAGCCAATTTATTGAAACCATGGCAGAGGCTGCTGCTAAACGAATAAATACTCGTTTGGTGAACATAAGTTGGAAGGTCTGCTTGAGATTTTGCTGATAGGCCAAAATCAAAAGGCAGAAGACCGAGGTCCATGCAGCGCGATGTGCCACGATCTCAAGCGGCGATGCAGGTTCGAGCAAAGGCCAGTAGAGCGGAAATAGCCCCCAAAGAACATAAGCGGATAGACCGAAAGAGAGCCCAACTTTATATTTACTCAAAATAACTCTGAACTTCGCCTAGTTGATTTAAATATTGATTTAAAATTTTGATGGCGCTAACGGTAATTGGTAAATTGCACGGCAAATTCCAATTGAGCGGATTTCACTAATGCAATTGCGGCTTGTAGGTCATCTCTGGATTTACTTGAAACCCTAATTTCATCACCTTGAATCTGAGTCTTGATTGATTTAGGCCCTTGATCTTTTAGGAGTTTTGCTACTTTCTTGGCGTTCTCAGTCGAGATGCCCTCTTTTAGCGCTACCGATATTTTGGTTAATTTTCCTGATTGTTGCGGTTCAGCGGGATCGATATGTTTAAGGGAGACATTGCGCTTGATCATCTTCTCCTTGAGAACCTCAAGTGCTGCCTTGGCGCGCTCTTCGGTCTCAGATTCGATCTTGATGAGATTCTCTGACATCTCTAACTTGGTGCCGGTACCTTTAAAATCAAATCGGGTCTCAAGTTCCCGAGATGCTTGATTGACCGCATTATCTAGCTCCATACGATCGATCTTGGAGACGATATCGAAGCTGCTATCTGCCATATGCGTAAAACTACCAAATAAGAAAAAACCCGCCTAAGCCGATGACTTAGGCGGGTTTTCTAAAGGAAAGCTACTGTGCCTTGCCGAGAATGCGGTTGAGTTTGGTGCCGCAAACCGAGCAGATGCCCTGAGCCATGCGACGACCAGAGTCAGAAACCTTCACGGTTCCTTCGAAATTACGCTTCTCCTTGCACTTTACGCAGTAAGCGTCACCTTTATATGTCTCTGCCATATGTACCCCCTCCAATCTCGCCCCTAAAGGCTCGCCGGGGCGTTTGCCCCCTTGGCTTGGCCTTAACCATACCCCCGCCTATGCGTAAATACGCGCTCATTTGCCTCATATTGGGGAACTTTCTCCTCATGGAGGGCCCGATTTGAGCGTAAATGGCACCCTCTACTACCCTTTGCGTTAGCACTCAGGGGGCGAGAGTGATAATTCGCCCCGAGTAACCCGAGATCTACAGAAGGAGTAATCAATGGCAAAGCAGATTGCCTTCAATGAAGAGGCCCGTCGCGGTCTTGAGCGCGGAATGAACATATTGGCCGATGCCGTAAAGGTAACGCTCGGCCCTCGTGGACGAAATGTGGTCCTTGAGAAGAAGTGGGGCGCACCGACCATCACAAATGATGGTGTTTCGATTGCCAAAGAGATCGAGTTGGAAGATCCATGGGAGAAGATCGGCGCAGAACTAGTAAAAGAGGTCGCAAAGAAGACCGATGATGTTGCAGGCGATGGCACCACTACCGCAACTGTTCTAGCTCAAGCTCTAGTACGTGAAGGACTTAGAAATGTAGCAGCCGGATCAAATCCGATGGGCATCAAGCGTGGAATTGAGAAGGCGGTAACTGCAGTTACTGATGAATTGTTAAAGATGGCAAAGAATGTAGAGACCAAAGATCAGATTGCGGCAACTGCATCTATCTCTGCTGCAGATCCAACCATCGGTGAGATGATTGCAGAGGCGATGGATAAGGTCGGCAAGGAAGGCGTTATCACTGTCGAAGAGTCAAATACATTCGGCCTTGAACTCGAACTAACTGAGGGTATGCGCTTTGATAAGGGCTATATCTCGCCTTATTTCGTGACCGACACAGATCGCATGGAAGCTGTGCTAGAAGATGCCTATGTTCTGATCGCAAACTCCAAGATCGCAAATATCAAGGATATGTTGCCGATTCTTGAGAAGGTAATGCAGACTGGTAAGCCGCTTGCAATCATTGCGGAGGATGTCGAGGCAGAGGCGCTCGCAACTTTGGTGGTAAATAAGATTCGCGGCAACTTCCGTTCTGCTGCAGTTAAGGCGCCTGGATTTGGCGATCGTCGTAAGGCGATGCTGCAAGATATCGCGATTCTGACCGGTGGCACCGTGATCTCAGAAGAGGTTGGTTTAAAGCTCGATCAAATTGGTATCGAACTGCTAGGTCGCGCACGCAAAGTCGTGATTTCCAAGGACGAGACCACGATCGTCGAAGGCGCTGGAGATGAGGCTCAAATCAAGGGTCGTGTGCAGCAAATTCGCCAGGAAATCGAGAAGTCTGACTCAGATTATGATCGCGAGAAGCTTCAAGAGCGTCTTGCCAAACTCGCAGGTGGCGTCGCAGTTATCAAAGCTGGCGCAGCAACCGAAGTTGAGTTGAAGGAGCGCAAGCACCGTATTGAAGATGCGGTACGAAATGCAAAGGCAGCGGTAGAAGAGGGAATCGTCGCCGGTGGTGGCGTAGCACTTCTACAGGCAGGCAAGAAAGCATTTGCAACTTTGAAGTTAGAAGGAGAAGAGGCGGTCGGTGCCAAGATTGTTGAAGCAGCAATCGAAGCGCCACTAAAGCAGATCGCAGCAAATGCTGGCCTAGAAGGTGGCGTGATTGTTGAGAAGGTTCGTAATCTCGAAGCTGGCCACGGATTAAATGCCGCAACTGGAGAGTATGTAGACATGATCAAGGCAGGAATCATTGATCCCGCCAAGGTGACTCGCTCTGCACTTCAGAATGCAGCATCCATCGCGGCGCTCTTCCTAACTACTGAAGCTGTAATCGCTGACAAGCCAGAGAAGGTTCCTGCAATGCCTGCAGGCGCTGGCGGCGGCGATATGGACTTCTAAAGTTTCCTTTTAGAATAACCACATGACATTTGATGCTACTGACTTGGCTCTTAGCGCTGCCATCGAAACCGCAGGCGATAAGAGTCAAGTTGGAGCATTTGTCGCTGTCGAATATGACGATGAATCTCGATTAGCAAATTACCTATTTGAATCAGATCTACCTGGTTATAAAGGTTGGCGCTGGTCCGTAACCGTCGCAAAGGTTGATGATGGCTCAGCCGCAACCGTCTGTGATGTCGTGGTAATTCCTGGCCCCGATGCACTTCTTGCGCCAAAGTGGATTCCTTTTGCTGATCGTCTACAACCAGGCGATATTGGTGTTGGTGACATCGTGCCAAGTCAGCCTGATGATGCGAGATTAGTTCCCGGATTTGCTGCGTTACCGCAAGATGAAGAACTTGATCCCTCTCTGCTCTGGGAACTTGGCTTGGGGCGCTTGAGAGTTTTATCTATCGAAGGTCGCGACCAAGCGGTCAATCGCTGGTATGAAGGCGACCGCGGACCAAATTCCAGCATTGCGAAATTGGCGCCAAAACCATGCGGCTCATGCGGTTTCTTCTTGCCGATAGCTGGGTCGCTACGAAGCGCTTTTGGTGTTTGCGCTAATGCGATATCTCCTGAAGATGCGAAGGTGGTTTCCGTAGATCACGGATGCGGCGCACATTCGGAAGCGACCGTCTAACCTATTAGGTTAGAATTTCCCTCTTAACAAAGAAATTCCCCAAACCGACCGAGAGCTCATAAATCTTGGTCGATAACCAGAGAAGGAGCAGCGGGCCATGCCAACAGGCAAAGTTAAATGGTTTAGCCTCGAAAAGGGTTTTGGTTTCATCGAGTCTGATGAAGGCGAAGATGTCTACCTGGCCGCTACCTCGCTTCCTGAAGGGGTAACCACAGTTAAGCCTGGCACCAAGCTTGAGTTTGGCGTGGCCGAAGGTCGCCGCGGTCCGCAGGCCCTCTCAGTTCGCGTTATCGATACCCCAGTTTCACTCTCCGCCTCATCACGTGCGGCTACTGATGATTTGGCTTCGATCATTGAAGATTCCATCAAAATCTTGGATCGCGTGGGCAACAATATTCGTCGCGGAAAGTATCCAACTGCGGTTGAAGCGCAGCGACTTGGCAAAGTGTTGCGCGGCATTGCCCAACAAATCGAAGATAATTCCTGATTTATTCAATGCCTTATTGGGTTATTTAATAGGTTATTGAATAGGTAATTAATCGATGGTACGCAAATATTTCAACTCGGTCTGGGGCAA
>CAZZLH010000001.1:76167-84730 GCA_964654815.1 uncultured Actinomycetes bacterium
AATAGGTAATTAATCGATGGTACGCAAATATTTCAACTCGGTCTGGGGCAAGTTGCCCCATCCAGTGCGTTGGATTGTCGCGGCTACAGTCGGCGTTACATTATTGGTGCTCGGTATCGTCTTTTTGATTCTGCCTGGCCCCGGAATTCCCTTGATTATTGCCGGTCTTGCCATCTTAGCTACTGAATTTACCTGGGCTGAGATTCTATTAAATCGCACCAAACATCATGTAAATAAAGCAGTGAAACGGGTTCGCAAAAAATCCTAAACTTCAAGCCTTATTCGGATCGACCCATGGTCTTGGTAAGGCGGATACCTATAAATCCAAGTAAGAATCCAGTCACGCAGGTCCAAATAAATTTGGAATCTGCATCAAGCAGTAGCCCAAAGATGGCTGCGACAATCCAGCAGATCATTCCTGATATCACTAACGCAATCATGGTGCGCTTCGTATTGCTTGCCATGGTGTAAGTGTATTCAAATAAGTAGTATTCTGAATGCAATGTTAGCGCGGCTTGATAATCTTGATAAAAATAGCAATTGGCGCGCGTTAAGGCATAGGAATTTTAGAATCCTTTATGGAGCCGCCTTCTTAACCAATATCGGAACTTGGGCGCAGCGTATTGCGCAAGATTGGTTGGTACTTGAATTAACCAATAACAATGGCGCTTATCTGGGCATCGTAACCGCCTTGCAATTCTTGCCTGTGATGCTTTTAAGCATGCAAGGTGGCGTTTTAGCAGACAAAGTGGATAAAAAGCGGGCTTTAATTATTACCAACTTAGGCAGTGGCATCACGGCTCTGCTTCTTGGTCTACTCGTAATCTTCGAGAACGTGACTATGAATCACATCTATGTCTTGGCGATCCTCCTAGGAATTTTCAGCGCCTTAGATGCGCCGATCAGACAGAGTTTTAACATAGAAGTCGTTGGCAAAGAGGATTTAACCAACGCGATGAGCTTAAACAGCGCTAATTTCCATTTTGGCCGTCTTGTGGGACCTGCTTTATCTGGCTTCTTGATCGCGGCCTTTGGGACCGGTCCATCATTCTTAATCAACGGCGCCTCTTTTATCGCAGTCATGTTCTCTCTGCTTGCAGTGCGAGATGATGAATTACACGAACAGGAGCGAAGTAAGACAGATGGCACTTTGCGAGAGGCATTTGCTTACATCAAGCGCCGCCCAGATTTACAACTAGTGCTGATCACCATTTTCTTCGCCTCCAATTTTGGCTTGAACAATCAGATATTTAGCGCGCTCATGGCAACCAAGGAATTTGGCAAAGGGGCAGCTGCATACGGCATCTTAGGAACTGCAGTTGGGCTGGGATCCTTAACGGGTGCGCTGATTTCGGCAAGATATGACCGGACCAAGCAGAGATTCTTTGTTTCTATCGCTGCGATTAATTTTGGTATCTGGGTCGTGGCACTTGCAATCGCACCGACCTATGAGATTTATATGGTGCTACTACCAATCAATGGCATTAGCGCATTAACTACCATGATCGCAGCTAATTCCTATGTCCAAGCTAATTCTGATGTGGCAATCAGAGGTCGAATCATGGGAATCTATATGTTCATATTCATGGGTGGTACACCCATAGGTTCGCCTTTGATTGGCTTTGCCTCGGAACATATCGGGATTAGGTGGACCATCGCTGCCTGTGGTTTGATCACGATTTTCGCGGCGATTTACGCACGTTTTCACTATCGAAAGAGCGCCATCACCCCAAGTGATATCAGCGTTGCCTCGGTACTAAAACGCTAATTACTGTGCTCAACTACGTATTCAATAGATTTGGTCAAAGCCTCTATATCAGCGGGGTCAATCGCGGGGAACATACCAATCCGCAGTTGATTCTTACCTAACTTGCGATAAGGCTCGGTATCCACGATGCCATTGGCCCGCAAAATGCTAGCGATCTTCAACGCATCGATTGAATCATCAAAGTTGATGGTCGCGACGACATTTGAACGCATACTGGGATTGGTCACAAAGCATGTGGTGTAACTGGTCCGCTCTGCCCAGCTATACATGATCTGAGCAGAGGTTGCGCTGCGGCCGGCAGCGAAGTTAAGTCCGCCATTTTGATTAAACCATTCGATCTGCTCCGCTAAGAGTAACAATGTAGCAAGCGCAGGCGTGTTATAGGTCTGATCAAGTTTGGAATTTTCAATCGCAATAGTTAGATCAAAGAAGGCAGGTATCCATCTACCTGAAGCTTTGATCTGCATCGCTCTCTCAATGGCTGCCGGGCTCATCAGCGCAATCCAGATTCCACCATCCGAAGCGAAAGATTTCTGTGGTGCAAAGTAGTAAGTGTCGAACTCTTTGGCATCAACTGGTAAACCGCCTGCAGCAGATGTGGCATCAACCAAAACCAGCGCACCATCAATACCTGAAGGTCGCTTGATAGGCATCGCAACGCCAGTAGATGTTTCATTATGAGTTAGTGCATAGACATCTACGCCTGTTTCCGCGATCGGCAATGGATGAGAACCTGGATCGGATTTGATGATTGATGGATCTTCAATGAATGGATTCTCTTTAGCAGCTTGGGCAAATTTTGCCGAAAACTCACCAAAACTTAGATGCTGAGATTTCTTATTGATTAAACCGGAGGCAGCGATATCCCAGAAGGCAGTTGAGCCGCCATTTCCCAGCACAATTTCATAGCCATCGGGCAGATTAAATAGTTGGTTTAGCCCTTCACGAACTCGCTTCACCACATTTTTTACTGGTGCTTGGCGATGCGAGGTGCCAAGAATTCCCTCAGATTTAAGTAGCGCACTCAGCGCTTCGGGGCGTATCTTGGAAGGACCGCAACCAAAGCGCCCATCTACTGGCTTTAAGTTTTCCGGAATCTTGATCTCGGTCATGTGGCGAACTTTAAGGGTAGTAGCGAGCGCTCTTCCAATTTGTGGAGAATTCGCCCGAATCATGAGACCGCTCAAATCTAATTCGATCATGCAATCTGGAATATCGACCTTGCCAGAATTCGATAGCAAATGGCTTAACTAAATATCCACCCCAGTGAGAAGGCGTTGGGACATCGGAACCCTCGGGCCATTTCTCTGCCGCAGCTTTGAATCTACTCTCTAACTCTTCACGATTTGCAAGTGGCGCAGATTGATGCGAGGCCCAAGCTCCGATTTTTGATGACCAAGGTCTAGTTTGAAAATAAGCCTCACTCTCTTCTCGAGAAACCTTCTCGGCGAATCCTTGGACGATGACTTGCCGTTCAATTGGATACCAGGGAAATAGAAGCGAGACTTGAGGATTTAACTCCATCGCTTCTGCTTTTCTAGAGTTGTAATTGGTAAAGAAGGTAAAGCCATTCTCATTCACATCTTTAAGCAGCACGGTTCTGCTGGTGATGATTTCTTCTAAACTGGTGGAGAGCACCATCGCATTCGCTTCTACGATTGCGGGAACCTCGGCGGCTTCCTTTAGCCATAGCTTGAAGGCTGCGATTGGGTCATCGGGTAGCGCTAACTCACGCTCGCTGTATGAGCGGCGCATTGCTTGGATTTCTTGGCGATCCATGAGGCCCCCTGTATCTAAGGTCACTTTATCGCGGATAGCACCTGGTTTTTTAGCCCAAAAAATAAGGGCAGAATTGGCGCATGAACGAAGACTTCAAACCCGGTCTAGAAGGCGTAATCGCATTCGAATCTGAGATTGCCGAGCCCGATAAAGAAGGTAGCGCGCTTCGCTACCGAGGCGTTGATATAGAAGATTTAGTTGGCCGAGTCTCCTTCGGAAATGTCTGGGGGTTGCTAGTCGATGATGAGTTCAATCCTGGCCTTCCTAAAGCACAGAAGTTTCCCTTGCCAGTTCACTCTGGGGATGTCCGAGTTGATGTGCAATCTGCAATTGCGATGTTGGCACCAGCTTGGGGATTCAAACCGCTACTTGATATCTCTGATGAAGAGGCTAGAGATAATCTAGCTAGAGCATCAGTGATGGTGCTTTCATACGTGGCGCAATCAGCGCGTGGTTATGCCATGCCAGCAGTTCCAGAATCTGAGATCGATAAGGCGCATACCGTCACTGAGCGAATGATGATTCGTTGGCGTGGCGAACCAGATCCTTTACATGTCCGTGCAGTCGATGCCTACTTTGTATCTGCTGCAGAGCATGGCATGAATGCCTCAACATTCACGGCGCGAGTCATTGCCTCAACTGGTGCAGATGTTGCAGCTTCATTATCTGGCGCGATTGGTGCGATGTCAGGGCCGTTGCATGGTGGTGCACCTTCTCGAGTTTTGCATATGATCGAAGAGGTCGAGAGGCGCGGGGATGCCCGTAGTTACATCAAAGAGTTATTAGATAAAGGTGAACGCTTGATGGGATTTGGCCATCGCGTCTATCGCGCACAAGATCCTCGTTCGCGCACCTTGCGTCGTACTTGCGAAGAGCTAAAGGCGCCTCGTTATGAAGTTGCTAAGGCGTTGGAAGAGGCAGCGCTCTCTGAATTGCGCGAACGTCGTCCAGATCGCGTTCTTGAGACCAACGTGGAATTCTGGGCCGCGGTGCTCTTGGACTTCGCGGAAGTGCCACCACATATGTTCACTCCGATGTTTACCTCAGCCAGAACCGCAGGTTGGTCTGCACATATCTTGGAGCAGAAGCGCACTGGGCGGTTGATTCGTCCTTCAGCTCGCTATATTGGTAAAGGCCCACGCAAACCTGAAGAGGTTGCCGGTTGGGATGATTCTGTAGATCAACTACATAAGTGATGACTCGGCATGATTCTTGAGCCGCATCATGATGGTAGCGAACTTTATGTAAGCAATAGCGCGCCAAAACTTGGCGAAAAGGTGACCTTCCAAGTTAGAGTGCCGAAGGATTACAAGTTTGATGCCGCGCTAATTCGTTACTACCACGATGGCGAGCCTCGTACTGCAAGATTGCGATTGCGCAAGAAGAACCGAGTTGAATCTTGGTGGGGCGTCACAATTCCAATAATCAATCATGAGACCAGATACCGTTTTCTCTTTGCTGGTAAGAATCGATATGACTGGCTCTCCGCCGCGGGGTTAAGTAACCATGATGTCCACTCAAATAATGATTTTCAATTGATCGCTAGACCTACCTATCCAAAGTGGCTTAATAGTTCGGTCTTTTATCAAATATTCCCGGATCGATTCGCTAAGACTTCTGAGAAAGTTCTGCCAAGTTGGGCAGTTGCGCGGGGCTGGAATGAATTCCCTAGAGATAAGAGTAGAAATACTGGACGTGAAGTTTACGGTGGCGATCTAAAGGGTGTGGAGTTGCATCTTGATCACATTACAGATCTTGGTGCCAATGGCATTTACTTCACGCCATTCTTTCCGGCGCAATCAAATCATCGATATGACGCGAGTAGCTTTGATGAGGTAGATCCATTATTAGGTGGCGATAGCGCTTGGTTTAGCTTGGTCAAAGCGGCAAATAAGGCGAAGATTCGCTTGGTCGGGGATATCACCTCTAATCATTGCGGTGCCGGACATTATTGGTTGGCGCGGGCGAAGAAAGATAAGAATTGCAAAGAGGCTGGATATTTCTATTGGACCAAGAAGTATCGCTGGGGCTATGAGGGCTGGTGGGGTTTGGAGTCGCTGCCTAAATTAAATTATGGTTCCAAAGAGTTACGCAAAGAGATGTATGAAGCACCGGATTCGATAATCAGAAAATGGCTCTCACCAAAATATGGCATGGCGGGTTGGAGAGTTGATGTCGGAAATATGACCGGCAAATATGGCGATATAGATATTCACGATGAAGTGATGATTGGGATTCGCAAAGCGGTTGAAGAGGCCAAACCAGATGCCTGGTTGGTGGCGGAGAATGCCGACTTCATGGCAAATGATCTTGCGGGGCAAGGTTGGCACGGCACCATGAACTACCAAGGGTTCTCACGCCCGCTCTCCTCGTGGATGAATGAGAAAGCGAAATTAAGCGGTGGTTTCCAGGGTTTACCAATTGATTCGCCCCGGATTAGTGGCAAACAATTTGTCGCCACAATCAAGAATTTCAATGGCTCTATCCCATGGCGCTCATTGATTGCCTCAATGATTCTGCTGGATTCTCATGACACACCTAGATTTAGAACGATCGTTGGTGGCAATCGTGCCAAGCACCTAGCTGCAATGGCTATGTTGATGACTTACCCCGGTGTGCCCTCAATTTTCATGGGGGATGAGTTGGGATTTGAAGGTAAAAGTGGTGAAGATAGTAGGCGCACCATTAACTGGGATGACCGAAGTAATTGGGATTTAGATTTCTTCGCAGAAGTAAAGCAGCTCACCAAATTACGTCGAACCGAAGATGCGTTAATTAATGGTGGCTTACGTTGGGTAGCGGCAGAAGAGCATTACTTGGCCTACCTACGCGAATCTAAAAAGGGACAGGTTTTAGTGGTCATCGCGGCAAAACCAGGCACGATAAATATTGATCTAGCCAAGTTTGGCTACAAGATCAGCAAGACCCTCTTTGGCCATAAAGCAAAGGGCAGCAAGATCAAATTCACCACCAAAGGTGCAACTCAAGGGATATGGAAGCTGACATGAAGAAATTTCTCGCGCTTGCGGTAGCAGCGTTATCCCTTATCACCTATTCCAGCTCTGCAGAGGATCTAACTTCACTTGCTCGGCCCACTGTTCGTGATGGCGCGGCATATTCACAGATTTATTTCGTCATGGTGGATCGCTTTGCAAATGGTGACACCGGTAACGATGAGGCTGGATTAACTGGCTTTTCCGCGGTTACCGGTTATGACCCAACTGACATTGGTTACTTTCATGGTGGCGATCTAAAGGGATTGACTTCTAAATTAGATTACATAAAAGGGTTGGGTTTTAATTCAATTTGGATCACGCCACCAGTCAAACAACGTTACGTCCAAGGCGATTCTGCTGCCTATCATGGATATTGGGGTCTTGATTTCACCACTATCGATCCGCACTTAGGTACCGAGGCGGATTTCAAGAACTTTGTCGCCGAAGCACATAACCGCGGCATGAAGGTCATCGTAGATATCGTGGTCAATCACACGGCCGATGCCATCAGATACCGCGGTGATGTGTATAGCTACTCCGATATGGCGAGCTATCCCTATAAAGATTGCAATGGCAAGAAGTTCGATCCCGCAAAGTTCGCAGGAAAGGCAAACTTTCCCAAACTCTGCGTTGCCAAATCATTTCCAGTACCGCCGATAATTAGCGATAAATACAAGAATGCGAAGGCCCCGGCATTTTTAAATGATCTAACCAACTATCACAATCGCGGCGACTCTACCTTCTCCGGCGAATCATCCACTTTTGGTGACTTCTTCGGATTGGATGATGTTTTCACCGAAAAGCCACAGGTTGTCGCGGGTTGGACCAAGAATTGGCAGGAGTGGATCACCAAATTTGATATCGATGGCTACCGAATCGATACTGCAAAACATGTAAATCCTGAATTCTGGCAGGCATTTATCCCAGCAGTTCTGAAGACCGCTAAGGCTGCGGGCAAGAGCTATTTCCCGATCTTTGGTGAAGTCTGGGATACCGATCCAAATTATTTGGCGAAATTCGTTACAGATCAAAAATTTCCATCGGTATTGGATTTTCCATTCCAAGCTGCGGTATCGAAATATGCCATTTACGGAAACGGCGAACGAGATCTAGTTGATATCTTTAATCAAGATGATCTCTACACCACCGCCACCACTAGCGCATATGGATTGACTACCTTCTTAGATAACCATGACATGGGGCGTATTGGTAATTTCCTACAAGGAAATATTGATGCCACACCAGAACAATTACTAGAGCGAAATAAGTTCGCTAATTCTTTGCTATTTCTGTTAAGAGGCGGACCAGCTCTGTATTACGGAAGTGAGAAGGGCATGACAGGTTCTGGCGGAGATAAAGCAGCTCGCCAAGATATGTTTGCCACGCAAGTTCAAGAATGGCAGAAAGAGATAAGAATCGGTGGATCACCTATCGGGACTAAGAGCGCATTTGAGGTAACTAATCCGCTTGAGCAGAACATCTCAGAGCTGCAAGCGCTGACTACCAAATACCCAGCGCTTCGCGCCGGAACCCAACAAATTCGCTTTGCCGGTAATGGCGCCTTTGCAGTCAGTAGATATGGACAGAAGCAGGAATTCTTAGTGGCTTTCAATGGCAGAGATACTGAAGCAAAATTAAACCTTCCAGTCTCTACTCTCGATTCAAATTGGGAGGTGATCTCAGGTAATGCAAAGGAGATAGTGGCTTCGGGCGCTAAAGTCGCGCTGACATTGCCGGGTCGAAATTGGGTAGTGCTTAAGGCTTCTAAGGAGTTCCAGCCAACCACCAAACTCTCAATCACGCTCAATAAACCGATAGTAGATATACGCACCTCTGAGAATTATGTGGCGCTAACAGCGACGGTGCCGGGTGATGACTTCAACGAAGTCACTTTCGCCGTTAGACAGAAGGGTAAAGCCTGGCAGATCATCGGAACTTCAGATCGAAGAATCGTGGGAGTAACCGGGTTTAAAGATGGCATCTACCGGGTATACCTACATCAGCATAAATTCAAAAAGGG
>CAZZLH010000001.1:84830-104505 GCA_964654815.1 uncultured Actinomycetes bacterium
TTTCGATCGCCTCGACTCATCCAGATCTTGTGGCGACCCGGCTGCGGTAAATTATTGAGCAAATTATTAACCAGCGGTTTGCCACCTATCACCCAGTGTGGTGAGAACGAGAGCGCCGTGCGAAAGAAATCGCTCCGTAGATTTAACGCATTTAATGTGGCTAATCCACCCATACTTGCGCCGATCATCGCTCTGTTTTCAAATTCTGGTTTAAATCCAATGTGATCCAAAATCTGAGGAACAATTACCTCGGCGATTTCTTCTTGATATTGATTGCCCCGTAGGTCAGTTAGATTTAGATTGGTATCCATCAGAGGTTTGACCTCATTAGCAAAGGCATCCTGCGGCGTTAGATCTTTGACTCGGCCGAGAGGATCCAATTTAGAACCGGAGTGAAAAACCCCAATAATCGCAGGAGGTGTCAGTCCTTGCTCTTCAAAGACTTTGATTGCGGTCTGAGCCATGCGCCAAGTAGATCTACGGGTAGCAGTTCGGGGGTCAAAGATGTTTTGACCATCATGAGCGACTAGCAGATGCGTTGGATTCTTGGGGGACCAGAAATCAATGGTGCGATTTTGAATCGTAGTCCGATTCACCCAGCCTGGAACGCCCCGAATCTGGAAATGCGAAAAAGCCTGCATAATGAAACACTAGCACTATGAAGCGCAAGATCATGTGGTTTAGAAGGGACCTCCGCCTTACAGATAACCCCGCACTTCTTGCCGCAATTGATGGCGCTGATGAGATAGTCCCGCTATTTATTCTTGACCCAAAGTTAATCAAGCAGGCAGGTTCAAAACGCCTGGCATATTTAGCTAACTCGCTTCACGAATTAGATAAATCGCTGGGTGGCAAGTTACATGTAGTAGCAGGCGATCAAGTAGAAGTTATTAATAGTTACAACGCTGATGAGGTACATATTTCGCAAGAGTTCGAACCGTATGGCGCAGAGCGGGATCGTCGAGTCGAAGCATCTGGTATCAAATTAATCCGTACTGGTAGTCCTTATGCGGTTGCGCCGGGGAGAGTAAGAAAACCTGATGACACCAACTATCGGGTTTACACCCCGTTTTACAAAGGTTGGATGGCACATGGTTGGCGTGCTCCAGTTGCTGCGCCGAAGGTTATTAATGCTCTTACCCCAAATAAATCTCAGCGTGATTTTCCGGATTGGAAATGTGATTTTGAGATTCCAAGGGCAGGAGAAGCGGCAACGCTAGAGAGATTTGCTTGGTTTAAAAAGCATGCTCTGGATAGTTACGACTTACAACGCAATCATGCAGGAATCGACGGAACCAGCCGGATGAGTGCGCCATTGAAGTTCGGCGAGGTTCATCCACGTACGCTTTTGCAAGGTCTAGGTATGTCAAAGGCGCATGACACCTTTCGCAAAGAGATTGCCTGGCGTGAGTTCTATGCCGATGTGTTATTTCATAATCCGAATACCATTGATGAGTATTACATTGAGAAGTTCTCTAAAATGCGTTACGACGATCCGGGTGAGAAATTCAAGGCTTGGTGCGAAGGTAAGACCGGTTACCCATTTGTGGACGCTGCGATGCGCCAATTAATCACCACCGGCTGGATGCATAATCGCACTCGCATGGTGGTCGCCTCATTCCTGGTAAAGGACCTTCATTTAGAGTGGCAACATGGCGCAAACTTCTTCATGGAGCATTTAGTTGATTTTGATCCCGCCAGCAATTCACATGGCTGGCAATGGACTGCAGGTTGTGGCACCGATGCCTCACCTTATTACCGAGTCTTTAATCCAGTGGAGCAAGGCAAGAAATTCGATGAGAATGGTGATTACATCCGTAAGTTTGTGCCTGAGCTTGCCCATCTATCTGCGACAGAGATTCATGAGCCATGGAATTATTTGGATGGCTACTCCCGCGGTTACCCAGAGCGGATAGTGGACCATGCGACGGAGCGGTTAGAGTCTCTAGCCCGCCTGGAGGAGATTAAGGGTTAAGTTTCACCGCAACGGCTCACCCTATTTTCCCTCGTAATGGGTGAGGTTTTGTATCACCCTTAGCCCATGCCTTATACCAAGTTGCGCGAGTGGGCCTTCCAAGCTCGCTCTGCCGAACTTCGCAATTATGGCGCCGAGATTCTCACCCGCAATCCAGAGCGTGTGGCAGCGGCTGAAGTTTTGGATCTGATGGCTTATTTGGTCGAATGCGATTTCATCGCTGCGGAGGCGAAACTTGCCACAATCAAATATAAGTTTGATGGCAGCGCAGATCAAGAATTTATTGAGGAAGCAGCCGCTTTAGCCCAATCGCATATTAATTTCGCCTTTGGTCGTTTAAATCCATTGAAAACATCGGCTGAAACTTTCTTAGCAAATCTCGCCGCCATGCCCAATCTGGAGCAGGGCGCACCACTTGATATTTGGCGATTATTAGCGCAAAAGGCGGTGATTCTCGATGAATTCGACGAGATGGAGCGCATCTTCAGTGAGATATCTGGATATAAGAAAGAGGCGCAAAGTACCAATTTCTTCTACCTGACAAATTCAATTAAAGCCCTCTATCTGCTTACTCAAGGTGAGTACATACAGGCAAGTGAAATCGCTACGACCAACATTGAGATTGCAAAACAAAATAGCTATCAAGGGCTGATGGCGCCAGTTGATTCGTATTACGTTTTGGCTCGCGCGAAATTAGCAGGAGCCAGAAATCAGGAAGCAATGGCTTTGTTTGAGCAGGTCAAGGCTCTAGCTGAGAAAAGTGCACACTGGCCATGGTATTTCATCGCGGATGGCTTTCTATCTCGTGAATTAGCACAACAGAATAAAATGGCAGAAGCTCTAGAAATCGTGCGAAAGCAGCGTGAGAAATTATCAGCCTTCTCCTTTCGACATGAATTGACTTTCATTCCGGATATAAATGAGTTGTATGTCAGATTTCGCCTGAAGGACACAGAGCGAATGCAAGTTCTACTGGATCGTGCACCAGATTTAGTGCTGGTAAGACAGATTCGGGCTATGGGCCAAGAGTGGGGCGGCCGCGATATGTTGGATTGGATCACAAATCTGCCTGAGAAGACTGCTCGTGAGAAGGTTTATAAATTAGTGGCCTATGCTGATTACTATAAAGATAAAGAGAGCATTGCTATTGATTACATGGTGCAAGCTTTAGAAATCACCGAACGTACGGGCCAGATTGAATTCATTCTCCGTCAGCATGATCTTCTAGAGATCATTTTGAAAGCTGTAGCAAAACGTCCTTCAGTAATGCTTGAGTTATTAGCGACTCAAATAGCAGATCGCATTCAAAAAGATAGTGACTTAAATAAGGGCGGTTTACCGACTCCTTTGACCAGCCGCGAATTAGAAGTTGTGCGCCATTTAGCTACCGGTAAGCCAATAAGTCAGATTGGCAGCGCACTACATGTTTCCATGAATACAATGAAGACTCACCTTCGAAATATCTATCGAAAACTTGAAGTAGATGGTCGAGAAAGAGCGGTCGAGAAAGCTAGAGAATTGTTCTTGGTTTAACCGAACAATTAAAGGATTTTCTCCCTCACCCGAACCCTGATAACCTTACGCCCGCTTCACGGTAGATTGCCCGAGCGGCCAATGGGAGCGGACTGTAAATCCGCCGGCTTACGCCTTCAGTGGTTCAAATCCACTATCTACCACCAGCAAAAAGCACCAGTCCGATCATTTATTTTCTGGAATACCCAGCAGGACATTTGGCATTGGCTCCTGTTACTTTTTTCGTTAAATTTCCTTTTATGCAAATTAATGCACTAGTGATTTCTAATTTATAAATAACTTCCTTGGCATTGAAATCTTCGTTAGATTTCTGTGAAATCTTTATCGGACAAACTCCGATCTTTTTTAATAAAACTCCGCTGCCAAGTACAACGCATGTATCTGGCTTAGTGCTCGTGATAGCTATATTTGAGGGCGAGTCACTGGTAATATTTAATTGAATTGCCTTTTCAGATATAGGTACTGTGAAAGTTTTAGGAAGCGTTATTTGCGGGTCAACTTTGGCAGATAGAATATCCAAATAAAACAATTTAGAGACCCTAAGTCTCCAAGAACTCTGCCAAGAATTGGTACAATTGATGTTCAAACTTACAAGCCTATTGCCATCTTGGCCGAATTCTGCAGGGAACTCATTTCTATCAATGTAAATGTGAGTTTCAATCAAAGATTCTGTCGATTCACCTTCAACCAAATTTGCTAAATCAATAGATGGAAAATTGACCGATACTCCGTTGCTGAACCACTCTTCACTCCAACCACTTCCATTTGGTCCCCACCATGAGGATGTTCCTCCGATCCCTGGCAATCCTTGGAGACTCTTTATTGAACTAGACATGTCTCCTGACTGATTACTCCACTCTTCTTGATCGTAATCCCATATTTGATTGACTATCTCCTCGTTACCGGCAATTACTCTGTAATTGCAAGATAGTGACTCAATCCATTTTTTAGCTCTTATTGCTTGGTCGTATATCGATTGGACTGCGGCATTCCTACTAGCAGTAGACATATTTGAAGATATGGTAATTTCCTGCAGACCGTATGGTGCAAAAATCGAATATTCATTTAGTCCTACCAAAATACCATCAAAATCATCCCGAACTTGGAGTGTTGAAATACCTGCACCACGATTATCATAAAAATTAAATTTAGATTTATAAATTGTCTTTCCCTGGTACTCAGGTGAATCTGAATAGAAAGCAGACAAAACAAATCTATTTCCAGAATCAGATCGCAATTCACTCGAACGATCTAAACCTGAAGCAAGAGGTATTTGCGCAGTTAAAAAGACAAGGATAAAAATTAGAGTTTTAATTAATTTTTTCATTATTATTTCAGAATCAACTTTGTTTTTAGAATTTGCAACCCGCGGATGCAAACTTACTTCGATATTTAACAAAATCTGCTATCGGAAATTGCGAAACTTGGCTGCCCTTGGATGTTGAAAATTTTATATTCAACTTTGTCTTTGCTTTGAGCATGTTTGTCAAGAGAGTCTTTGGTGAATTAATGAAAAGCGCCTTATCGCTTGTTGATTCCGAAAATGAGGTGTTGAGAATCTTTCCATTATCAATCCGGTACTGAAATTGTTTAGAGTAAGAACGATTCTGATTATTGAAAATTACGTATTTGGAGGCAAAGAATACTTCCAGTTTTTTGGCCTCACATCTTGCAATCATGGTCAAATCTAAGATAGTGGTTCCGCCGGGCAGTCCATATAGATCTTCATCCATACTCAATGTCATGCGTTTCGTGAAACCGTCATTTACAAGTTCATATTCCCAAAGGGCTTGCTCACAACTAGAATCCCATTCATCTAGGTCAACATTGTATTCACCTTCAATGTATTTATAACCGAAGTCGCATTCGCCGTTGTTGCTAGCTTTTGCTAATGGCGCCATATTTAAACTAAGAATGAGTATAAGTGCTAGTACGGCATATCTACGCAAATTGTGCGAAATTCGAAACATATTCACCTCACCACAAGAGTACAAGCATATTGTGGCAAATTTTTAAGTCAATGCCAAAGCCAAAATCGACGGGTAATATTCACCATTTTTGACCACTTAAAAACTTACCTATTTCAAGGCAGAATTATCTCGTGCGGTTGATCCGAGTCCTATTATCTATAACCATTTTGATTTCCACCGTTCCAGCAAATGCTGCTATGTCAGATCCAGGTGGTAAATCTTGTAACAAGGCGGGTCTTAAAACCACGTTTAAGAACGTTACCTACCAATGTAAGAAATCTGGAAATAAACTGATTTGGGTCAAAGGTGCCAAGGTTGTAACTACTCCCGTGGCTACCTATCTCTCTTCAAGAGATGCTAAGGCTGGGGCGCTTTGTCGAGTTAATGG
Organism: uncultured Actinomycetes bacterium; assembly: GCA_964654815.1. Lineage (GTDB taxonomy): Bacteria > Actinomycetota > Actinomycetes > Nanopelagicales > Nanopelagicaceae > ZLKRG08. Next base: position 90,697 of record CAZZLH010000001.1, read on the forward strand.
TCAAGAGAGTTTTCCGATGTCAGGGCCGCTTCGCTGCGTATCTGGAAAATGGATTAACGTCGATCGCTCACAGGACTCGGTGGCAACTCGGGCATTTCGTAGCGTTCTAGAAAAATACAATGCTAACCCGCCAGCCAAACTCACCTTCAAATTCTTAACTGATCCCAAATTTACGGGTTCAATAGAAATTCTTATGGCGAGTAAAGAGGCAGCGGCTCGATTATGGAATAAGCCAGACACCCCATTTCAACCTTATCCAATAGTGATTGGAAGTAATCTAGATTGGATTAAGAAGACGACAGCTGCCAATAATCTCAAGACAAATACCGGTGACTTCAAGAATATTGAGAATCAATTTTCGGAGTGGCAGGGCTGCAGTTATGCAGAGTTTTACTCTCAAACTGGTCAACCTTGGTACGTCTATTGTTACTCACAACCTGAAGCAGAAATGCGCGAAAGTATTGCCTACCTTCAAGTGGGCGCCCATGAATACACTCATCTAATCCAGTTCTACATGGCAGATAGCACTCTCAAGAGATTTGGAGATTCACTACCTCCTTGGATTCAAGAAGGCTTTGCGATGTTTGTAGGCATATCCCTCGGGGCTGCAGCCAAAGCGGGAAATGACATTAGATCTTTAGAGCTTGAAATATTGCCTACCGCTAAGACTCCACTTTCGGATTACATGGAGCGATTTCCCCCTAATTGGAATGATGTCTATGTTCTTGGATATCTGGCATCTGAAGCATTAATAGCTTTAAAAGGTATCGATATCATGGAAGAGATAATTTTGGAGCAGAAAAATGGCTCCTCAAAAGAGGCAGCAATTCAAAAAGCTACAGGTAAGTCACTGAAATTTTGGACCCAAATAGGCCAAGGTTATGTCGATAGCGTGAAGGCTGGTAAGCCCTGGAGCCTTGCTGAATTAGAGAAACGTGCCTCTTAATTCAAAACTTTGGTGAGCAAAAAATTATTACATTTTCTTGTTTGCCATCAGCGCAGCTCCAACAAAACTTCTAGCACTTGGTAGCAGAGGAAGTACGGAGGCTTGGAAATTATGGTAGATGTCAGGTTTACCATCCCAAGTATGTGAAACCAAATTCTGATTCTTGTCTAACTCTGCCTTCCAAGAGCCGTATTCATGGTCAATCACATATTGGTCTATGTAAGTCCACCATCTTGTGTAGTCGTCCGCAAAACTCTCTTCTTCAGTAATTTGATGTAAACAATATGCAGTCAGCACTGCTTCTGCCGGTACCCAAAACATTCGTGAAGAGGTAACTGTGGAACCATCCCAATCAATCGTATAAACAAAACCTTCGCCTCCATCAGGCGCCCATCCATACTGCTTTGCTACTTCATATAAGCCGCGTGCACCTTCTATCATCCAATCATGTTCCACGCCGGACAAACCATGATTTAGATGGATTAGTAGCCGGGCCCATTCCAAGAGATGTCCAATAGTCACACCATAAGGTCTGAATGGATCTGCAGGACGTGACTTATTAAATTCTAGATCTGGTACCCATTGTGAGCTGAAGTGCTCAGGCAAAAACCATTTCCCTTTTGGGTTCAACCGTGCAAATCCATCTATGGAGCGTTTTGAAATTAGATAGGCACGGTCAAAATACTTCTGCTCTCCCGTAACATCGAATGCTGCGAGAAAAGCTTCAACTGCATGCATATTTGCATTTATGCCACGATAAGGATCAAGCGTTGTGAATTCATTGTCCCAATGATTCTTCATCATCTTGAAATCTTCATCCCAAAAATACTTGTCGAGAATCGAGTCCACATGTGCGTAGGTTTCTTGAGCAGAATCGACACCACAGGCAATACCCATCACAGCTGCAAGCAGGACAAAGACTTGGTCATAGCAAAGCTTTTCCTCACTAGCGGGTTTGCCCTCAGAATCGATGGAATTGAAATAACCGCCGAATTTCTTATCATGCATCAAATTATTGAGAGCAGAGATGCCGACTTCGACTTGTGGTAGAAAATCACCAAACTTCATCAAGTGTGCGATCCCAAAGACATGTGCGAAACGTGCTTGCTCGTAGGTTTCGCGATTTTTAGAGAAATCTATGCCACCTTTGGAGTTTAGGTAGCCATAGCCACCAAAGGGAGACTGAGCGTTAATACCAAAATCTAGAATAAATTTAGCATGATTCCTTAGGAAAGCCGAGCCATATTTAGATTGCAGTATCGCATTCATGTATCAAATATAGTGGCGTACTTGAAAACTTGCTAGAAAAATAATGGAAATTTACATTTTGTAAGCTCAACCTTAAATTAGAACCAGAGGGACTATTTATTTTTAGTTGGAGCCGCTAAGTTAAGGCTTATGGCCTACGACATCAATCGCGTAAGAAGTGAATTTCCATCTCTTGAATCTGGTCTGGCTTTCTTTGATGGCCCTGGTGGTTCGCAAGTTCCTCGAAGTGTCGGTGAGGCAATTGCAAGAGCAATAATTCAACCTACCTCTAATCGAAATACCGTGACGCTCTCCGAACAGAATGCGGAGAAGTGTGTTCAGGATTATCGCCATGCGGTTGCAGATCTTTTGAATTGCGAACCAAACGGGGTTATCTACGGCAGAAGTTGGACTCAATTGGTATATGACCTATCTCGAAATTTAGCTAAACAATGGTCACCAGGTGATGAAATCATCGTTACGAAATTGGATCATGATTCAAATATTCGACCTTGGGTGCAAGCAGCGGAAGCGAAAGGCGTGGTCGTAAAGTGGGCTGAGTTCGATGTCGAGACAGCAGAATTACCGGTAGAAGCGGTGACTAAATTACTTTCAAAAAAGACTAAATTTGTAGCTTGCACTGGCGCAGCTAATACCCTCGGTACTAGACCTGATATCCAAAGTATCGGTAAAGCCGTGCATGATGCCGGAGCTCTATTTTTGGTTGATGGAGTACATCTAACTCCCCATGCCGCGATTGATTTCAAAGCGTTAGAGGCTGATTTCTTTGGCTTCTCTTCCTATAAGATTTTTGGTCCGCATTGCGGCTCCTTAGTTGCAGATCCTGCGCTACTTGAGAGCATTAAGAACGACAAACTCGCGCCATCTACATCTGTAGTCCCTGAGAAATTTGAATTTGGCACTCTGCCTTACGAAATCATGGCGGGAGTTGCAGCTTCCATCGATTTTATTGCTGGGTTAGATCATGAGGCTACTGGCTCAAGGCGCCAACGAATTGTGAAATCAATGGAAGTCTTAGAGCACTACGAAGCCCCACTCTTCGAATATCTAGAGGAGCAGGTTCAATCACTTCCAGGCGTAAAGACTTATGGCCATGCCAAATTGCGCACCCCGACGCTCTACTTCAGTTTTGCCGGTAAAGATGGCGTAGAGATCTACAAACATTTAGCTAAGCAGAAGGTAAACGCACCATGCCATAACTTCTACGCCTACGAAGCTTCACATGCGTTGGGCTTGGGGGATAAAGGTGCGCTTAGGGCTGGGCTAGCGCCATATTCCACAAAAGAAGATATTGATCGACTTGTTGATGGCTTAAAGAGTTTTTAACGCACTTACAACTTTGGTCAATGATGCCTTGGCATCACCAAATAGCAATGTGGTTTTGGGATCGTAGAGCAGCTCATTCTCGATTCCTGCAAATCCCGGACGCATCGAACGCTTTAAGAAAATTATGTTTGCGGCCTGATCTACATCCAAGATTGGCATGCCATAGATCGGCGCACCAGGTGTGGTCTTTGCCGCTGGATTAACCACATCGTTTGCACCAACTACGAGAGCAACATCAGTTTGAGCGAAAGTCGGATTGATCTCTTCCATCTCCACTAATTGTTCATAGGGAACATTAGCCTCTGCTAAAAGCACATTCATGTGCCCTGGCATGCGCCCTGCGACCGGATGAATGCCATAAGCAACATCAATTCCTTTAGCGCTCAAGAGATCTGCCATTTCTCGAATGGTGTGCTGTGCTTGAGCAACTGCTAAGCCATAACCAGGAACAATCACTACGCGACGTGCGTAATTAAGCAGGATAGCTACATCCTCGGGAGAGCCACTACGAACTGGACGATTCTCTTGCTCGCCATCGGTCGAAATAGCTTTGGCGGTAAATGCGCCAAAGAGCGTGCCAAAGAGAGATCTGCCCATAGCCGCGGCCATCAATCGAGTGAGAATCGTGCCGGATGCGCCAACCAAAGTTCCAGCCACAATCAAGAGGATATTTTCGAGAACGTAACCACTTGCTGCCACAGTCAATCCGGTAAAGGCATTTAGCAGTGAGATAACTATTGGTACATCTGCGCCACCAACCGGTAGCACGAACAAGACGCCAAATAGCAAGGACAGGACTGCCAGCATCTCAAGTAGTCCATCGCCGCCGCGGATAATTACTGCGCCCGCGTTTACCACGATCGCACCCAGAGTTGCGGCGATTATGAATCTTCCGCCCGGGAAGATAACCGGTCTAGTGGTCATCAACTCTTGCAACTTAAGGAAGGTGACAATCGACCCGCTAAATGAGATACATCCAACGACTACGGTAAAGACCGTGGCAATTGCCGCGAGAGTCGAGGCAGATGCACCGAGATTTAAATACTCCACGATTGCGACAAGCGCAGCAGCGCCACCGCCTACACCATTAAAGAGCGCCACCATCTGGGGCATCTGGGTCATTTGCACTCGGCGCGCTGCCGGAACACCAAATGCCACACCGATTGCAACCGCAGAGATAATCAATGGCACATTCTTAAGCGCTCTGCCATCGTTATAGAAGAAGACCACGAGGGTTGCAAGACCAGCGCCAGCAGCTCCAATCAAGTTACCGCGACGGGCGCTTTTCGGGGACGATAAACCTTTTAGCGCCAGGATAAATGCAACAGCCGAAACCAAACCTAATAAATCGTAGAGATTACGGTTCATTGCTTCTTACCTTTGAACATCTCAAGCATTCGATCAGTAACCACAAAACCACCAACCATATTTATGGTTGCCAAAATGACCGCAAGCAGGCTTAACCCCAATTCCAAGGGAGTTTCGGAGTGCCCAGCTACCAGAATCGCACCTACCAAGATGATCCCGTGAATTGCATTTGCACCGGACATCAATGGGGTGTGCAATGTAGTCGATACTTTTGAAACCACTTCAAAACCCACAAATATCGCTAAAGTGAAGATTGCCAGAAGCGCTAGACCACTGCTCATGAATTTCTCCTTGCCCCATCGTGGGTCAGCGCTGATGCGCTAACAATCTCATCCTCAAAATCGATATTTAGTGACATGGCCTCGCCATCTTTCGCAGGTTTGGTAATCAGAGTTAGCAGATTAAGCACGTTACGCGAGTAGAGACTTGAGGCATGAAATGGCAACGAACTCGGCACATCTTTACCACCCCAAATGATGACGCCGTTGGATGTTGTTACCACTTCGCCGGCGATAGAACCTTCAACATTGCCACCAGTCTCCGCAGCCAGATCGACTATTACTGATCCTGGAGTCATCGCATCAACCATTTGTTTGGTCATTAATCGTGGCGCGGGGCGTCCAGGCACCGCAGCTGTGGTGATTACGACATTTGATTTTGCGATAAATGGCGTCAACAACTCTTGTTGTCTTTTGGCTCGATCCTCTGACATCTCGCGGGCATAGCCACCGCTTCCGGCTAAAGCTTCTAACTCCAATTCAATAAAAGTTGCGCCCATGGATTTAACTTCATCTGCCGAGGATGGTCGAACATCGTATGCGCTCACTACTGCACCGAGTCGTCTTGCAGTTGCGATGGCTTGTAGTCCTGCAACACCGGCGCCTAAAACCAATACCTGTGCGGGAGTTACGGTTCCCGCGGCGGTCATCAAGAGTGGGAAGAAGCGCGGACTTAACTCTGCACCCACGAGCGCTGCTTTATAGCCGGCACATAGCGCCTGCGAAGTTAACGCATCCATGGATTGCGCTCTCGAAATGCGCGGTACTAATTCCATAGAGAATGCAGTGGCGCCAACTTTGGCTAGCGCCTCGATGCTATCGACGGCAGTTGTGGGCGATAGAAATGAGATCGTGACTGCGCCTTTTTTGAGCGATTGAGCCTGTTGCGGGGTTAGTGGCTGCACGGAGAGCACTACATCGGCACCGCTTATTACCTCTTTAGCCACCTTTGCACCGGCAGCTTCATAATCATTATCGCTAGCTTGGGCGGATATTCCGGCACCATTTTCAATCACCACTTCAAAACCAAGTTTGGTGAATTTGCTTATTACATCCGGAACTAGCGCAACGCGCTTCTCTCCAGCTTTGATTTCCTTGGGGACCGCAACGCGCATATGGATAATCTACTAAGTTGGCGCGTTTGAAACTAGTTGTTTCCCTTTATTTCGCCGCGGGTTAAGTGATAGAGCAGCGCTTGAATAGTAGTGCGGCGATGCAGCGCCTCACGCCAGATAACTGATTTCGCGCCATCAATAACGCTAGCTTCGACCTCTTCGCCGCGATGGGCCGGCAAGCAGTGCATGAAGATTGAATCTGGCGCAGTCTGCGCCATCAATTTTTCAGTAACAGCGTAGGGTGCCAATATCTTGCTTTTTTCTGCGCGCTCTGATTCGGGATCTCCCATGGACATCCAAACATCGGTATATAACACTGATGCGCCTTTTGCGGCTGCAACTGGATCGTTGGTCAATTCAATTTTGGCGCCACTTTCTTTTGCAATCTGCTCTGCCTGTTGGACCAATTTTGCATCAGGCGCCCATTTGCCACCAGGAGTTGCGGCAACGACATGAGCTCCCATGATTGCACCAAAGATCAACCAAGCATTTGCCATATTGTTGCCATCACCTAGATAGGCAAATTTTCTACCAGAGATATCTTTCCCGAAAACTTCGCGGATGGTTACCCAGTCGGCCAACAATTGGGTCGGGTGATCCAAATCAGTTAGCGCATTAATTACCGGAATACTGGCAGTAGCGCCAAGCTCATCAACCTCTGCCTGTTGGTAGGTGCGAATAATCAATGCTGCACAATAACCACTAATGATCTTTGCCGTATCTGCAATGGTCTCGCCGCGGCCTAATTGCAGTTCATCGCCTCTGATGAAGATTGGAGTGCCACCTAAATGAGCAGTGGCTGTTTCGGATGCAAGTCTGGTGCGAGTAGAAGGCTTGGTCATATAAATTGCCACAGTCTTGTTTTGCAAATGATTTGATGCACTTAGTGGTTCAGCAGCGAATTTTGCTGAGGTATCAAGTAACAATTCGATATCATCACGCGATAAATCTGCGCTGCGTAGCAAGTCCTTCACTTAATAAGTCTATCTAAAAAAGTAAACTCTTTCCGTGCCGAAAAAATCGCTGCAAAAATTGAGCAAGAGAACCAGGCTTTCTAGCTTCGGCAGGGCCATATCCCTGATCCTTGCAATCAATCTGCTGGCGATTAATTTCCAACCCGCGGTAGCCGAAAATCCGCAGCCACGAAAGATTTACAGTGGCTGGGTCCCTTATTACTCGATGAAGAACTCACTTCCTGCGGTCCTTAACAATATTGATTTGATACGAGAAGTATTGCCCTTCTGGTACACCTTGAAGTACAACAACAATCAAGTCGCAATCCAAGATCTATACACACCAGCAAATCCCAGCGTGCCAATTACACAACCGTTAAGTACTTTGAAATCAGCGGGATTGACCATCATCCCTACCATCACAGATGGCACGGACAAGTTGGTGCTCTCAAATCTGCTCTCCACCGATGCAGGGCGATTAGCCGCGGTCACTGCAATCAATAATTTAGTGTTACAGAATAATTTTGATGGAATCGATTTAGATTTTGAGGGTTTTGCATTTGTCGACGGAAATACCACTTGGGATAAGACCAAGGTCTATTGGGTGGAATTTGTTAAACAATTAAGTACTACCCTGAAGAGCAATGGCAAACTCTTATCGATCACCACTCCTTATCTATTAGATCCCAAGTCAGGCAAACGTGGTTATTATGTTTATGCTTGGGCTGAAATCGCACCATTTATAGATCGTTTGCGCATCATGACCTATGACTATTCGGTAGCTAAACCTGGGCCGATTGGCCCCATCAATTGGACCGAAGACACAATCAAATATGCCGTTTCAATTATTCCCGCATCAAAAGTCTTTGTGGGTGTAGCCGGTTATGGCAGAGATTGGGTGACAAAAGTTGAAGGTATCTGCCCCGCAGATGTTGCAAAGACAATTACTACTTCTGCCAAGGCTGCGACCTTTCTGATGAGTAATGCGGCAAATTTAGCTGCCGGATATGGCGCGACCATCACCTACAACGAAGCATTTCAAGAGGCAACATTTAGCTATCAGAAAACCTATAACGGAAATACCGCGACCGGTCTTGCCACCAGCTGTGTGGCATCTCGGACTGCTTGGTACCAAGATGCTCGTGCATTTCAAGTTCGCGCGCAATTAGTAGAGAAGTATCGATTGGGCGGGGTTGTGGCCTGGACCATTGGTTTTGAAGAGCCGCAAGCGATGACAAATATTAGGAATGTGGCCTTATCAATCGCCCCCGACAAGGTTCTGTCATCAATCACTAGTGATCTGACGGAATTCAATTATGGCCAACCTATCAACCTAAATGGCATCTTCACTCTGGCTGATAAACAGCCCATTGCGGCGCTACCAGTAGCAGTTGAGGTCAAGAACTCCGCGGACCAAAGTTGGCGGGAGATCACCAAACTGACAACTGGCGCTGATGGAAAAGTAGCGCTCCAACTATATGTAGGGCTAAACCAGTCAATACGTATGCGTAGCGAGGGAAGTTGGGAGCGCTTGGAAGGTATCTCAAATGCGCAGCCACTTACGGTCAAGCCGCAATTAAAGATCTCCGCTCCTGCCAGCGTGGCAGCAAAAAGTAAATTCAGCGTTACCGGAAGTGCGACTCCAGGTAAGCAAGCGATAATCAATTTAGAGAACTTTGATGGTAAGTGGCAGAGAGTTGCCACAACCACCGCAGATGAGAGCGGTAATTACGCTTTCTCTTATCTCTCGAACTCAGGCCCATTCATGAAATTGCGAGTTAGCGCCGGTGGTTCACAATCTGCCGCAGTCACAGTCGTAGTTCGTTGATTGATTCGTTAAAATTCGCTTTATGGTAAAGATTAATTCTCACACCAATACCCAATTAGATGAGGAGTTGAAGGCAATCTTCAGCAATGATCGTCTCTGGGTTACTGTGGTTTGGGATGATCCCGTCAATTTGATGTCATATGTGACCTATGTATTCATGGAGCTCTTTGGTTACACCAAGGAGCATGCCACTGAACTGATGTTGAAAGTTCATAATGATGGCAAAGCAGTAGTTTCTAACGGATCACGCGAAGAGATGGAGCGGGACGTGCAGAGACTTCATGAATACGGATTATGGGCCACAATCTCAAAGGAAGAGTTGTAAGTTGGCAGAGGATTCAGCACGTTTCAAACGCCACGGTGAGAATGAATATCAAGGCAGATTCTCCGAATCTGAACGTGAAGTATTGATCAATCTGAGCGAACAGATCATCGAATTACTCGCGGAACGAGTCGACCATGGCCACGAAGATCCATTAGCCGCAATGGTAGGCATCACGGTTCATGACGCACCACCTGAGGATGAAGTACTGCTTCGACTACTGCCCAATGCATATGCAGATGAGCAAGCATCTTCAGAGTTTCGCAGGTATACCGAATCCACTTTGCGCGATAAAAAGCGGGCACACGCAATGGCGCTAAGAAGCAATCTAATTAATGCCGGAGATGCACCAATTGATTTAGATCATGATGGTGCGATGGCTTGGCTAGGCGCTTTGAATGACATCAGATTAGCGCTTGGTGTCAGATTGAAAATTGAGGATAATGCTCAAGAACATTTGGAATTACTGAAACCTGATGATCCATTGCGTGCGGTGTATGCGGTGTATACCTGGCTGGGTTGGTTGCAAGAGAGTTTGATTCAAGCATTGATGGATGATGTGCCTGATGAAGCCAACAGCGATTAAACTGACTTTATGGCCGATCGTGATTTTTCAGGTGAGATTGCTGCGCTAACGCAGACCTTATCTGGCATTGAACAGGTACTTGATCTGCCAAGACTAAAAGCCGATGCTGCGCGCCTAGAGATCGAAGCAGGCGCACCAGATTTATGGAACGACCCGGCAAATGCCCAGAAGGTGACATCTAAGTTAAGTCACACCCAGGCTCAAATTAATAAATTAGTGACATTGCGCCGTCGAATCGAAGATGTTCCGGTGCTTTTGGAGTTGGCCGATGAGGCCCAAGATAAGAGCGCATATGCAGATGCGGCCAAGGAGTTGGATGCAATAACCAAGACCTTAGGCGAGCTTGAGGTCCAAACTCTGCTCTCTGGCGAATACGATGAACGAGATGCACTTATCACTATTCGCTCTGAAGCAGGCGGCGTAGAGGCATGCGATTGGGCGGAAATGATTAGCCGAATGTATTTACGTTACTGCGAGCGCCATGGATACAAAGTGGATGTCTTAGATACCTCATATGGTGAAGAAGCAGGCATCAAATCAATGACTTTCCGAGTTAGCGCGCCCTATGCATATGGGACATTATCGGTCGAGCAGGGTACCCATAGATTGGTGCGAATCTCGCCCTTTGATTCCCAAAGTCGTAGGCATACCTCATTCTGCGGCGTAGAAGTTGTGCCGGTAGTTGATCAAAGTGATCATATTGAGATTGACGAGAAAGATATTCGCGTAGATGTTTATCGCTCCTCTGGCCCTGGCGGTCAAGGGGTTAACACCACTGATTCAGCAGTTCGAATCACGCATATGCCAAGTGGCATCGTGGTCTCTTGTCAGAACGAACGCTCTCAGATTCAGAATAAGGCAACCGCGCTCGCAGTATTGCAATCTAAATTACTTGAGCGACGTCGCCAGGAAGAGCAGGCAAAGATTGATGCGTTGAAAGGAAGCAACTCCGGTTCGTGGGGTAATCAAATGCGTTCTTATGTGCTTCACCCATATCAAATGGTGAAAGATCTGCGCACAGACCACGAAACCGGAAACACTCAAGCAGTGCTTAATGGTGAAATCGATGATTTCATCGAGTCGGGTATTCGCTGGCGTAGAACTGCGTAACATCTCACATTCAAGCGTGGGGAATCGCTGGGAATTTCGGTGAAATCCATGAAATTAACGGAAGTGGGCAGTAAGTTGCCTAAACTTGCCTAGTTATGATCCGATTCGAAAACGTCAGCAAGATTTACCCAGGCCAAGAGCGACCTGCGCTAGATAATGTAAATCTAGAGATCACCAAAGGTGAGTTCGTATTTCTAGTCGGACTCTCCGGATCTGGTAAGTCGACCTTTCTACGTTTGGTGCTACGTGAGGAGCGCCCCACCACCGGAACTATCCATGTGGCCGGAAAAGATTTAAATACTCTGCCAAACCATAAGGTGCCAGAGTTACGTCGCCAGGTCGGAACCGTCTTTCAAGATTTCCGATTACTGCCAAATAAGACCATCACCGAGAATGTGGCCTTCGCGCTACATGTTTTGGGCCATTCGCAGAAAGAGATCAATCGCGAGGTTCCCGAGGTGCTGGAGTTAGTCGGCTTAGAGGATAAAGCAGATCGCAAACCATCAGAGATCTCAGGTGGCGAGCAGCAACGTGTTGCGATTGCTCGCGCATATGTTTCGCGTCCGCCGATTTTGATTGCAGATGAGCCAACTGGAAATTTGGACCCAGCTACCTCTATTGGAATCATGAAATTGCTGGATCGCATTAACCGAGAGGGGACCACAGTTCTGATGGCCACCCACGATTCGGGGATTGTGGATCAGATGCGTAAGCGAGTCATCGAATTAGATAGTGGCCATGTAGTGCGTGATCAGGTACGTGGCGTTTATGGATATACGGGGTAGGTAGATGCGCGCAAAATTCATCGCAAGCGAAGTTGGCATTGGCTTAAGACGAAATGCCACCATGACCTTTGCTGTCATTGTAACGACTGCAATCTCACTCGGGCTTCTTGGTATTGGATTGCTATCAAATGCGCAAGTGCGTGCCATGAAAGATTACTGGTATGACAAGATCGAAGTTTCGGTATTTCTCTGCAGTGCGCTCTCAGAATCTCCAACTTGCGCCAATGGCGTTGTTACCGCTTCACAGAGATTATCTATTCAGCAAGATCTACAAGCTCTTCCGGTAGTAGATAAAGTCTTCTATGAGTCACAATCCGAAGCATTTAGCCGTTTCCAAGAGAGATTCAAAGGATCTGCCATCGCACAGAATGTGACTGCAGATCAATTACCTGAATCTTTCCGCGTTAAATTGAAGGATCCCACGCAATATGGCGTGGTGGTATCTGCCTTCACTGGAAGACCAGGCGTAGATGTGGTTCAAGATCAGAGAACTATTTTGGATCGTTTCTTTAAGTTACTGGGCGTATTAAGAGATGGCGCTTTGGCGATTGGATTGGCTTCAGTGCTTACTGCAGCGCTTTTAATTAGTAATACCTTGCGTATTGCAGCCTTTAACCGACGGCGCGAAACCAATGTAATGAAATTAGTTGGCGCTACCTCATGGTCAATTCAGTTACCATTTTTATTGGAGGGTGTCTTCTCTGCATTTATCGGGTGGATTCTGGCCACCGGTCTACTTGCGGGCATCAAACAGGTGATTGATAGCAAGATCGCCCCGCTGCTTACCTTCACTAAATTCTTCGGTTGGAATCAGGTCTGGCTTGCCTCAGCTTGGTTACTTCTTACTGGTTTGGTGGTCTCAATAGTCGCTTCGACATTGACATTACGTAAGTATTTGAAGGTCTAATACCCCTGTGAGCAATGCACCTATCGGAATCTTTGATTCTGGCGTTGGTGGTCTGACGGTTGCACGAGCGATCATCGATCAGCTGCCCAATGAGTCAATCATCTACATAGGTGATACCGCTCGTGGCCCTTATGGTCCACGAAAGTTGGCGGAAGTTCGTGATTTCTCGTTAGAGGTATTGGATTTCCTGGTCAACCGAGGGTGCAAAGCAATTGTCATTGCATGCAACACGGCTAGCTCTGCAATGTTACGTGATGCTAGAGAGCGTTACACGATTCCTGTCATCGAGGTTATTCAACCGGCTGCACGAAGAGCGGTAGCGGCGACTCGGAGCGGAAAAATCGGTGTTATTGGCACTAAGGCAACCATTGAGTCACAGTCATATATCGATGCGCTTGCCGCTGCACCTCAACTTAAGATAACCACAAAGGCCTGCCCGCAATTTACGGAATTTGTCGAACGCGGTGAGACCAATGGCCCTGAGATCACAGCGATTGCTAGAGAATACTTAAAACCAATGATTGATGCACAAATTGATACCTTGGTCTTGGGTTGTACCCATTACCCGCTACTTACCGGCGTAATCTCTTATGTAATGGGTGAATCGGTCACCTTAGTTTCATCCGCCGAAGAGACTGCCAAAGATTTATATCGAGTATTGGTCGAGCAGAATTTGCTCCGCACTCCTTCTGCCACTCCACCCACCCATGAGTTTCTAGCAACCGGAGATTCGAAGCAATTTGAAGTTTTGGCCCGTCGCTTCTTGGGACCAGAAGTAACCAAAGTTCAACACCAGGAGTTGTCATGAGCAGAAATGATGGACGGTCCGAGAATCAACTACGACCAATTAAATTCACGCGCAATTGGTTAAATAATGCCGAGGGTTCGGTAATAGTTGAGTTTGGCGATACCCGAGTTCTATGTGTCGCTTCCTTTACGCCAGGAGTGCCGCGTTGGTTAAAAGATAGTGGCAAAGGCTGGGTGACTTCTGAATATGCCATGTTGCCTAGAGCCAC
>CAZZLH010000001.1:104605-111458 GCA_964654815.1 uncultured Actinomycetes bacterium
TCGGTCGCAGCTGTGAGCGTGGGAATCATAGATAACACCGCAATCTTGGATCTCTGTTATGAAGAGGATGTGCGAGCCGAGACCGATATGAATGTAGTGATCTCAGGAGATGGCAGATTCATTGAGGTGCAGGGAACTGCCGAGGGCGAGCCATTCGATCGCAATCTGCTTGATTCTTTATTAAATCTTGCGGTCGCAGGCTGCGCTGAGCTATCGCAGTTACAAAAAGCTGCGCTTGCAACTAAATAAGAATCGATCAATTTCCGATAAAGATGAAGTTGGTATTGGCCACAAAGAACTCTGGCAAAGTGGTGGAGTTTCGTCGAATTTTGGCAGAGTTCGGTGGCAATGATCTAGAAGTAGTTGGCCTTGATAGTTATCCCGAGATCGGCGACATAGCAGAGACTGGTGTGACTTTTGAGGAGAATGCATTACTTAAAGCGCGCACCATCTGTAAATTAACTAATTTGCCAGCGCTGGCCGATGACAGTGGAATCTGTGTCGCAGCTTTAAATGGTGCGCCAGGTTTGTATTCCGCGCGCTATTCGGGCGCGGGAGATGAGGCAAATAATCAGAAATTATTGGCAGAGTTAAAAGATGTACCTGATAATCAACGAAGCGCCTATTTTATTTGTGTCGCAGCCTACGTTCGTCCAGATGGCTTTGAGCAGATCGCAGAGGGGCGTTTTTACGGAAAGATATTGCATGAGGTGAGAGGTACGGGGGGATTTGGATATGACCCGCTATTTCAGCCTGAGGGATTTGATTGCTCCTCTGCAGAGCTTTCAGCGCAAGAAAAGGATGCAATAAGCCACCGCGGCAAAGCGATGCGGGCCATTGCGCCATTGATTATCGGGTAAAATTTCGCATTAGAAATAGATTGATTTCAATTTATTTAAGACAGGAGTACAGAAGTGGCCACAAAGAAGGCAGCAAAAAAAGCGCCAGCAAAGAAGAAGAGCGCTGCAAAGGCGACGAAAAAATCAGTGAAGAAGGCGCCAGCAAAGCGCGTGGTGAAGAAGGCCGTTAAGAAGAGCGCCAAGAAAACCACCAAGAAGGCCGCGAAGAAGGTTGCTAAAAAGTCTGCTGCCACCAGAATCGTAGTTCCACCAGTTCCTGTCGGATCAGCCAGATCAAGAACAATTGATGCAAAGCCAGTTGCAAGCGCCCAAGTCGCGGCCGCACCTGCACCTGCCGTAACTGAATCTAAGAAATCAGGCGGCTCAAATCGGGTAGTTGTCGCCGTAGTAATCGGACTACTTGCACTTGGTGCAATTGTTTTGGCAAACACATCAAGCACCTCTACTACAACTTCTTCAAGTAACACCGAAACGGCGATGCCAACTGAGAGCGCAGCGCCCTCTGCATCAGCTTCACCAACTAAGAGTGAATCAATGTCCGCAACCGGTATGACTGCTGCGCCACTTGGAATTGTCGCTCAGTACACCGCTACCGGTGCAACCATTTTCTGGAATGCGACAACCGCGGCTGATGGCCTTAAGGGTTATTCAGTCGAGTTCCGCTCTAATGGCGGCATGTGGAATGAAGTCGCCATGGTGGGTACAGATGTAACTAAGTACGACATCACTAAGACTGATACCGCAGGATGGACCTCATTTAAGATCTCAGCGGTCTACAACGATGGTCAAAAGGCAGAGGGCAAAGTCTTCGGTCTACCAGGACAATACAAGTAATCAATCAAGCTAAATATTATTGGTTATAAATTCGCTATAAATAGGTAGCTATCGCCTCAACATAGGCGCTGATGCCTGCAGGAATCAGATGGACACCATCCGGAGCGAAATATTCCGGATGGTTCTCTGATTTTTTGGCCCAATCGACCACTCGCACATTCGGATAATTTAAAGCGCTCTGGCTAATAAGCTGATTGTTGTAGTCACGCCACTCTCTAGGAACCGCCGTATTAACCACGATAACAAGTGGCTGCGTATTCAACTCATCTAAAATCCCAATTACCTGCGCTGAAGTCAATCGATTGTTGTTGCCAAGATTAAGGATGGTGACACTATCTGGCATCTTTATTTTGTCTTTTTTGATAGTTGATAATAGCTCCGGTGCTTGCCTACCTACTCGGGCATTAATCAGCCCAATATGTTCCCTGGCTTCTAGTTGATTTCTGATACCTAGAATTACTGAATCGCCAACCACCCATAATCCAGGGATTTTGCTGACTGTCTCGACCTGATTTTGCTTGAACATTTCTTTGACTACTTTTTGGTTCTGCTCGGAAATCGCAATGGCGTTGTTACTAATCGCGGCAATACTGCCAAATAGTGCAAGGGTTATAACTAGTGCAGTCGCTTTCTGTCGGCGCTGAACCTGGATAGTGCGATATTTCATGCCACGGAACCAGTTGGAGATAACTCCATTTCGCACCGGTATCTCAATCCATCTCTGGGAGATATCGGCAAGAGCAAAGACCACCAAGATTCTAAATACATATAACGCCCATGGAGAACCTGTGAGATCTTGTGCCGGACGAGTTACTTGGAAGACAATCCAATGCCATAAGTAGATGGCATAAGAGCGCTCTCCAATCCAGACCATAAATGGATGTTGAAGTATCGGTGCAAAACGTGATGCCGGATGAACTACGGATAAGATTATTGCGCTGCCAAATATGCCAACTAACGGAAAAGCTATTCGATATGCGGTCGGATCAGTCTCTTGGATAAATAGAAAAGCGGCCAAAACACCAATCAATCCAAAAACACCGATGAAATCGATGAAGTCTTGGGCGCGCTTTTCGATATTCTCTCGGAGATTTTGTGGCGCCCAACTAACCGCCAATGCTGAGCCAAGAAACAATCCAATCGAATGAGTATCGGTGCCAAAGTAGACATGGCTGATATTGGCGGTCATATCAGCCCTTACGGAGGCGAGAAAGAGCGCTATTCCGGAGAATGTGGCAATTGCCAAGGCTGCGGTGGGAATTACCTTCTTACCGAAGAACTTCAAAACAAATAAGAGAATCAGGGGCCAGAAGAGGTAGTACTGCGCCTCCACGCCTAAAGACCAGGTGTGTTGCAGAAGTGGTGGCCTACCAAAACTCTCAAAATAATCCTGCTGTTTGAAAACCAGCCACCAATTCATTAATCCAGTCAGCGCAAATGGTGCATCGGTTAGAAAGCGCTTCATGGAGTCGGGCGCCCATACTCCAATAAAGATTGCGGTGATGATTAGCATGAAAATCAGGGGTGGTAGTAAGCGTCTGATTCGCCCGGCATAAAAACCACGCAGGTCTAAACCACCAGATCTTTGAATCGAATCTAGCAACAACCTTGTGATTACGTAGCCGGAAATGACAAAGAAGAGATCAACCCCGAGGAACCCACCCGGTATCCATTTGAATCCGAGGTGATAAAGCATTACTGCGATTACTGCGATGGCCCGTAGTCCATCAATTGCGGGGATGTAACGAATCCCTTTCGGGTTAATCATTACTTATTTTTTCTTTGCAGAGGATTTTTTCTTCTTTTTCTTTGGTGCCGCAATGGCGGCTTTGGTTCTTTCGCTCTTTACACGAATAGGTTGGTTTGTGACCAACTTGCCATCCTCTTTGATATTTTCAATTACATTGGATCGAAGTTCGGCCAAACGACCATAGGCGGTCTCTAATCGATTTCTACTTGCATGTATCGCTTCTTGTGCTGCATCGAGAGATTGAGTTTGGATCTTGTAAAGTCGAGTTGCCTCATCCATCACGCCATTTAGCCACTGGCGATATTCCAGTACATCTCGAGTCGCACCGCTTAATATCTGCTCACCCTCGCGTCTGGCTGCGCCCAAAATGGCGGAACCCTCACGCTTCTTCTGGTCCAGCAAATCTTCCGCTGCGAGCTCTGCCTGCTCAAGTTTCTCTGTAGCTTCGATCTCAGCAGCTTTTAGATATTTTCGACCACGCGCTTCGGCACCATTAAGAATCGACTGTGCCTTGTCTTGCGCTGATTCGAGTAACTCTTTTGCCTGGCGCTGAGTTTCGTTTACCAACCGATCTGATGCCGCTTGCGCCTTTGATTCACGAACCTGCGCTGATTTGATCATGGTTAGCGCAGTCTCTGTAGCTAGAATCTCAAACTCTTCTTTTGATAGAGAGCGGATATCTCTGCGCGAACGTAAATCGGCTAGTTGTGACTCAAGTTCGCGGATGCGATCAACTGTTGAATTGGTTGGTGCAGTCTCTTCCTTATAACCAACCCAGTTGAAGAAGTTGTTTTTCTTTGCCACGGGGAAAACTCCTTGCCAGTTAGGAGGGAAACTTTAATGCAGGGCACGGGATACTCCAATAGCAAGGAAATTACGCAGGAAATATGGGTGGGTGATAAGTGGCGGCGGTGCTTGAAGTTAGATTGTTGCAGGTCTAGCCTGAAGGGATAACAAAGGGGTTAGAAAATGTCCGATGATTGGTCGTTTAATACTCAACAGATTCATGCCGGCCAGCAACCAGATCAGAGTTTTGGGTCGATCAATTTACCGATACATCAAACTACGGCCTATCAATTTCAAGATACAGCGCAAGCCGCTAATTTATTTGCGCTTAAAGAGTTTGGGAATTCATACACCCGCATGACCAATCCCACTCAAAATGTGGTGGAGCAGCGGCTCTCAATTTTGGAGGGTGGAATAGGAACTCTGCTTGTCTCATCTGGCATGGCAGCTACAGCAATGGCGCTAATGAATTTAGCCGAGTCCGGCGATCATATTGTCTCAAGCCGAAATGTTTATGGTGGAATTTACAACCTACTTAATTACACACTACCAAAATGGGGTGTGCAGACCACTTTTGTGGAGAATGCAAATGATTTGGATTCCTGGAAACGCGCAATCAAGCCAAACACGAAGGCATTTTTTGGCGAAGGTATCTCAAATCCAATAGCTGCAGCCTTAGATATCGAGGGAATCGCAAACGTTGCACATGATGCTGGCATTCCTTGGGTCGTTGATAACACAATTGCAACTCCTTTTGTGACGCGCCCAATTGATTATGGCGCAGATGTCATCACACATTCCGCAACTAAATTCCTATCGGGTCACGGCAGTGCAATTATTGGTGCAATTGTCGATTCTGGTAATTTCGATTATGCAAAGTATCCAGCCAAATTCCCAGGCTTCAACCAACCGGATGCCAGCTATAACAATCTGGTTTATTCCCGTGATTTTGGAGTTGGTTCACAGGTTGGCAATATGGCCTTCATAATCAAAGCGCGCGTCCAATTGCTTAGAGACTTTGGCTCTGCGGTTTCACCATTTAATGCCTGGTTACTCTCGCAAGGCATGGAAACCTTGTCGATGCGAATGCGCGAGCATCTTTCTAATGCTCAGAAGGTTGCAGAGTATCTTGCAAGCCATCCGCAGGTGGCGCAAGTGATGTACTGCGGTTTGCCCAACTCTGAGTGGTACAAGAATCAGCAAAAGTACGCGCCTAAAGGTGGCGGTGCAGTGATGTCCTTTGAGATCAAAGGTGGCAAAGCAGCAGGCATGAAATTTGTTGAAGCGATGAAATTATTTAGACATGTCGCAAATATCGGTGATGTGCGCTCATTGGTGATTCACCCTGCATCAACCACCCACTCACAATTAGGTGAAGAGGGAATGCGTGATGCCGGAATCAATCCGGGCATGATTCGCTTAAGTATCGGAATTGAAGATTTTGCGGATATAAAAGCAGATCTAGATAGAGGATTTGCGGCAGCCAAATAACACTTAGCTATAAATAAAATATCTGCAGAAATGGCACCACAATCAAGATAGAGAGCAGAGTTGTGGGGATTCCATACTTGGCAAATTGCCAGAAGGAGATGTGAATTCCATTCTTCTTGGCTAGACCAATTGCAACCACATTGGCGCTAGCACCGATAATCGTGGCGTTACCGCCAAAATCTGCACCGAATGCCAAGGCTACCCAAAGCGCGTTTTGAGAACGCTCAATTAGCCCAACCGCAATTTCCCCAACCACGGGCGTCATTGAAGCTACGTAAGGGATGTTATCCACTACACCAGATACCACCGCGGAAATACCGAGAATTGAGAATGAGGCAAGCGGCACGTTATCGCCAAATAACTCTTTCAAGTAATTAGCGAAGTTACTGAGCGCACCAACATTGGTTAACGCACCTACCATTATGAATAAACCTACGAAGAAAACCAAAGTGCCCCACTCGATATCAGCGACATAATCTTTTGGCTTCAACCCGCTCCAAGCCACAAGTACTCCCGCACCGAATAAAGCAATCACAGCAGGTTCAACATGTAAGACCGTATGCAACATAAAGGCGATCAAAACCAGTGCCATTACCACTAAAGATTTAATCAAGAGTCGCTTATCGGTAATTCGTGAATTCGCATCTAGTTGGGCGATGCTCGACCTAGCAGATTCATCATTTACTAATTCCTTCTTGAAAAGGAAAAGCCATAACGGAATACAGGCAAATAGCGCCAAGAATGCGATAGGAGCCATATGCTCCAAGAACCAAACAAAGCTCAAATTGGCTTTGCTAGCAATGATGATATTTGGTGGATCTCCAATCAATGTAGCGGCGCCACCAATATTTGATGCAAAGACTTGCACCAGTATAAAAGGAGCTGGATTTACCCTTAGAAATTTACAGACAAATAAAGTCATTGGCACCGCAAGCAATATTGTGGTGACGTTATCAAGTAGCGCCGAGGCAAACCCAGTAAGCACTGCAAGGTACGCTAGTGATTTCCGAGGGTCACCTTTAGAGAGTTGAATCGCTTTTATGGCAAGAAACTCAAAAATACCGGTCTTATGAATGACACTTACAATGATCATCATTCCCAGCAACAAGAAGATGACATTCCAATCCACGCC
>CAZZLH010000002.1:0-13401 GCA_964654815.1 uncultured Actinomycetes bacterium
CTATCGCATCCGGTCACGGAATAGCCACGGTCTCATTGGATGGAACCTCAGTACTCGATGTTTGGTATCCAAATCCGCAGCTCGGACAAATAAGTGGCGAGCCATCATCTGATCTGGTTGGACTCTCTGGGGTCGATGAGATCAGAGGCGTTAAGCGAGAGCTAGTATCAATCGAGATTGATACTGATAAAGCGCCAGCCGATGCCAAAGATGCCTATCTTCGACTTCATCTGCTCTCCCATCGCTTAATCAAGCCTCACGGTTTATCTTTAGAGGGAATCTTCGGATTGCTTACAAATGTGGTTTGGACCAATCATGGGCCATGCCAAGTCGAAGGTTTTGAATCTGTTCGCGCCAAGTTGCGTGCTAAACATGGCCAAGTAACAGTCTATTCAGTAGATAAGTTTCCCCGAATGGTCGATTATGTAATTCCTTCGGGTGTTCGAATCGCCGATGCGGATCGGGTGCGTTTAGGTGCATACCTATCGCCTGGCACCACTGTTATGCATGAAGGATTCGTCAATTTCAATGCCGGAACACTTGGTGCATCGATGGTTGAAGGCAGAATCTCTGCTGGTGTTGTAGTCGATGATGGCAGTGATATCGGAGGCGGTGCATCGATTATGGGCACTCTATCTGGCGGCGGTAAAGAGGTTATCTCTATTGGCAAGAAGTCACTGCTTGGCGCAAATTCCGGACTTGGAATCTCACTCGGCGATAACTGCGTAGTTGAAGCCGGAACTTATCTGACTGCCGCCGCAAAAGTCACCTTGCCGGATGGCAAAGTGGTTAAAGCGGCAGAGTTAAGTGGCGGTAATAACCTGCTCTTTAGAAGGAATTCGCAAAGTGGTGCGTTGGAGGTACTTTCTAAAACCGGTACTTGGGGTGGATTAAACTCCGTGCTTCATAAAAATTGATTTCACTTTGACTAAAGTAAATAGAAAAGTAAATAGATAAAGTAAATTGAAATTTAATTGGTAATCAAGGCATTACCAATCCGCCATCAACTGGCACGGTAATTCCTGTTACATAGCTCGAGGCATCACTTACTAGCCAGATCAATGTCGCAGCCAACTCCTCCGGATCACCCATACGACCTGCCGGTGTAAATGCTTTGACCGCTTCGACCATCTCTTTAGGCAATTCATCGCTCATCTCTGAGGGAAAGAAACCTGGTGCGAGCGCATTTACTCGAATCTTCTTACGTCCAGTCCACTGCGCTGCCAAATCACGGGTCAAACCAATTAGCCCCGCTTTGCTAGATGCGTAAGCTGCCTGCGGTAGTCCTTGTGGTTTTAATCCCAGCACGCTTGAAATATTAACGATCACGCCGCCATTGGTATTTGCCCTGGCAAATGCTTGTGCCATCCAATAAGCACCAAAGAGATTGATATCAAGTACTCCCTTGAACTGCTCAGGAGTTTCGCGGGTGGCAGGTACTGCAGTGCCAACACCAGCATTATTTACCAGGATATCAACCCGGCCAAACTTCTCAATCGCCAGAGCAATTAGTTGATCACAATCATTTGGTTGCGTGACATCGGTCTGCTTTGCCACAAACTTTCTACCTGCAGCTTCTACCAAAGCACCGGTATCAGCAAGGCGCTCAAATCGTCTTGCACCGAGCACGAGATCAGCTCCCGCCTCTGCGAGCGCTTTGGCAAATGCCACACCTAGTCCAGATGATGCTCCAGTGACGACAGCGACCTTTCCATCTAAACGAAAGCGATTCAGAATGCTCATGGTCTCTCCAATTTTCCTAGAAGTATGCGTATGGTAGTTGTATGGATTTCAGCCTAAGCCCCAAGGCAAGCGAATATGCGGCAAAACTTCAAGCCTTTATGGATGAGCAGATCCTGCCTGCGGAAGATACTTACCATCGCCAACGCCAGGAGTTAATTGCTGCGGGAAATCCTCATGGATTGCCAAAAGTCATTGAAGAGCTTAAATCGAAGGCGCGTGAATTGGGATTATGGAATCTCTTTCTACCGCATTATGGCCATGGTCTAAGCGTTACAGATTATGCGACACTGGCAGAGATCACAGGATGGTCGCACGAGATAGCTCCTGAGGTAATCAATTGTGCCGCCCCAGATACCGGCAATATGGAACTGCTCGATATGTTCGGTACCGCGGAACAGAAAGAGCGATGGCTAAAGCCGCTTTTAGATGGAGAGATTCGTTCCGCTTTTGCGATGACTGAGCCAGATGTGGCATCGAGCGATGCGCGCAATATAAAAGCTGAGATTGTGCGCGAGGGTGAGAATTATCGAATCAATGGCAGGAAATGGTGGACCACAGGTGCCATGGATTCACGTTGTGCAATTCTCATCGTGATGGGTAAGACCAACCCGGCTGCAGATCCTTACACTCAACAATCGATGATCTTGGTCCCAATTGATACACCTGGTGTAAAAGTGGTTCGAAATCTGACAGTTTTTGGATTTGTAGATCAACATGGCCATGCCGAAGTAACTTTTACAGATGTCATAGTTCCCAAGAGCAATCTCTTAGGTGGGGAAGGCGAAGGATTTGCATTGGCGCAGGCCCGCCTTGGCCCGGGTCGGATCCATCACTGCATGCGGGCTATTGGCATGGCAGAACGTGCGCTCTCACTGATGATAAAACGGAGCCTGGTTCGCGCACCATTTGGTAAAGAATTGGCACATCAAGGTGTAATCCAACAATGGATAGCACAAGCTCGAATCGATATCGAACAAGCGCGATTGCTGGTATTAAAAGCGGCATGGATTATCGATAACCAGGGCGCTAAGCAGGCGCGAAAAGAGATCGCTGCCATCAAAGTTGCGATTCCGCAGATGGCAGAGCGAATAATTGATCGGGCGATTCAGAGTTTTGGCGGCGCTGGAGTAAGTCAAGATACCCCGCTTGCGGCCATGTATGCCGGGGTTAGAGCGCTCAGAATTGTCGATGGACCAGATGAAGTTCATCTCCGTGACATCGCGCGTTTAGAGCTAAATCCATATCTAAAATGAGCGAGCTGACTTCGGTCCGCGAAGAGGATCGTTTTGATGTTATCAAAATGCAAAGTTGGTTAGCCCCTTATATAGATATTGATGAGGACACTCTGCCAAACGTTTTTCAATTTAGCAGCGGTGCATCGAATCTCACCTACCTTTTGGAATATCCTGATCGACAATTAGTGCTGCGTCGACCACCAATTGGCACCAAAGCAATCTCTGCCCATGACATGAAGCGCGAGTTTCTGATTCAATCAAGATTGAAACCGGTTTATCAGTTGGTTCCAACGTTGGTGGCACTTTGTGAAGATCAGACAATCATGGGTTCGGATTTTTATGTCATGGAACGAGTTGAGGGTCAGATTTTTCGCCGAGAGATCCCGAATGAGGTCACCGCAGTAGATATCTCCGTGATGGCAGAGGCACTGGTCTCGGGATTGGCGCAATTACATTCGGTTGATGCAACTGTCCTACAAGAGCTTAATAAAGGTAGCGGATATGTAAATCGCCAAGTGGAGGGCTGGTCAAAACGTTATCGAAATGCGCTAACGGAGGATGTGCCAGATGGTGCAGCAGTTATGAGCTGGCTAGCGGCCAACCAACCTGATGATGTTGGCTCTTGCATCATTCATGGCGATTGGCGCATCGATAATATGGTCTTTGATCTTGAGAAGAAATCACTGGTAGGCGTTTTGGATTGGGAGCTTGCCACGGTCGGGGATCCCTTAATGGATCTAGGTTCGGCTTTGGCATATTGGGTCGACCGGGACGATGAGCCAGCCTTTGCATCATTACGTCGACAGCCCAGCGATTTACCTGGCATGCCAACTAGAGCAGAATTCATCAGCAGATACCTGCAATTGAGCAACCGAAAATGTGATGACTTTACTTTTTATGAGGTCTTTGGATTATTCAGATTAGCAGTAATCATTCAACAGATCT
This sequence comes from uncultured Actinomycetes bacterium, assembly GCA_964654815.1. Taxonomy (GTDB): domain Bacteria; phylum Actinomycetota; class Actinomycetes; order Nanopelagicales; family Nanopelagicaceae; genus ZLKRG08. The sequence continues at coordinate 3,924 of CAZZLH010000002.1, forward strand.
GGGCGCGTTATCGCGCAGGTCAAACTACAAATCCAGCATTTGCTAACTTTGGCGCTGCAGTTGTGACTTTAATAAATCGAGCGCAAGGGAAAATCAAATGAAAGCTGGGCGAATCACAGTCTCTACTCGAAAATTTGAAGTTGTAGAGGTCCCAGATCCAGTGGTAAACGTTGGAGAAGTTCGCATAAAAGTCGCCGCTGCCGGAGTTTGTCTATCGGATGTCCATTTTTTAGATGGCATCCTCTCCCCTGCATACTTAAATGGCGATCAGGTCACTTTGGGCCATGAGGTGGCAGGTGTCGTTGATCAAATTGGCTCTAATGTAACAAATTTGGCTATAGGTGATCGGGTATTACTGATTGCAGGTGAGCGCAACGATCTCAACCAATTGAAAACCTTAGGATTTGATTACGACGGTGGATTTGCCGAGTATGTGATCGCCAAAGCGCCATTAGTGGTGAAGATTCCTGAAAATCTGCCATTCGAACAGGCAGCGATAATTCCTGATGCGGTTTCAACTCCTTGGGCGGCAATCTCAACCACCGGAAAGATTCGATCAGGTGAGCGCGTTGCGGTATTTGGAATTGGTGGCTTAGGAATACATGCGGTACAACTTTTAAAATTAATCGGTTGTAGCAAAGTCATAGCAATCGATCCGCGAGAAGATGCTCGTGAAAATGCGCTAAAAAGAGGTGCGGATTTTGCCTTTTCGCCAGATGATCCCGAATTGAAGAGCCACCGTGGGCTTAACGCTGCCTTCGATTTCGCGGGCGTGCCACAAGTTCGAAAGCAGGCGCTCACATTATTAGGTGAAGCTGGGCGACTTATCATCGTAGGTATCGCAAATGAACCCATTGTCATCCCAAGTGATATGGCATTTACATATATGCGTACCCAGATTCTCGGGCACTATGGCTCTGAACCAGAGCACATCCATCAATTAATTGAATTTGCCCGTACTGGTCAATTGGATCTATCGGCGTCGGTCTCAGAGATATTGCCATTGGCACAGGCAGAGAGCGCGCTATCTAAGCTATCGCAAAAAATTGGCAATCCAATCCGCATCGTATTAAAACCATAATTCACAGAATTTGTCTTTGAATTATCAAATAGCAACTAGCCGATCACGAAGAAGGGGCTCGGCAATCCAGTTCTAGATCTAAAAGTTTCAAGGCGCAGGGATGCTTTGGCGCCGGTGAAACTTGTTGCTTCTATCCGTTTACCTTTTATCTCCAATGTTGCTACATCAAGCAAGGCAAATGCTTTGGCCACAACTGCACCACTTATGGTGCGCGTCCAAGCGTTGTATCGCGGATTGGCCTTCGGGTCCAAACTCGCCAAATCAGTAACCGGTTGCAGATACTCCACATCGGTACCAAAGGCATTCAGTGCGCTCTCGGTAAGGCCACCGGTTGAAGAGGAGTAATAAGCGCTGATGGGATTGCCCATGTACGTCATAGCTAGGCCATGATCCTCATCGAAAATCGTGTCGTCGACTGCTGCCTTCCAGAATTTACCGAAACGTGGTTCTGAAATCTTCGCAATGCCGACAAAGAGTTGGTCTTGGATTGTTCCGTACAGATCGCAATCACAACTCGCGCGATAAATACCAGCTTTGGACATGGCATAACTACGAGCGGTGATTGCCTGGGCTCTAAGCGCCTCTGTTGGCCAAGCCGAAGAAACCTCGGAGATACCGTAAAGATATTCATCCTTGAGCCGGACCGTATTTGTCGCCTCAAATCGCTTGCCAACAACTTTTAGATTTATCTGCCCATATGCATAACGCACAGATTTACCGGGATTGAAGGCCACCACTGCGCTATCTCCCTCAAGAAATCGAGTACCGCTCCACTGGATCGTTATCTCTGGTACTGCAGGTAGATTCGCCACAATCGCACGGGACTTACGAACGATTGTGGTGATACCCGAATCGGTATATCTAAAAGTAGCGATGCTCTGTCGATCGGTAATCACATAATCATTGATCTTTAAATAACCGGTGTTGCTGACTAATTGGAGATTTGCACTGATTAATTCGTGGCCGATGTTGACTCTGACGTCATACCAATCAGCGACTGGCTCGATGACCACGCCAGTGAAGTAATACTTCAATATCTCTTCAGCGCTCTTTCCCTCTTGCGCCATGACCTTGGCGCCAATCTGGCTTAACCCCACACCGTGGCCCAATCCGCTTCCCGAGAAAGTGAAACTAGTACTTGCATTTACCGCTGTGGGGAGCGCGCCAAGCAGAATCACTTGGATACTTAGGATACTTAGGACTCTTAGGACTCTTAGGACTCTTAGGACTCTTAGTAGTGAAGAGCGAAGTAGCCGGTATGGCCTATTTCTAGACATCCTCATTTATAACGGCGCTCTTTCCGACCGCGAGAAAATCTTGATAAGCATCGACCACATCATTTGGCATACCGCGCTGAATCAGTTTGCCCTTATTAAGCCAGGCCACCTCATTACAAATCTCTCTTACCGTGCCAAGTGCATGGCTTACTAATATTAAGGCGCGATTATCGCTACGCAATTCTTTTAGTTTGTTAAGGCTCTTCTCCTTAAATCGGGCATCTCCGGTGCTTAGCGCCTCATCGACAATCAAAATGTCTGGCTTCACTGTGACTGCAACAGAGAAACCAAGTCGGGCATACATGCCTGATGAATAGGTACGCATCGGCGCATCGATCGCATCCCCTAGTTCGGCGAAATCAGCGATCTCATCAAAATACTCATCGATCTGCTTTCTAGTCAGTCCTGCCGCAAGACCACCTAGCAGCACATTCTCGCGCCCGGTTAATTTTGGGTTGAAGCCAATTCCTAGGGCTAGCAAGGTGGAAACTTTTCCATACACCTCAACTCGACCAGATGTGGGCGGCAAGATGCCACTAATCACTCGCATTAATGTTGATTTGCCCGCGCCATTTGCGCCAATCACGCCAAGCACAGAACCGTAATCAACATCAAGATTCACGGAGTTTAAGGCGTTAACAATTCGAGTCTGTTTTCTACCTCGGCCAAAGCTTTTGATCCGCGAGGGCAAGGATGCTTTCTTATCAATTGTGGTGCGGTATATCAGTCCCAGATTTTGCACTGAAACGGCGAGTTCGCCAGATTTATGAGAGATGTTAGACACGAACGGCAAACTCTCGCTCTCTGGATAGGAAGAAATAAGTTCCGATTAAGAAAGTACCAAAAGCCCAAGCGGCAGCCTTTGCCACATCGCCCCAAATTAGAGACTCGTTATGAACCATCACTCGTGACCACGAATCCAATATTGGGTAGAAAGGATTTATCTCTTTGATGAATGCGATCCGTCTTGGCACCTTAGCTGCCTCATAAAGAACTGGTGAGATGTAGAGCAGAGTTCGGTTGAGGTACGGCAAGAAACTGGTGATATCTCGGAAATAGACATTTGCGGCAGAGATCAAGATCGATATGCCAAGGCCAAATATCAGTGCTATGACGATAATCAATAAACCCCAAAGCATCTGCCAACCAAACTCAATGCCAAGTGCCAATTTGATTAGCAAGAAGACCGGCAAAGTAGGAAGAAACCTAAAGAAAGCCACAATCGCGGCACAAAATGGCAGGGCTATCCGTGGGAATGCGGTGTTTAGTATCAACTTCTGGCCGGTGGTGACCGATTTAGTGCCATTATTCATGGCATTACTCACCAAATAGAAAAGAAATAAACTAGAAGTCAGATGGGCGTACCTAAATTTATCCGCATTTCCGGCAATAATGACGATCAATAGAAAATAGACGCCTGATAGCAGCAATGGATTGAGGATCAACCATAGTTGGCCGAAGATTGAATCGTAATTGCTGGTGCGTAAATCCGATTTGGAGTACTCGTAGATAAAAGATCGACGGGCCCAGAGAGAGCGCCAATAGCGTCTTATTGGGGGCAGGCTGGCCTTAAATGGTTCGTAGACCTCTACCGGGCGTTCCATGCGCTTAAGGTTACCTGACTAACCGCCTTGAAGAGGTTATGAAACCTAATCCCCAACTCATCTGCATGGTTAGCAGGATAAAAGGCAAATAAATTCGCTCTATAAGTGATTTTCCAATCACCATCGCACCAATCAAGAGAAATGCGGCATATGCGATTGCGGGCAAGAAAAAAATTGGATGAACCATGCCAAGTACCAAGGAAATCAAGGTACCAATCAAAGTTACGGGTGGCGCCAAATATCTGAGATTTATGGTTCCTTGATGCGTCCGCGTGACAACTCGTCGCCAACGCCCATATTCAAAATACTGCTTAGCTAATGCACTAAAAGATCTTCGTGGTCGATAAGTCACTGTAAGACGAGGATCAAAGTAGATCTTTCCTCCATTTTTTCTCAATCGATAATTCAATTCCCAATCTTGCGCCCTTGTGAAATGCTCATCGAAACCTCCAACGGCAAGTAGCGCATCGCGTTGGAATACACCGAGATAGACCGTATCTACCTCACCTGCTTGGCCGCCAGTGTGAAACTTTGCTGCGCCTACTCCTAGGGGGCTTCGCATTGCTCCAGCTACCGCTCTCTCAAAAGCGCTCTGACCTTCAGCCGCCATCACGCCGCCCACATTCACTGCGCCAGTCTCTGCTAGCAGGGAGAGTGCGATAGAGATGTAATCCTTTGGAATATTGGCATGGCCATCAACTCGAACAATTATCGGAAAGTTGGAGTGCTTGATAGCTAGATTCAAACCAGCAGCAGTCTTGCCGCTTGGATTATCAATCACCTTTACTCTCTCATCTTTCTGCGCGATCGAATTAGCCAATTCGAGTGTGCGATCTTTTGATGGGCCAACTGCCAAAACTACTTCTAATTGACCTGGATAATCCTGCGCCAAAATGGCGGCTACCGCGCGCTCTAAATAAAGTTCCTCATTCACGACTGGAAGAATTACTGAGACTGCGCTGAGATTGACCTTTGTCATAGCAGGGAAACGCTATCGCGTCGCAGCTACTCTTGTAGGCTTTCGGCGTGAATTCACCTCGTTCAATCAAAATCCTAACTTGGACTTCAATAGGAATTGTCCTAGTTTCTGGATTTGCTTGGTTGGGGCTAGGCAGAATTAGTGGAGCAATCAGTCGAGTTAGTGTCTTCGATAATTTGAAGAATCGACCTGAGAAGGCATCGAGCGCAGTTAATTACTTGGTGGTCGGATCCGATACCCGTGAAGGACTTACCAAGGCAGAGTTAAAACAACTCCGAGTTGGTTCGGTTAAGTCTGCTGCTGGAGCGCGCTCTGACACCATGATGCTGGTACACATCAGTAAATCTCGAGATAAGGCAGTAATCATCTCTTTGCCCCGAGATAGTTTGGTGACCATCCCTGCACACATAGGTCTAGATGGAAAGACTCAAATAAACGAGCAACCTGGCAAGCTGAACTCTGCTTTCGCTTGGGGTGGCGCTGCATTACTTACACAGACTTTAGAGAAGAAGATGAATCTACGCATTGACCACTATGTAGAGGTTAACTTCGCTGGCTTTAAGAATGTGGTAGATGCACTTGGTGGAATTCAAGTTTGTACGAAGAAAGCAATTAATGACCCTAAGAGCCACTTGGTATTGGCAGCGGGTGTTCACAATCTTGATGGAATCGAAGCATTGAAATACGTCCGCACTAGAGATTTTGATGGCATGGGAGATCTCGGGCGTATGCAACGTCAACAACAATTCGTATCTGCAGTTTTCCGAAAAGCCACAAGTTCGGGCGTCCTGCTAAATCCAATAAAAATGAAGAATTTGATCTCTGCCATCTTCAGTACTGTCAAGACTGATGAGACCTTAAACCAAGGAGATATCGTGACCTTGGCAAAACAAATAAAGAATTTAACGCCCGGAAAACTGCGCACCTTGACCGTCCCGCTTGGAAATGCCAATGGTTTCTATGATGGGGTTGGCTCTGTGGTTATCTGGGATGAGATATTGGCCCCAGAATTGTTTGATCGACTTAAGAATGATCTACCGATAGTCGATGAAGTAAAGCCAACGCCCAGCACCACAACTGGTGCAAAATCAAAAACCAGCAGTAGCGCCTCTCCTTCACCTTCCATCATCGATAAATTTAAGACCCGCACCGCTAGTGAGAATCCTTGCGGTGCGCTCAAGTAGTTAAACTCCTCTTGTGCTGAAGTTATCTGTAGTCGGTACCGGCTACCTAGGAGCCACCCATGCCGCATGCATGGCTGAACTCGGCTTTCAAGTAATTGGATTAGATAGCGATGCCGAGAAGATAAAAAAATTATCAAATGGCGAATTACCATTCTACGAACCTGCGCTACCCGAACTATTGGCAAAGCATGTGAAATCTGGGAGATTGACCTTCACCAGTGATTACACTCAGATTTCCGATTGTGATGTGCACTTTATCTGTGTCGGTACGCCCCAAAGAAATGATGGCTTAGCTGCTGATCTGAGTTTTGTTAACTCCGCCTTTGTCGAGGTGGCAAAAGTAGCGAAAGCTGGCTCATTATTAGTCGGAAAATCGACGGTTCCGGTTGGCACAGCAGAGCAATTAAATAAATCGATGCCTGAGCATCTAGAGCTTGCTTGGAATCCCGAGTTCTTGCGTGAAGGTTTTGCGGTTGAAGATACGCTCCACCCCAATCGATTGGTTGTGGGTGTCACCTCTGACCGCGCTGAAAGAATATTAAAAGAGGTCTACGCCAAGAACCTCGCAGAAGATACGCCTTGGGTCCGAGCTGATCTACCCACCGCCGAGCTCGTTAAAGTTGCAGCTAATTCATTCCTCGCTACGAAGATATCTTTCATCAATGCTATGGCTGAGGTCTGCGAGGCAGCAGGTGGTGATGTCACGGTCTTAGCTAAAGCGATCGGATACGACCCCAGAATTGGCCACAGATTCCTCCAGGCAGGCATTGGCTTTGGCGGAGGTTGTCTACCGAAAGATATCCGCGCCTTCATGGCTCGAGCAGAAGAGCTCGGCGCATCACCGGCGTTGGAATTCTTAAGAGAGATTGACTCGATAAATTTACGAGCGCGTCAAAGAGTTATAGATGTAGTTCGTGCTGAATTGGGAGTTGATCTGAAATCCTTCAAGATCGCAGTACTTGGTGCGGCATTTAAGCCAGATAGTGATGATGTTCGCGACTCTCCCGCACTGGATATCGCCACACAGATTCATGAAGCTGGCGCTCAAGTTGTAGTTCATGATCCAAAGGCGATTGAGCCTGCAAAACGACGTTTCCCCGCGCTAAATTTCGCCGAAAGTGTTGAAGCATGTGTCGCCGGCGCGGATCTGATCCTTCATCTGACCGAATGGAAGGCATATCGCGAAATAGATCCTGTGGCGCTAAAGAGTCTGGTTCGTAGCCCTCGCATCCTTGATGGACGAAATGCGCTAGATAGAGATATGTGGCAGGCAGCCGGCTGGGAATTTCACGCGCTCGGTCGCGCTGGAGTGTGAATGTTGCAATGAGCTTTAATGACCAAACCATTGATCAAGTTTTGGCTTTGAAAAATTGGGCCGTGGTTGGCCTGGGAAATAATCCAGAGCGGGCTGCTTATCGGGTTGCCAAATTACTGCAAGATAAAGGTCATCGCATTGTGCCGGTTTATCCACGAGCCGAGACCGTGCACGGCGAAATGGGCTATAAAACTCTGGCGGAAATCCCATTTCCTATCGATGTGGTGGATTGTTTTGTTAACTCTAATTTGGTGGGCAAAGTTGTGGATGAGGCAATTGCAATTGGCGCCAAGGCGGTATGGCTTCAATTAGATGTGATAGATGAGGCGGCAGTTGCCAGAGCAGAGGCAGCTGGACTACTTGCAATTATGGATCGTTGCCCTGCTATCGAATATAAGAAACGAAGCTAAAACCCAGTCTTCTGAGAGCGTCTGGCTTTTAACGCAGCGCCTTTAGCTTTAGCCTCTTGATTCAACTCCTTCATAGCGGATTCAACCTTTGATTGGATCTCTTTGTTGGATAGCGCCAAAATTCTGGCCGCTAAGATTCCTGCATTCTTTGCATTACCAATACCAACTGTTGCTACCGGTACTCCTGCTGGCATCTGCACAATCGATAAGAGTGAATCCATCCCATCTAAGTTCGAAAGCGGCACTGGAACTCCAATTACTGGAAGCGAAGTAAGTGATGCCACCATTCCAGGTAGATGAGCCGCACCGCCAGCGCCAGCAATGATTACTTTGTAACCATTATTTGCGGCGCTTCTTGCAAATTCAGCCATCTCATCGGGCATTCGATGGGCCGAGATCACCTCTGCTGAATAAGAGATGCCAAGCTCATCAAGTACCTTGGCAGCGCCTTCCATGGTTGGCCAATCAGAGTCAGAACCCATGATGATTGCTACATCATTCATCTATCTCTCCGCTCATATATGCAACCGCGTGTGCTACCTCTTTGCGCAAGTCTACGAGGTTACCTCCGGTCATAGTTACATGACCAATCTTTCGCCCTGGCCTCACAGCTTTGCGATATTGGTGAAATTTAAGCGCTGGCGTACGTGCCATCAAATGCAAATACGGGCGATACATATCGCTCTTCTCGCCGCCCAGAATGTTGCCCATAACCGCCCAATCCGAAATCATCGCAGTATCACCCAAAGGAAGATCCAAGATGGCACGTAAATGTTGTTCGAACTGGCTGGTTATCGATCCCTCAATACTCCAATGTCCTGAGTTATGTGGACGAAGCGCCAACTCATTTATAAATAATTTGTCTCCTTTGACGAACATCTCAACCGCCATGACTCCGATAAGTTGAATCTTATTTGCGATCTGTAACGCTAATTGCTGTGCTGCCTGAGATTGATCAGAGTTGAATTCTGGGACCGGGGTTATGGTCTCAACACAGATGCCATCACGTTGGACAGTTTTGGTGGGCGCCCATGTTGCAGCCTGACCATGTGCTGATCTCGCAACCATCACAGCGATTTCGAAGTCAAAATCAATTAGTTCTTCCAAAATCAGTTTTGGGACAGAGCGTAATAAGTGGTCCAGCTCATCCTTCGAATTTACCCGCCAAACTCCTCTGCCGTCATACCCACCAGAGATAGCTTTGGCTATCGCTGGATATTCCCAATCAATCGCGCTATCGACCACTTGCCATTTGGGATTTGGTAGTTCAGCCAACTTTTCGCGCATGAGCGCCTTATCTTGTGAGTATTGAAAGGCATCGGAGGTGGGATAGCACCTGATGCCTTCGCGTTCTAAGGTTCTAATTATTGAGATTGGGATCAACTCGTGTTCGAAGGTGATGAGATCGCAATTAGCTGCGAAGTTCCTAACCACTGCAAGATCTTTGAAATCACCTACGACATGGGGCGCACTTTGCGCTGCAGAATCTTCTGATGAGTTAGCCAGAGTTATGAGCTCCACACCCAGAGCAGCAGCTGGCGCCAACATCATCTGCGCTAACTGTCCAGCGCCGATTACTCCTACTTTAGGGAAAGGTCCGCCCACTTGCTCATCTTATGGCTCATCTT
>CAZZLH010000002.1:13501-23852 GCA_964654815.1 uncultured Actinomycetes bacterium
ACTTCGCGAGAGCGTAGAAGCAATGAGCCATTCTCTGAGATTCCGATTGCCTGATCCTCAATCAATTGACCACCCGGAAGCTCTGCTCTCACTAAATTACCGATAGTGGCGCAATTGGCTCGATAATTATCTTTCTCTAGCGGTATCTGCATTATTGAATGGCCCAAATGATTTAGGATCTTGATGAGTAATTGGTTGCGATCTACCTCACCGAACATATGTAAAGATACCGAATCAGAGATCGGCAGCTCTTCGGTTGATTGAAAGACATTCAACCCAATACCAACAATTACGCCACCAACTTCGCCGAAATTAATTCGTTCGCTTAATATGCCGCCAACTTTTTTTCCCTCAATTAACAAATCATTTGGCCATTTAAGTTGCACCAGTTTTTGCTGGAAATATTCATTGATAGCACGAGCTGTTGCTACTCCCGCAATCAAGGGAATCCAATTTATATCTTCCAATATTGGACCAGTTAAATCAATGGCGCAGGAAAAGGTTAGACCTTTTCGAGGTGGCACTATGAACTTGCGATCCAATCTACCGCGACCTGCACTCTGAAATTCCGCAACCAAAACATCACCTGGATGAAAGTTATTCGCCAAATCAATTTGCGTCGAAGTAGTTTCTTCGGTCACGATTACTCGCCAGTATTGCGCAACTTTCGAATTTATCAGCTCAACATTTAGGCCATCAATCCCCATAGCAGGTAAGTTAAGTCCATGAGCAAGGATCTGAGAACCACCGCCGGAAAAATCGAAGATTTACGCGCCCGACTAGATGAAGCGGTGCACGCCGCTTCTGAAACCGCAGTAACCAAGCAACATGCCAAAGGTAAGTTGACTGCCCGCGAGCGCATCGCTCTGCTGCTAGATGAAGGTTCCTTCCAAGAAATGGATGAGTTTGCTCGCCATCGCTCCTATTCATTTGGCATGGAGAAATATCGCCCATATGGAGATGGAGTTGTTATTGGCTTTGGCACCATCGATGGTCGCAGTGTTGCGGTCTACTCGCAAGACTTCACGATCTTTGGCGGCTCACTCGGTGAGGTTATGGCGGAGAAGATTCGAAAGATCATGGAGTTTGCCCTTAAAAACGGTATTCCATTAATTGGAATCAATGATTCTGGAGGTGCGCGAATCCAAGAGGGTGTTCAAGCCCTCGGCGGATATGGGCATATATTCAGATTGAACACCCGAGCTTCGGGTGTAATTCCACAGATCACTTTAGTGCTTGGTCCCTGCGCCGGTGGTGCAGCCTACTCGCCAGCACTTACTGACTTTACTGTTATGGTTAATGAGAAGTCATACATGTTTATTACGGGGCCAGATGTAATCAAAACTGTGACTGGCGAAGAAGTTGGGATGGAAGAACTTGGGGGTGCTCATACCCATGCTTCAAAGACCGGAAATGCCCATTACTTAGCCGAATCTGAAGCAGATGCAATTGATTACGTAAAAGCATTGCTCTCATATTTACCGAGCAACAATATGGATGGCGCACCACATCTACCTCCAACTGAAACTTTGGCACGTAAAGCTACTGATAGCGCACTGGATACTTTGATTCCTGATTCACCAAATCAGCCGTACGACATGAAGACTGTCATACATGCGCTATTGGATGAAGGTGAATTCTTAGAGGTACATGCAAATTTCGCACCAAATATCATTGTTGGATTTGGCCGAATTGAGGGCGAGAGCGTAGGAATTATTGCTAATCAACCTCAGCAGTTGGCAGGAACTCTCGATATTGATTCATCGGAGAAGGCGGCGCGGTTCTTGCGTTTCTGCGACTCCTTCAATATTCCCATAATTACTCTGGTAGATGTACCCGGTTTCCTGCCGGGAACCGAGCAGGAATGGGATGGCATCATTCGACGCGGTGCTAAATTGCTATATGCCTATGCCGAAGCCACGGTTCCACTTGTAACGCTAGTGACTCGAAAGGCATATGGTGGCGCTTATATTGTCATGGGTTCTAAGCAAATCGGTGGCGATGTGGTCTTTGCTTGGCCGACCTCAGAGATTGCCGTCATGGGCGCGCAAGGAGCGGTAAATATCCTTTACCGTAAGGAGATCGCCGAGTCTAAAGATCCTGATGCGCTACGCGCCAAATTGGTTGCGGAATACAACGAGAGTTTGGCCAACCCCTACAACGCTGCCGAACGTGGCATTGTTGATGCGGTCATCGAACCAAATCAGAGCCGTGAGTACATCACAAAAGTACTCCGAACCTTAAAGACCAAACGCGACTCTTTACCACCTAAGAAACACGGAAACATCCCGCTATGAGTTCTCGTTTTCAGATAATAAGTGGCAATCCAACACCAGAAGAATTGACCATCATCAATCAAATAGTCGCGCAACATAAACGTGTGGTGCGAGAGCCATTTGTAAAGCGAAGCACTTGGGCGCAGCCACAGATGCGACAGACCATGCCACAAGCCATCCGATTTGGTGCTGGACGAAACATATAAATGCGTTTGATTCTCGCCTCTCAATCACCTTCCCGTAAGCGTTTACTTGAGGGCGCCGGCTTACATCCGGAGATACTGGTGAGCCATGTCGATGAGGAGAGTGAGCAATTCAGTTCGATGCCTCCGAAAGATATGGTGATCGCACTTGCTATAACCAAAGCCCATACTGTCTTAGATCAAGTATCGGGAGATGCCATCATCATTGCATGTGATTCGACTTTCGAATTCGAAGGCGAATCTTTTGGAAAACCTGAGACTGTCGATATCGCAATCGCCCGGGCAAGGCGGCTAAGTGGCAAAACCGGCGTACTCCATACGGGGCACTGCATTATTGATACCAAGCAAGGTCGTGAATTAGCCGATCGAATTAGTACCTCAGTAACTTTTGACCAACTCAGTGAAGCTGAGATCAATGACTATGTTGCCACTGGAGAACCATTGAAGGTAGCAGGCGGTTTTACTTTGGATGGTTTTAGCTCACCATTTATTTCGGCAATTGATGGTGATTACACCAATGTAGTGGGGATCTCGATGTCCTATCTGCGAAAGAGCCTGAAGCATTTGGGTTATCCGTGGCCTGTGGTGAAAAGAATGGGAAGATCATGAAACGGATATTGATTGCCAATCGTGGTGAAATTGCGGTTCGCATCATCCGCGCCTGCCGAGACCACGGCTTGGAATCAGTTGCAGTTTATGCAGACGAGGATCGGAATTCACTCCACGCTTCAATCGCAGATGCCGCCTACTCCCTAAAAGGTATAACCGGTGCGCAAACCTATTTAAATATAGATAAATTGTTGAAAATCGCGGAGCTCTCTGGTGCAGATGCGGTTCATCCTGGTTATGGATTTCTCTCCGAGAATGCAGATTTTGCAGAGGCGGTAATTGCCGCCGGTTTAACCTGGATTGGTCCACCACCGGCGGCAATCCGTGCGCTCGGCGATAAGGTTTCAGCGCGCAAGATTGCAGCCAAAGTTGGTGCGCCACTTGTGGCCGGAACTAAGGATCCAGTTAGCTCCGATAAAGAGGTAATCGAATTTGCCAAAGAATATGGGCTACCAATTGCAATTAAGGCGGCACATGGCGGAGGTGGACGTGGCTTAAAGGTGGCTCGAACCTTGGAAGAGATTCCTGAGTTATATGCCTCGGCAGTGCGCGAAGCCATCTCGGGATTTGGCCGAGGCGAATGCTTTGTTGAGCGCTATCTTGATAAACCTCGCCATGTTGAAACTCAGGTATTAGTAGATCAATTTGGCACTGCCGTGGTCATCTCAACTCGTGATTGTTCTTTGCAACGTCGCCATCAGAAGTTAGTGGAAGAGGCGCCCGCGCCCTTTCTAACCGCAGCGCAGATTGAGCAGTTATACGAATCAAGTAAAGCAATAATGAAGGAAGCTGGTTATGTAGGCGCCGGCACTTGCGAATTCTTAGTAGGTAGCGATGGCACAATCTCTTTTCTAGAGGTTAATACCCGGCTACAAGTGGAGCATCCGGTCTCAGAAGAGGTCACCAACATCGATTTGGTGCGCCAGCAATTTCGCATCGCTGAAGGCCAGGCGCTTGGCTTTACCGATCCCGAGATAAGCGGCCACTCCATTGAATTTCGCATTAATGGTGAAGATCCGGGGCGCAATTTCTTGCCAGCGCCAGGTCAGATCACGAAGTGGGAGTTACCAACTGGCCCTGGCGTAAGAGTAGATGCAGGCTTCCGGACCGGCGATTCAATTGGTGGAAATTTTGACTCTCTCTTAGCCAAATTAATCATAACTGGCGCAACGCGTGAAGAGGCGCTTGCTCGCGCTCGTCGCGCCCTAACAGAATTTCAGATAGATGGACTAGCCACTGTGCTGCCATTTCATCGCGCCATCCTGGATGATGAGAATTTCACTAAAGATTTTAAGGTTTACACCAGCTACATTGAAAATGAGTTCCACAATCAAATTCCACAATACCAAGCAAGTGCACCAGTGGTGCAAAGTCATGCCGCCCCTGAGCACATCATCACTGAGATCAACGGCCATCGATTCGAAGTTCTGGTTCATGTACCCGAACCCGTGCATAAACGACATAGAGCCAGAAAAGGCGCAGTAGGTGGCGCTACCTCTGATGCGTTATTGGCACCTATGCAAGGCACAGTAGTAAAAATTGCTGTGGCAGATGGAGACTCTGTTGAGAAGGGCGATCTCATCGTTGTCTTAGAGGCGATGAAGATGGAACAGCCTCTTACTGCTCACAAATCTGGCAAAATCTCAAAATTGGTAGTCGAGATTGGTGAAACGGTCGCAAGTGGCACTTTATTGTGCGAAATCGGTGAATAAAACTAGATTAGTGCTGTGAATCGCGCCGAGATTGAAGAGTGGATTGCAGATGACCCAGATCCCAAAACAGCCGCACAACTGCAGAAACTGCTAGACGCAAATGATGAAGTTACGTTAAAAAAATACTTTAACGGCTTTCTGACTTTCGGCACCGCAGGGCTACGTGGACCAATCGCTCCTGGTCCATCTGGCATGAATCGCGCGGTCGTAGGGCGCACCGCCGCGGCAATTGCCCAATACATGAAAGAGCGAAACTTAAAGTCTGTAGTGATTGGTAGGGATGCTCGATATGGCTCAGAGGATTTCACCCGAGAAAGCGCTGAGATTCTAAGCGGCGCAGGTATTGAAGTAAGCGTTCTACCTCGACCATTACCAACGCCGGTTTTGGCACATGCTGTGAAGTATCTAAATGCGCAGGTGGGCATCATGGTCACTGCCAGCCATAACCCACCGATGGATAATGGCTATAAAGTTTATTTGAATGCAGAATCTGATGGCATTAAATATCAGGGTTCGCAAATCATCTCTCCTACTGACAAGTTGATCTCTGCTGAGATAGATAAAATCAAATCTCTAAAAGCACAACCTCGCGGCACCAACTGGATCAATTTGGATGATCAGATTTTCGAAGACTATGTCGCACGGACTGCCAAAATCGGAAAGACTCCGGGTGGCTTAAAGATTGTCTACACCGCTATGCATGGAGTAGGAACTGAAACCATAACTGCAGTATTTAATCGCGCTGGTTTCGCACCCTTAATTCTGGTCGAGGAGCAAGCTAAGCCCAACCCAGACTTTCCTACTGTGGCATTTCCTAATCCAGAAGAGCCGGGAGCGATTGATTTAAGTCTGGCCAAGGCCCGTGAAGTTAATGCGGATTTAGTCATCGCTAATGACCCAGATGCAGATCGGTGCGCTGCGGCAATTAATGACCCACGTGTTGGCTGGCGGATGTTGCGAGGCGATGAGTTAGGAATCTTATTGGGAGATTGGATCGCGCGAAAAAACCCAGGTAACTATGGCAATTCGATAGTTTCTTCCTCAGGATTGCGCAAGATAGCCAAGCATTACGGAAGAAACTTCTTTGAGACTTTGACTGGATTCAAATACCTCGCGCAGATCCCAAATTTAGCCTTCGCTTATGAAGAGGCCATTGGCTATAGCGTGGATTCAGAGTGCGTGGCAGATAAAGATGGAATTAGCGCTGCCATGGCGCTAGCTCAACTAGCAACTGAGTTGGCTTCAAAAGGCCAGACTATCCATGATCGCTTACAAGAGATCTGGAGCTTGATTGGATTTCACGCCACTGAGCAAATCTCGATTCGAGTTGATTCCATCAATTTGATTGGTGTGGTGATGGAGCGTCTACGGAAAAATCCACCTAAAGAGATAGCAGGTTTCTCAGTAACTAAAATTGATGATCTCACTAAACCAAATGATCAACTACCAGCTACAGATGGGTTGCGAATCTGGTTGGGAGATATCAGAGTAATTGTGCGACCTTCGGGAACTGAACCGAAATTAAAGTGTTATATCGAGGTGATCTCCCCCACCGAAGCAGAGGCGATGCAGAGACTTGCCACGTTACGTGGCCCACTGAAAGAATTACTCGTCAATTAACCATCATCAATTGGGGGCGGTAAGTGAAGCACTTCGGACTAGTTGATGGTACCGAGACCTCTCTCAAGATCTTTCTAGGCAACCTACCGCCAGTTGATCAAGTTGGAGCGGATGCAAGAGCAGCTACGCTCGGTACACGTAGCATCAAGACCGCTAGTAAGAAATGGGCCATTGATATGGCCATCTCGATGGTGGACTTAACGACCTTAGAGGGTGCAGATACTCCAGGGAAAGTCAGAGCGCTCTGCACAAAAGCGGTGCGACCTGCACCATCAGACCCAACTGTGCCAAGTGTGGGTGCGGTCTGTGTTTACAACGATATGGTGAAGATTGCTCGTGAACATCTCGATGCAATTGGTGGCAGTGAAATTCCAGTCGCTGCAGTCTCCACCGCTTTCCCATCAGGACGCGCTTCGATGGCAGTTAAATTGCAGGATACTCAAGATGCCATCGATGCCGGGGCGACTGAGATCGATATGGTGATCGACCGCGGTGCATTTCTCTCCGGGCGAATTGGCGAAGTCTTCGATGAGATAGTCCGAATCAAAGCGGTCTGTGGCGATAAAGCCCATCTAAAGGTGATATTTGAGACAGGCGAATTAGTTACATATGACAATGTGAGAAAAGCCTCTTATCTTGCGATGTTAGCTGGTGCGGATTTCATTAAGACTTCAACCGGAAAAGTAACGCCTGCGGCAACGCCACCAGTTGTGATGGTGATGCTTGAAGCAGTCAGAGATTTCCGTGAATTAACCAATACTCAGGTTGGCGTTAAACCTGCCGGTGGCATTCGCACCACAAAGGATGCCATCAAGCAATTGGTATTGGTCAACGAAGTCGCAGGTCCAGATTGGCTATCTAACAAGTATTTTCGTCTAGGAGCGAGCGCGTTACTAAATGACCTGCTCTTGCAGAGAATGAAGCTAACTGATGGCTACTATGAGAGCCCTAACTACGTGACGATAGATTGATATGAGCCCAGATAAATTCGAGTACTCACCAGCGCCAGAATCGCGCGCAATTGTCAACATCTCAAAGGAGTACGGCCATTTCATCAATGGCAAGATGGTAAAGGGCAAGAATCACTTTGCAACCATAAATCCCGCAACCGAAGAGTTACTCTCTCACATTGCTAATGGCGATAAGAGCGATATCGACAAAGCAGTGGCTGCGGCGCAGCACGCTTACAGCAAGGTCTGGTCAAAATTATCTGGTGCCGAACGAGGCAAATACCTCTATCGAATCGCCCGAATCTTGCAGGAGCGTGCACGTGAATTTGCCGTGCTCGAGACTCTAGATAATGGCAAGCCAATCAGAGAGACACGTGATGTTGATATTCCATTGGTTGCGGCGCATTTCTTCTATCACGCCGGATGGGCCGATAAATTAGATTACGCGGGGCTCGGAAAATCTCCAAAGGCTTATGGCGTCGTCGGGCAGATAATTCCATGGAATTTTCCGCTCTTAATGTTGGCATGGAAGATCGCACCTGCGCTAGCAGCTGGAAATACCGTGGTGTTAAAGCCTGCCGAAACCACACCACTTACCGCGCTTCTTTTCGCCCAAGTCTGCCAACAAGCTGAATTGCCGGCGGGCGTAGTTAACATCGTTACTGGTGCTGGAGATACTGGAGTTGCTCTAGTAAATCATCCAGGAATTGCCAAGATCGCTTTCACCGGATCGACTGAAGTTGGTAAAGCAATTGCTAGGGCGATTGCAGATACCAAGAAAGTTGCCACTTTGGAATTAGGTGGCAAGGGTGCAAATATAGTTTTTGAAGATGCCGCAATTGATCAAGCAGTAGAAGGAATTGTTAATGGCATCTTCTTCAATCAAGGCCATGTCTGCTGCGCTGGATCTCGACTCTTGGTCCAAGAGAACATCGCCGATGAGGTCGTTAGAAAATTACAGCGGAGGATGGAGCAGATCCGAGTCGGTGACCCGATGGATAAGAACACCGATCTTGGAGCCATCAACTCAAAGGCGCAGTTAGAGAAGATCAAAGAGTTGGCGGCATCCGGTAGCGCAGAGGGTGGAGAGATTTGGTCACCAGCCTGCAACCTGCCGGCTAATGGCTTCTGGTTTGCACCCACCATCTTTACAGGAGTCACACAAGCGCATCGGATCGCACGAGAAGAGATCTTTGGCCCGGTCTTATCTGTCCTGACATTTCGCACACCGCAAGAGGCGATGGAGAAGGCGAATAACACACCATATGGACTATCGGCAGGGGTTTGGAGTGAGAAGGGCTCCAAAGTTCTCTGGGCCGCTTCACAACTTCGTGCAGGAGTAATTTGGGCCAACACCTTTAATAAGTTTGATCCCACCTCACCATTTGGTGGCTACAAAGAATCTGGCTGGGGTCGCGAAGGTGGTCGCCATGGCCTTGCTAGTTATTTAAAGGGGCAGGTGAAGTAAATGTCCCGCATAGATGTGAAGAAAACTTATAAGTTGTTTATAAATGGCGCATTTCCAAGATCTGAATCCGGCCGCGTCTACGAAGTAAAGAACGCCAAGGGAGAGTTTTTGGCTAATCCCGCGTTGGCTTCAAGGAAAGATCTTCGAGATGCAGTGGTTGCGGCTAGAGCAAGTTTTGCTGGATGGAATAAGTCCACTGCATATCTAAGGGGACAGATTCTCTACCGATTCGCAGAGATGCTAGAGGGGCGTAGAGCGCAATTCGAACTGGAGTTAAAAGCTACTGGTGATAAGAGCAAAATCTCTGATGCAATAGATTTAATAGTTTGGTACGCCGGCTGGAGCGATAAGTTGGCGAGCCTTAATGGAGTCACCAATCCAGTTGCGGGGCCGTTTTATAACTTCTCCACACCTGAAGCTTTAGGTGTGGTTGGAGTTATTTCCAAGCCAAACTTTTTAGAGTTCGTTGATTCGTTGATGGCCGTAATTACCAGCGGTAATTCCACAATAATTGTTGCGCCTGATGCCTTAGCAATTCCGGCAATGAGCTTTGCCGAGGTCCTTGCGACAAGTGATCTACCCGCTGGCGTAGTTAATATACTTACTGGAAAATCAGCGGAACTTGCGCCTTGGATGGCATCACATATGGATATCGATGGTATCGATCTGACAGGCATAAAGAAGATTGGTGAGTTGAAAGTTGCGGCAGCAGAGAATCTAAAACGAGTTCATTCCTTTACCTCTATCAAAGATCCGGCTCGGATCTTGGCCTTCATGGAGATCAAGACGGTCTGGCATACAGTCGGAATTTAGCCTTTAGTTAGACGACTACTTCCACTTTCTCATAACCACGCAGCACAAAGGTAGGGCGCCTAACAGGTTCGCTTGCTAAACGCATGTTGGGTAGCGCTTTGATGAATTTAGGTAGCGCAATTCCCATCTCAAGGCGCGCTAGCGGAGCTCCGATGCAGAAATGTATGCCGGCGCCGAAACCAATGTGTGGGTTGGGCTCACGCGTAATATCCATTTGATCTGCCGCTTTAAATTGGGTTTCGTCGCGATTTGCCGAGCCGAGCAGCGCCGCAATCTTCTGCCCCTTCTTTACCGCTACCCCACCAACTTCCGTATCTGCTGTAGCAGTTCGTTCAAAGAGGTGAAGTGGTGCATCGAAACGTAAAAACTCCTCAATAGCTTGGGCAGCTAATCCATCCGGATTATCAAGAAGTAATTGAAGTTGTGCCTGCCTTTGCAATAGCGCCACCATGCCATTTCCAAAACCATTGACGCTTGCCTCATGGCCAGCATTTAGCAAGAGCACGCAGGTTGCGATCAGCTCGTGCATATTCAACTTCTCACCCGCATCCTCAACTTTTACTAAATCCGAAATCAGGTCAGTACCGGGGTTTGATTTGCGTGCTTCGGCTAGATTTCTAACATAATCTGCGAACTCACTTGCCGCCAATTTGGCATTAGATTTGGCGGTCTCAGTCGGATTGACCTCGTACATCTTCAC
>CAZZLH010000002.1:23952-47375 GCA_964654815.1 uncultured Actinomycetes bacterium
CGTGTGTGCTTAGGTGGTTCGGAATCAAGTATGGAATCTGAATGCAGCCAATTAAAAGTCTCCCACTCTGACTCAGGAAGCTTTGCTTTGAAGATACGACCTAAAGACTTATTGCGTAAGACCGCATTTGCATCTTCATAACGACTAGCCAAAAACATCTCTGCTGATTCATGCCAAACCGGTTTTCCAATCGCACGCAATTTGGCCAATTCAGGATATGGATTAGCGATGAAATCTTGGTCATTGAAGTTGATCAAATGCCGCTCCAATCTTCGCTAAATATGGCGCCTTATCCTCAATGAATGCTGCGCCCATGGCATTTAACGTGACTTTCTTGAATTCCGCAACTCCCCAACCAAAGGCAGCCGTTAATTGAGCGAATTCCTTGCTGGCAGAGGTTCGGCTCATCAATCGATTATCGGTATTAACCCCTAGATTAAAGCCGAGTTCCAAAAGCTTATTTATGGGGTGCGCTGAATATGAGTTGGCAATTCCAGTTTGCAGATTTGAAGTGGGTGCTATCTCTAAATGGATCTGCTCTTCTAAGACTTGTTTTGCGATTCTGCCATTTGGTAGATCTTGCACAATCGTCACGCCGTGGCCAAGTCGATTTGCCCGGCAGTTATTGATCGCTAAATCGATTGAATCTGGACCCGCTGCCTCTCCAGCATGAATCGTGTATGGCATCTGCTCACTTTGCAGGTACTCGAAGGTATCTAATTGCAAAGTTGGGGGGAAACCATTTTCTGGGCCAGCGATATCAAAACCAACAATCCCTTTATCGCGATATTTCACTGCCAACTCTGCTACCGCTTGTGATTGATTCGCATTTCTCATGCCACAAAGGATGGCATTCACTCTTAATCCGCATTTGAGTTCGCCTTGGCGATAACCCTCAAGCATCGCAGTTACCACTTCCTCCAGATTTAACCCTTCTTTGGTGAAGTGTTCAGGCGCCACTCTAACCTCTGCATAGATCACGCCATCATCCGCCAAATCAATAACACATTCTTTAGCAACGCGAATCAAGTCCTCGGTGCGCTGCATCACCGCTATGGTGTGATCAAAGGTTTCTAAATATCTTTCTAATGAGCCTGAGCTACAGGCTTGTTCAAACCAATGCGCTAACTCGAGCGCATTAGTGGTAGGTAATTTTTGATAGCCAATTTCATCTGCTATCTCAATAATGGTCTCTGGCCTCAATCCACCATCTAGATGATCATGGAGTAAGACCTTTGGAAAATTAATCAACCGATCTGCTCCAAAACCAGCGGAAGTCTTTGATAGCTCGAGTCGTATTCCACTGCGCCAATTAAGGACTCTTCGGCGCGTTCAAAGAGCTCAGATTTATCGGTATGCAAGGTAAATAGCGGGGCTCCCGCCTTAATTGAATCTCCCGGCTTGGCGTGTATCTCGATTCCAGCTCCCAGCTGTAATTGCTCACCCTGTTTTGATCTTCCCGCGCCCAATCTCCAAGCTGCAACACCTACCTTGAGCGCATCCATTCGAGTAATCGTGCCAGTTTGCGTTGCGTTAATTACTAAGTTCTCTTTCGCAACCGGTAGCGCACCATCGGGATCGCCGCCTTGCGCGCTAATCATTCGCCGCCAATGATCCATTGCTTTACCATTCTTTAAATTCTCTGCAGGGTCTACCCCTTTAATGCCGGCTAACTCAAGCATCTCGCGGGCTAATAGCACCGTTAATTCGATTACGTCGCTTGGTCCACCATCTGCTAATACCTCTACCGATTCACGAACCTCTAATGCATTACCTGCGGTTAATCCAAGTGGCACATCCATCGCAGTGATCAACGCTTTGATATTTAATCCAGCGCTCTTGCCAATCTCCACCATCACAGTGGCGAGTTCGCGAGCTTTAATGGGATCGCTCATAAAGGCACCGCTGCCAGTTTTGACATCGAGCACTAAAGAGCCAGTTCCTTCGGCGATCTTCTTACTCATAATTGAAGAGGCAATTAAGGGAATCGCCTCAACGGTAGCGGTGACATCTCGCAGCGCGTACAACTTCTTATCTGCAGGTGCTAATCCGCTACCTGCAGCACAGATAACGCCACCGGTATCTTGGATTACCTTTAACATCTCCGAATTTGAGAGCGCAGCACGCCAACCCGGAATGGATTCCAATTTATCCAAAGTGCCACCGGTATGCCCCAGGCCCCTGCCAGAAAGTTGTGGCACAGCTGCACCACAAGAGGCCACTAATGGCACCAATGGCAGAGTTATCTTGTCGCCCACCCCACCAGTTGAGTGTTTATCTACGGTTGGCCGATCTAACATGGACCAATCCATACGCTCGCCGCTTCGGATCATTGCATCGGTCCAGCGGCTAATTTCACGCCGCTCCATGCCATTTAGCAGAATCGCCATGGCAAGTGCCGACATCTGTTCATCAGCAACTACGCCACGAGTGTAGGCATCTACTACCCAATCAATCTGCTGATCAGTTAGCTCTTTTTTATCACGCTTTAGCGCAATGATCTCTGGTGCAGTGAATTTTTCAGTCACGTTACTTCAAGTCATCTGGGCCAAATGCCCATGGCAACATCTCTGACATTTTCTGCGGTCCATCCGGCGTCATTAACAAGGCTTCTGGCCCGCCATGTTCGAAGAGCAACTGGCGACAGCGGCCACATGGCGCTAAATAATTACCAGCGCCATCTACGCAAACAATCGCAACTAACTTGCCACCACCAGTGGTGGCTAAATTTGAGACCAAACCACATTCAGCGCATAAACCAAGCCCATATGAGGCATTTTCTACATTGCAACCTTCAATGATTCGACCATCGTCGACCAGCGCCGCAACTCCGACTGGGAAATTGGAGTACGGAGCATACGCCCGCTTCATGACTGAAACTGCGCGTTTGTGAATCTCTTGCCAATCGATATCTTGGGACATTTATTTACTTCCGCCTCTACGATAGGGCAAGCCATCCGCAGCCGGCATTCTTAATCTCTGCGTGCCAAGCCCTAGTACCAGAAGAGTCACAAGATATGGCGTCATCGTCACAAATTGGCCAGGTAATTCGGTGAAAGTTATGTAGAACCAAATTGCGGCTGCGGCGACAAGAATGCTTATAACGACTGGCAGAAAGCGTTTGCGGCGCAAGTTTCGAAGTGCAATTGCTAACATCACTATGGCTAGCAACATTAGAAGCGCGTGTATCGCTGTTGCATCACGAAGCTGTAGCGCATCGGCAAATCCAAATAATCCAGCGCCGGTCATCAATCCACCGGGGCGCCAATTACCAAAGATCAATGCGGCAAGTCCTATATATCCGCGGCCGCCGGTTTGATTCTCTTGATAATGATTGGAAGCAACGATGGCTAGGAATGCGCCACCAAATCCGGCAAAGCCACCTGAGATTAAGACTCCAACATATTTCATCAAATAGACATTTACACCCAAGGATTCCGCTGCAGTTGGGGCTTCGCCTGCACTACGAAGTCGAAGTCCAAATGCGGTATGCCATAAGAACCAATATGAAAATGGCACCAGTGCAATAGCTATTACGGTTACATATGAGACACCGCCGGTAAAACCACGCAAGATTGAGAAGGTATCTGAAATTAAGAACCAATTTCGTTCCGCGATCCATCCGAAAAGATCTGGACTCTTCCAACCAAAATAAGTTCCGCCTGAGAGGATTGGCAGACCATTGACCCCGATAGGTTGGATATCTGGCGATTGGGAGGGGCCGACCCAAGTTCCATTCTTGTAAAGAATCGTAGACATGTAGCGCGCTAAACCAGCCGCGATAATGTTGATTGCCACGCCAGAGACCACATGGTCAACACCAAAACCGACAGTTGCGATCGCATGTAGCAAAGCGCCGAGCGCTCCCATCACGATGCCCGCAACAAGACCGGCCCAAGGCCCATGTTTGGCGCCAATGAAACCGCCACCCCACGCGCCCATGATCATCATTCCTTCAAGGCCGATATTCACCACTCCAGAACGCTCTGAGAAGAGGCCACCAAGTGCGGCCATTGCTATCGGAACTGAGAGAAGTAGCGCTGCCGATGCGGTTCCGACGCTAGTCAGATCAGATGCGCCAGTTAATAATTTAATTGTAGAAAGTGAGAAGACAATTGCAAAGGCATAAAGTGCAAGACGAGCAACTTTGCTTAAGCTCTTAAGCTCTTGGAATTTACCTTTAAGCATTACCTACCGCCTTAGCCAAGTCATTAGAAACTACCTTGACGCGATATCTGCTTACTACTTCATAAGCGATGACAGAACTTAACAAGATCGCGCCTTGCATAATGAAGTAGGTCTCTGGGGCAATATCAATCAAATCTAAAGAGCGTGATGAGACTTCAAGGAATGAGAAGAGCAGACTTGAAAATGCCATACCTACCGCGCTATTTCTACCGAGCAGCGCTACGGCAATTGCTGAGAAACCCAACCCGGCTCTAAAACCCAGGTTGTATGCGTGAGTTTCGGCTAAGACTGTTGGGAGACCAGAGAGACCAGCAATCGCTCCCGATGAGATCATTGCCACCACAATCATTCGCTTGGAATTTACGCCACTGACTCTTGCAGCAATTGGATTGATACCAGATGCGCGCAATTCAAAACCAAAGCGAGTGCGATTGATGACCCACCAAAAGGCAACTCCAAGAGCGATGGCCACCAATAACATGCCATATAGACCGCGTCCTTGGAGCGCGGCTGGATCTAAATTCTTAGTAATTACAGTCAGGTTTGGCATATGACCTGAGGGTGGAAGTTCTTTGGTGGTTAAGTTATTTGAGCCCTCGATTTTGACTGTGAAATGTTTTGATAGCAGGTAGGCGCTCAAACCGCCCGCGATGCTATTGAGCATAATCGTGGAGATAACCTCATTTACCCCACGTTTGACTTTCAAAATTCCAGCTATCGCCGCCCAAAGTCCGCCTACGGTCATTGCAATCAAGAAAATTGCCAAGATGTGTAGCACTGGAGGTAGCGTGAACATGGCGCCGAAGTAGCAGGCGAAGAGCGCAGCTAAGCGAAGTTGGCCCTCCACACCGATATTAAATAGTCCCGCACGGAAGGTAATCGCAATCGCGATTGCTGCTATGTAATAAGAGGTAGCGGTATTAAAGGTCTCAATCACCGAGCTGGTGGTCGCACCAAATTCCCACATAGTTTTAAATGCCTCACTTGGTGATTTCTTGGTGGCAAGTAGCGCCAAACTTGAGATCAAAATAGAGAAGACTGCGGCTGAGAGTGGGGCTGCTACCGCTAAGGCAATCTTCTTAGGGGTAAATTTTGAAGTATCGCGCATTACTTCGCTCCAGTCATGGCGGCGCCCAATTTCTCTGGAGTGGTATCAGCTGGATTTAGCTCTGCCGTGATTTCGCCACGCAACATAACCAGCAATCGATCCGACATGCCAATTAACTCTTCAAGATCTGCAGAGATTAGAACAATTGCCATACCTTTTTCGCGAGCTTTACGAAGCTCCTCCCAGATTGCACCTTGCGCACCAACATCTACACCTCTGGTCGGATGTGATGCGACCAATAATTTAGGAGCATGGACCATCTCGCGGCCAACGATGAATTTCTGTTGATTTCCACCAGAGAGCGCGGTAGCAAGTGTGTTCGGTCCAGGGGCGCGAACATCAAATTCCTGCATAATCACTTTGGTATCTTCAATAGTGGCTTTCTTATCTAACACAAAGCCATTGAAGACTGGTTTGCTTCGTTGGTAGCCCAATATTCGATTCTCCCAAAGTGGGGAGCCAAGCATCAGCGCCTGACGTTGCCTATCCTCCGGGATAAAACCAATTCCAAGATCGCGACGCTCTGCCACGCTTTTGGCATCAATAGTTTGACCGTTGAAGAGTATCTCTCCGGTGTACTCCATTAGCCCCAATATGGTCTCAGTTAATTCTGATTGACCATTTCCTTCTACGCCTGCGATACCGATTACCTCTCCGGCATGTAATTTGAATGAGATATTCGAAACTAGATTTCGGCCACCTTTTGAAGGAACTGCCACATTCTTTAACTCCAAAACAACATTTTCGCGCTTGGTATCACCCTTGGTCTCTGGCTTTGGCAGTTCAGAGCCGACCATCAATTCAGCCAATTGACGTGGCGTCACCGCTTTTGCGCTAACTTCCGCAACAGTCGAGCCGGCACGAATCACGGTAACTTCGTCGGCAACCCGTAAAACTTCATCTAATTTATGGGAAATAAAGATGACTGACATGCCTTTCTCGCGAAGTCCATGTAGCGCATTAAATAGATCATCGACCTCTTGCGGCACCAGAACGGCAGTTGGTTCATCGAAAATAAGAATCTTGGCGCCGCGATAGAGCACCTTTAATATCTCTACGCGTTGCCGTTGGCCAACGCCGAGATTCTCAACCAACTCATCTGGATCAACATCTAGGCCATATGCGTCGGCCATCTCTTGAATCTTCTTACGGGCACCTTTGAAATCTATCTGACCCGTATGAGTTGGTTCGTCGCCCAGGATGATGTTCTCTAAGACCGTGAAGTTGTCAGCCAACATGAAGTGCTGATGCACCATGCCGATACCTGCGGTTATCGCCTCATTCGGGTTCTTAAAATTAGTTTGTTGGCCATTTACAAAGATCTCGCCGCTATCGGGCTTTAACATGCCATAGAGGATCTTCATGACCGTTGATTTGCCGGCGCCATTTTCGCCCACTAAAGCGTGGACCGAGCCGCTCTGAACTTTTAACGAAACATCTTTATTGGCAATGACCCCAGGAAATCGCTTCGAGATATGTCGTAACTCGACTACTACCGACAACTGGCGCTCCTTTGCGTCGAATAGTGCTGCTGGTGAGAATCATAAAGAAATTGGCCCGGCTAGGAAATCCTAACCGGGCCAATTCGGTCATCTTCCGAAGTTTTTACTTAGGAGATGTTGGAACTTTGATCTTTCCGCTACGAATTGCGGCTGCAGCTGCATCAATTTGTGCCTTGTACTTATTGATGTAACCACCAGAGTATGAGACTCCAACGCCACCTGCAGCTAGATCGTAACGACGACCGTAGATACCAGCCTTGGCATCAAGGATGTCATTGACGGTGCTGCCTGAAACCGCGGTTGCGATAACGTCATAAACCGCCTGATCAACACGCTTCAACATTGAGGTCAACATATTCTTCTTCTCTGCAGCAGATGCAGTTAGGAACTGATCAGAGTCAACTCCGATGGTCCATACCTTCTTGCCTGCAGCAGCAGCTTCAGTAGCTGCCTGGAAGTTACCCGCGCCAGATCCACCAGCTGCTGAGTAAATTACATCGATACCCTTGTCGATCATGCCCTTAGCAATAACTTTCGCCTTTGCTGGGTCATTGAATCCACCGAAATCTGGTGGCTCGGAAACATACTTAACATCAACAGTTGCGCTCTTCTTGGTTGCCTTTACGCCAGCAACGAATCCAGCTTCAAACTTCTGAAGTAGTGGAATACGTACGCCGCCGATGTAGCCAATCTTTCCTGACTTAGAGGCGAGAGCCGCTGCCACACCTGCAAGGTATGAGCCCTGCTCCTCCGCGAACACCATAGATGTCACGTTAAGAGCTGCAACTGATGCATCATCGATGATGCCAAACTGAGTGTTTGGGAACTCCTGCGCCACAGTTGTGATTGGGCCTGCATATAGGAAACCGACCGCGATGATCGGGTTGTATCCGGCTTTCGCTAGAAGGCGTAGCTTGTCTGTACGCTCTGAATCGGTACCTTGTGTAACGGTAACTTCACGAGCGGTAACACCAAACTTCTTCTTAGCACGATCTAAACCTGCAGCTGCTGAATCGTTAAATGACTTGTCACCACGACCTCCGATGTCATATGCAAGACCGACTTTTACCTTGGTCGCTGCACTTGATGGAGCGGTGATGAAACCAACGGTTGCCATTGTTGCTGCTGCTGCAACTGCGACAATGCGTGTGAACTTCTTCAATTTTCCTCCCATGGGTTAACTCTCTAGAGAAGAGAGCTGTAGCGGTGAGCCTAGTAGGCGAAATCAAAAATTTCTAACGTGCCATATTCCAAATTCATTACTTTTTTAGCGGTTAACGAGGGTAAAAAGTGCTCGGAAGGAGAGATTTGAGTAACTCTTTAAACCTCTTGAAAAACCTCTTGAAAACTCTAAACCACAGGTTGAAACTTTCAGCCCGCTATATCCGCCACAAATCTGCTTCGTTTAACTCCGCTGCAGGTAGGGATTTATCCGAGGATTCCAAGCGCTTGGTAGGCATCTTTGAGAGTCTTGCTCGCAAGGATTCTGGCGCGATCTGCACCTTTGTTCAAGATGCGAATTAACTCCGCTTCATCTTCTAGTAATTGTGTAGCTCGCTCGCGAATTGGTCGCAGATATTCGACCGTAGCCTCAGCGACCGCTCCCTTGAAGTCGCCATAGCCCTTTCCAGCAAAGTCATCTTGGATCTCGGCGATGTTCTTACCAGTAACAGAAGAGTAGATAACCATTAGATTGCTAATACCTGGCTTCTGCGCTTCATCAAAGAGAACTTCGCGCCCAGTGTCGGTGACTGCAGATTTAATCTTCTTAACATTGATCTCTGGGGCATCCATCAATTCGATCACACCACTTGCACTTGCAGCGGATTTAGACATCTTGCTGGTTGGCTCTTGTAAGTCATAAATTTTTGCGCCGCCTTTGAGGATATATGCCTCGGGCAAGGTAAACACTTGGCCATAGCGGGTATTAAATCGATTAGCTAGGTCGCGAGTGATTTCAATATGTTGGCGTTGATCTTCCCCAACTGGGACCAGATTTGCTTGATAAAGAAGTATGTCAGCAGCTTGCAACATCGGATATGTGAATAGACCAACTCGAGCGCTATCCGCGCCACCTTTGGCAGATTTATCTTTAAATTGAGTCATGCGGCTGGCTTCGCCAAATGAAGCCACGCACTCCATCAACCAACCTAATTGATTGTGCTCAGGTAGGTGTGATTGCACAAATAGCGCAGATTTATTTACATCAATACCGGCCGCAATAAGTTGTGCCGCAGATGCCAAGGTGCGCTTTCGAAGTAACGCTGGTTCGACATCCCCGGTTAGCGCATGGAGATCAACGATGGCGTAATAAGTCTCATGCTCTGCCTGCAGCTCCACCCATTGCTTAACTGCCCCCAAATAATTACCTAGATGGAAAGACTCCGAGGTCGGTTGGATGCCAGATAGGACGCGCTTCTGGGTCATAGCGCGGATTCTCTCATGTCCGGAGTTTTAGAGATTAACAATTGACCAACTCGATGTCCTTCAAGTGTGATGACCACAAGCCGTACCCCATTTATATTCACCACATCATGCAACTTGGGCATTCTTCCCAAGAAGTGCATCACAAATCCGCTGACTGTTTGATACGGACCTTCAGGTAAAGCGATGCCAGTTTCGGCCTCTAAGTCTTCGATTGAAAGCAATCCGTCAATCTCGATATCGCCAGTTCGGCTCTCTGTGTTGATTTCACTCTCAGTTTGATCGTACTCGTCGTGGATGTCACCAATTAAACATTCGACTAAATCTTCCAAGGTGATAATGCCATCTGTGCCACCGTACTCATCCAAGACGATTGCTAGATGCTGGCGCTCGTTTCGCATCTGTGTGAGTGATGGCAGAACCGGCTTTGTGCCAGGCAAATACATGATTGGTCGAACGAGGTCCTGAATCTTGGTGTTTGCAGTAGCCACGGCAGAATCCAAGAGATCTCTAACATGGATAAAGCCAATTACCTCATCACTGGAACCACGCACGACTGGGTAGCGAGAATGCGCCTTCTCTACTGCAATATCAATCGCTTTGCTGACTGTAAGTGAGCCATCAAGAAAATCAACTTCCGTGCGCGGCACCATGACCTCATTGACCAATTTATCGGAGGTATTGAATACCTCTTCTACGATCTCACGTTCTTCATCAGTAAGCGCCTTATGACCCGAGACCAACTCCATGAGCTCCTCTTCGGAAATCTGGCTGCGTTCACTCTTGGTATCGATGCCAAAGAGCGAGACGATCAGATCAGTAGATTTAGAGAGCAGCCAGATGATGGGCCGGAAGAATTTGGCAATCGCTTCAATTATGTAGGAAGAGTTAAGCGCAATCGTCTCGCTCCTATGTAACGCAAGCCGTTTTGGGACCAACTCGCCAAAGACCAACGAGAAATAGGCGATCACCAAAGTGATGGTGATTATGGAAATGGTGCGGGCGGCCGAAGCGCTCAACCCTAGGTCACTAAATCTAGGCACCAAAAAGATACTCAACTTCTCCGCACCAAGTGCTGCGGAGAGAAATCCCGTGACTGTGACACCGACTTGGGCCGCAGCCAAGAAGCGATTGGGATTGGAGGTAAGTTTTGCGACGCGCGCGCCACGTTTGCCCTTTAACTGCTTGACTTGACCTTCACGAAGCGAGATCAGAGCAATCTCTGCCGCTACGAAGAGTGAGCCAAGGAGGATCAGCGCAAAGACCAGCGCGATGGCCTGAAAGAGTTCCATTAGATGAGAAAGGTTATCGGATTGCCTTCCAAACTCGCTTATTCACGCGTAGCCTCTGCCTCTAGTTCCACCAAAACATCAACTTCCAAAGGATCGTCGGGCACGTACCTGCCCGGAAGGAGAAATAAAAAATGGCATCAGTAACATTCGAATCAGCATCTCGAATCTATCCCGGCAATCCAGTTCCTGCTGTAGATAAATTAGATCTAGTTATTAACGATGGTGAGTTTCTGGTTTTAGTTGGACCATCAGGTTGCGGAAAATCCACCTCGCTTCGTATGTTGGCAGGTCTAGAAGAGATTGATACCGGTCGTATTTTGATTGGTGATAGAGATGTAACAAATATCGCACCAAAGGATCGCGATATCGCGATGGTATTCCAGTCATATGCGCTCTATCCGCACATGACCGTGGCCGAGAACATGGGATTTGCCTTGAAGATCGCAGGTGTAGCAAAAGAAGAACGCGATCGCCGCGTATTAGAGGCCGCTAAATTATTGGATTTGGAGCCATACCTAGATCGCAAACCTAAAGCGCTTTCTGGTGGCCAACGTCAGCGCGTTGCGATGGGTCGTGCAATTGTTCGCGAACCGCAAGTCTTCTTGATGGATGAGCCGCTATCTAACCTTGATGCCAAGTTACGTGTGGCAACTCGTACTCAGATCGCAGCGCTACAGCGACGTCTGGGCATCACCACCGTTTACGTTACTCACGACCAAGTAGAAGCTATGACCATGGGTGATCGAGTTGCGGTGCTCAAAGATGGTTTATTACAACAGGTAGATAGCCCACGTAATCTTTACGATAAGCCAGGTAATGCATTCGTTGCTGGATTTATCGGCTCACCTGCCATGAATTTGCTTGAAGTTCCGGTAGTAGATGGAAAAGCACTAGTTGGCCATTTGGAGATTCCAGTTCCGGCATCGGCTGGAAATTCAGTGATTGTTGGAGTTCGTCCAGAGGGATGGGAGCCAGCATCTGAGGGCTTTGAGGTAAATGTCGAAGTGGTTGAGGAGCTTGGCTCTGATGCCTTCGTCTACGGCAAGCCTGCAGATAGCAAAGTTAAGTTTGCCAATGCCTCTGATGAAGGTGCGACGGTGATTGTTCGTTGGGATCCTAAGAATCCGCCTAAGTCTGGGGATCAGATCAAAGTCAAAGCCAACCCAGCGGCGATACATCTCTTCCATACTCAGACTGGACTTCGTCTGAATTAACTTAGTAAAACTAAATAAAAAGCTCCTTCAGTTATGCGGTATCTGCAATTGAAGGAGCTTTTTTACTGCACTACTTCTGCATAGCTTTCTTTAGATTCTCATTGATAGCATCTAAAAATTGCTGGGTGGTAAGCCATGGTGAATCCGCGCTAATCAATAGCGCCAGATCCTTAGTCATCTTGCCTGATTCAACGGTCTGGATACACACCTGCTCTAATTTTTGGGCAAACTCCGCAAGTTGTGGGTTGTTATCTAATTTAGCGCGATGCGCCAAACCTCGAGTCCAAGCAAAGATGGATGCAATTGGGTTGGTGGAGGTAGCTTTACCGGCTTGATGATCTCGGTAATGGCGAGTGACCGTGCCATGTGCTGCCTCAGATTCAACAGTCTTTCCATCCGGTGTCATCAGAACTGAGGTCATCAAACCTAGAGAGCCATAACCTTGTGCGACCGTGTCAGACTGAACATCGCCATCGTAATTCTTGCACGCCCAGACATAACCTCCCTCCCAGCGAAGCGAGGTTGCGACCATGTCATCAATTAATCGATGATCATATTCAATTCCGGCCGCGGCAAACTTCTCCTTGAATTCACTCTCAAAAACTTCTGCGAAGATATCTTTGAAACGGCCATCGTAGGCCTTCAAGATGGTGTTCTTTGTCGATAGATAAACTGGGAATTTACGGGCGAGGCCATAATTCATCGAGGCGCGGGCAAAATCCCTGATTGAATCATCCAAGTTGTACATCGCCATCGCCACACCGCTACTTGGGAAATCAAATACATTGAATTCCATGGGCTGTGAGCCGTCGGCTGGCGTAAATGTGACAGTCAATTTTCCAGGGCCAGGAACTTTGAAATCCGTGGCCCGATATTGATCGCCAAATGCATGGCGGCCAATCACAATTGGTTTGGTCCAATGAGGTACCAATCGAGGCACATTAGAGATGATGATTGGTTCACGGAAAATCACACCACCCAAAATATTTCGGATTGTGCCATTGGGTGATTTCCACATCTGCTTTAGATTGAATTCTTTAACGCGAGCTTCGTCTGGAGTGATGGTTGCGCACTTAACCCCTACGCCATGCTTCTTAATAGCATTTGCCGAATCAATCGTGACCTGGTCGCCAGTTGCATCACGATGTTCGATGCCTAAATCGTAATACTCAAGATTTATATCCAAATAAGGCAAAATCAAGGAATCTTTGATGAATTGCCAGATGATGCGGGTCATTTCATCGCCATCTAATTCGACGACGGTACCGGTTACTTTGATTTTAGTCATTTAATTACATGTCCTTAACGTCAGCTTGTTTTGCTCTAACCGCTTCAGCTGCTGCTTTTAGCGCCGTTAGCTCTGAATCGGTCAGTTTGGTTTCGACAACTTTTCTTACTCCACTTCGGCCAATTTCGGCCTCAACACCTAAATAGACGCCGCTAATTCCATACTCTCCATCAACCCAGGCGCAGACTGGCATTACCGCGCCTGAATCTTGAATTACCGCCTTTGCCATTCGGGCCGCGGCGGCAGATGGTGCGTAATATGCCGAACCTGTCTTAAGCAGCGCTACCACCTCTGCTCCACCATTTCGGGTGCGAACCACGAGCTCTTCAATTTCTGTTTCGGTCAGCAATTCACTAAGTGGCTTGCCATTTACTTTGCAGCGAGATGGGACGGGGACCATGGTCTCGCCATGCGATCCTAAAGTTAATGTCTCCACGCTAGCTACCGGTACATTTAATTTCTCAGCTACGAAATTAGTAAATCGAGCGGTATCCAACATGCCTGCCTGTCCCATAACGCGATGCTGTGGAAACTTGGTAGCGATCTGAGCCAGCGCCGTCATTTCATCTAAAGGATTTGAGACCACAATGATTACTGCATTTGGAGAATGCTTGGCAATATTCTCAGCCACACCGCGAACAATTCCGGCGTTAACTCCAATTAGATCCATTCGGCTCATGCCCGGCTTGCGCGGTAAACCTGCGGTAATCACCACTACATCGGAATTTGCTGTCGCTTCATATCCGCCACCATCTGCGGTCGTAGTCGCGCCAATAACTTTGGTTTGGAAACCTTCGATTGATCTGGACTGATTCATATCTAAAGCCAGACCTTCTGGCTTTCCTTCGAGGATGTCAGTCAAAACAACGCTCTCAAAAATGTTGTACTCCGCTAAACGCATTGCCGTGGTAGAGCCGTAAAAACCTGCGCCGACAACCGTTACTTTTCCCGATAACTTTCCTACTGCCTGATCTGACATTAAATCCTCCAAGAGATAATTATCTCGACATCAAGATAATTCTATCGCCCGTGCGGGAGGACGATTGCCACGATAATCAATGCAATCCCGATCGCGATCGGCAGATATCGCTCAACTTTACGCTCCTGTCGCAAGCCCGTCAGGGCTAAAGCCGCCCCCACCACAATCGATCCAGTTCGGACAAAACTTAAGGCGCCGAGCAATACGCCAAATGCGGCGATGATTGTGAGTGAGCGTTGAGAGATCATTTACGGGATGCGGCATCCACTACGTTCTTAACCAACATCGCTCTCGTCAGTGGACCAACCCCACCAGGATTTGGCGAAATCCAACCTGCGACAGATGCCACATCGGGGTGCACATCTCCTTGGATGCCATTTTCATTGCGTGAGACTCCGACATCAATCACTACCGCGCCAGGTTTAACCATATCTGGTGTCAAGTAATGTCCAACGCCGACGGCGACAACCACTATGTCAGCACGTCGAGCATGAGATGGGATATCTCGAGTGCCAGTATGCACCAAATTAATTGTGGCATTCTCTTCACGGCGATTTAATAGCAAACTCAATGGTCGACCCACGGTCAATCCACGACCAATTATGGTGACCTCAGCTCCGTTTACTGGAATCTGGTAATGATGCAATAGCTCAGTAATTCCACGAGGCGTACATGGAAGTGTGCCATCAAAGCCAGCAGTTAGTCGACCAAGGTTCATGGGATGCAACCCATCTGCATCTTTGGCTGGATCGATTGCCTCCAAGACCACTTGAGTATTTACTATTTTAGGTAGCGGTAATTGCACGATATAACCGGTGCACTCCGGATTATTATTCATATCTCGTACTGCAGCTAAGACATCAGCTTGGGTCGCACTCTCTGGCAGGTCAATTCGAATTGATTTAACGCCTACCTCTGAGCAATCTTTATGTTTACCACCAACATATTGTTTAGATCCTGGATCTTCGCCAACCAAAATAGTTCCAAGTCCTGGGGTAATACCTGCACTCTGTAGCTCTTTTACTCTTACTGCTAACTCATCTTTGATCTGCTTAGCAAACGCTTTGCCATCTAAAATTTGCGCCGTCATATCGCGATCCTATTTAGGCGTGAGAAAAATGGCGAATTCCCGTGAAAAATAGCGGGATACCTGCGCGCTTCGCTGCGGCTATTACCTCTTCATCTCTTAGCGATCCACCAGGTGAAACCACCGCACTTACTCCTGCATCAATCAAGATCTGCAACCCATCAGCAAAGGGAAAGAAGGCATCACTTGCTGCGACTGCACCATTGGCGCGTCCTGCAGCACGATCGACCGAGAGCCTTGCTGCATCAACTCGATTTACTTGGCCCATACCGATACCAACGGCAGCGCCAGATTTGGCGAGCAAAATGGCATTGCTCTTAACTGCGCGAACTGCCCGCCAGGCAAATTCCAAATCTGAAAGAATTTCATCACTGACGCTTCCACCAGCAACTTGTTGCCAATTCTTCGGGCTATCACCTGGCGCATCAATCAAATCTGCAGATTGCACCAACAAGCCACCAGAGATTGATCTTGGTTCCAGTGGCCCATACTTTTTCATCTCAGTGACCAAGATCCGTAAATTAGCTTTACCTTTAAGTATCTCAAGCGCCTCAGGTTCATAATCTGGCGCGACAATTACCTCAGTAAATACTTCAGATAAAGATCTGGCCATCTCACTTGTGACTTTACGGTTTGCTGCCACTACTCCACCGAAGGCAGAGACTGGGTCACATAGATGCGCAGCTTGATATGCACTTACTATGTCTGCACCTATTGCGATACCGCATGGGTTAGCATGCTTGATGATGGCCACCGCAGGTTGAGGATGATCTAAAGCGGCGCGCAGAGCTGCATCAGCGTCGGTGTAATTGTTAAAGCTCATCTCTTTGCCATGTAGCTGCTTAGCGCTAACAATCCCTGGGAAATTGCTGCCGTAGATTGCACCTTGTTGATGTGGGTTCTCGCCATATCTCAAAGTAGAACGTTTTCTCCAAACTCCCGCTATCCAATCTGGGAACATGCCTTGTGATTGATTTAGCCACATTGCGATGGTTGCGTCATATTCTGCTGTGGTTCGAAAGACTTGAATTGCCAACTCTTTCCGCTCTGGCAGAGTGAAACCCCCGCTATTTAACGCGGAGATCAATTGATCGTACTGCTCCGGACTGGAGATAACTGCAACCGAGCCGTGATTTTTCGCTGCACCACGCAACATCGATGGACCACCAATATCTATCTGTTCTATGCACTCGGCATAGTCAGCACCTGAAGCGATCGTGGCTGCAAAGGGATAGAGATTAATTATCACTAAATCGAATGTTGGTATCTCTAACTCAGCCAATTTCGCTAGATGATCTGGATTGGTTTGGTCGGCGAGAATGCCAGAATGAATTCTGGGGTGAAGAGTCTTCACTCGCCCACCCATAATCTCTGGAAATCCCGTGTATTCCGAGACCTCAGTGGCAGCGATACCATTTTCAATCAGATGCTTACAGGTGGACCCAGTCGAAACTATCTCTACCCCAGCGACCTGTAGCGCGCTACCGATTTCGATGAGCCGACTCTTGTCGTAGACGCTGATGAGTGCGCGTTTTATTGCCTTTCGCTCACTCATTAATCCACTCGCCCTCTCTCACTCATTACTTACCTAACTCTTTCAACATGAGCTTTAATTTCACAGAAAGCGCGCACTTAATTGCTCATTAATCGATGCAGGGTCTCAACCACTAACTCACGCTCCACAATCTTAATCCGTTCATGCAGAATCGCTTCATCATCGGTTGCCTCAATGGCCACTTTGGCCTGGGCGATGATCGCTCCGGTATCGACTCCCTCATCTACCCAATGGATTGTGCATCCAGTTTCGGTAGCACCAGCTGCCAAGGCATCACGGACTGCATGAGCGCCAGGAAAGTTAG
Source organism: uncultured Actinomycetes bacterium (assembly GCA_964654815.1). Lineage (GTDB taxonomy): Bacteria > Actinomycetota > Actinomycetes > Nanopelagicales > Nanopelagicaceae > ZLKRG08. The sequence goes on from CAZZLH010000002.1 coordinate 40,894, forward strand.
GAAGTAGCGCCGGGTGCGAGTTGATCACCTTAAATTTGTTAACGAACTCTGGGTTTAGGATTCTCATGAATCCCAAGCTGACCACCAAATCTGGTACTAGTAGTTCAACTGCGCTGATCAATTCCTGATCCCATTTCGTGCGTGGATTACTAAAGGGAATAGAGATAGCCGGGATTCCTGCTGAGACCGCTCTTTGTAGAACTGGCGCATCAGGCACATCGCTAACTACTGCAACTATCTCAAAACCGGAATCAATAACTGCTTGTGCCAAGGTTCCGCTTCCTGAAGCAAGTAAGAGCAGCCTCATTTACGTCTCAAAACCGGATTCAACTTTGAATTCATCAGGGTTGGGATTAATTTAAATAGACCGATTCCAATCAAGAATTCCAAAATCAATAGCAGTGGAAACTTCCAGAGCGATGGGCCGACTGTTCCTAATTCGTAGGTTATCAATGCGCCAGAACCTAGATACGCCATAAGAAATGCGCTGATTGAAAAGAGGGTGATTGTCTGACGAAGCGCCAATCGTCCGCTCTCCACGCTCCAATAAGCGACCATCGCGCCTACTGCAACCACGAATAAAGAAAGGAGTAGATACATGGGATGTCGACCAGTAGGCAGCGCACCTAGGATCGGCAACGCGGGGATCTTGCCCAATTCGAAGGTCAATGGCGAGATCAATGTATCTCGGCCAACTGCAAATCCCGCACCCACAAAATATGCCAAAGTGGCAATCATGAAATTAGGTAGATAAAGGAAAGTTAGCGCCAGAAGCAGTACTCCGCCCAGCAACCCTGGTTGCAGCACAGTAGTTAGCTGGTGGACTGTGCGCAGATTAATGATGAGTGATAACCCAAGTAATAACGCGGCCATACCTAAGAGCAAACCCCACGCCTTCAACAGATAAATTAACGGCGCGGAGAATCTAAATTGATTTATTGCAAAGAAGGAGATTAAAAAGACAAATGGTGTGCCAAATGCAAGCGCCCAATACCAAGTTACTGATACGTCTTTATTGGAAGCTAGCCAAGAGAGCAGTAGCAGAAAGGTTAGATAACAGGTAGCAAAGAGCCAGACTGCCATCTCGCTATTGGTCTTCTCCAAAGTTCTGCGAGCGCTACTTCCAATGCCGATTGCGGGTAAAACCATCGCCCCCAGCGGAAGGTAGGTCAACCATCCTGCCGCGCTACTTGGTGGGATGCTTAGATTAAAGGGGATGGCATGTGAACCTAGAAGTATCCACACTGCAGCGCGAAATGGATCGGTAGTACTTGCATATGCGCTACCGGCAATTGCCCACGCAAGAAAAGTTACGATCCCTGCCGGAATTAATGTGAAGAGCAGTGATCTGACGCTTTGCGTGATTGCCGTTACAAACACGCGTAAACCTTATCTGCTTAAAACTTCACGGAGCAGTTTGGCGGTTTCGCTTGGAGTTTTGCCAACCTTTACCCCCGCTGCTTCCAAGGCATCCTTCTTGGCTTGGGCAGTTCCGGAGCTGCCAGAGACGATAGCGCCTGCATGGCCCATGGTCTTTCCCTCTGGCGCAGTAAATCCTGCAACATAACCAACTACAGGTTTGGTGACATATTCTTTGATAAAGGCCGCTGCACGCTCTTCCGCATCTCCACCAATCTCACCAATCATCACTATCGCTTTGGTGTCGGGATCATCTTGGAAGGCCTTTAAGCAATCTATATGAGTAGTTCCGATTACTGGGTCGCCACCAATTCCTACTGCAGTGGTAAAGCCAATATCTCTTAATTCATACATCAACTGATAAGTAAGAGTGCCCGATTTTGATACTAGACCGATTGGTCCAGTGCCGGTGATATCTGCGGGAATGATTCCGACATTTGATTGACCTGGACTGATCACTCCGGGGCAATTTGGGCCAATAATCTGCGTTAGACCTTTTTCGCTGGCATAGGTATAGAAATAGGCCGAGTCGTGAACTGGAATACCTTCGGTGATCACCACAACTAATGGCATCTTGGCATCAACTGCATCAATCACTGCAGCCTTAGCAAACTTAGGCGGAACAAAGACCACAGAGACATTCGCACCTGTAGCGGCAATCGCCTCTGCTACTGAATTAAATACTGGCAATAAGGTGCCATCCATATCAACGCTCTGGCCGCCTTTACCTGGCGTGACACCACCTACGATATTTGTACCAGCTTTCAGCATGCGCTTGGTGTGCTTGGTTCCTTCAGACCCAGTCATTCCCTGGACAATTACCTTGCTCTTGGCATTGATAAAGATCGACATTATTTGCCACCTGCAGCTAATTCAGCGGCTCGCGCAGCTGCGCCATCCATAGTGTCAAGTTGTTGCACCAAAGGATGGGCTGCTTCATTCAAGATTCTTCGACCTTCGATGACATTATTTCCATCTAAGCGCACCACGATTGGTTTTGTAGCGGAGGTTCCTAGTATCTCTAGCGCTTTAACAATGCCATTTGCCACCGCATCACAAGCAGTGATGCCACCAAATACATTTACAAATACGCTCTTAACATCCTTATCACCCAAAATAATCGAGAGACCATCTGCCATAACTTCAGCGGAGGCACCGCCGCCGATATCCAGGAAGTTTGCTGGTTTTACGCCACCGAACTTTTCACCCGCATATGCCACGACATCGAGGGTTGACATCACAAGTCCCGCACCATTTCCGATGATGCCAACTTGGCCATCTAACTTCACGTAATTCAGGCCCTTGGCTTTCGCTGCCTCTTCTAGTGGATTGGCAACTGATTTATCTACTAGCGATTCATGATCAGGTTGGCGGAACTGCGCATTCTCATCTAGCGAAACTTTTCCATCTAGCGCAATGATCCTGCCATCGTTGGTCTTTACCAAGGGATTGACCTCGACCAAGGTGGCATCTTCTTGACTAAAAACCTGCCAAATCAATTCGATTACTCTGGCTACTTCTGATTCAACTTCACTTGGGAAATTAGCCTCTTTTACGATCTGCATCGCTTTATCGCTATCTATTCCGGCCACTGCGGAAATTGGAACTTTGGCTAATTTCTCAGGTGCAGTCTTTGCCACCTCTTCAATATCCATTCCGCCTGCGACCGAGGCCATGCAGAGATATTGGCGATTGGAGCGATCGAGCAGGATTGATAGGTAATACTCTTCGGCAATTGGTGCCGCCTGGGCAATCATTACTTTATTTACGGTATGGCCTTTGATGTCCATTCCCAAGATTGCAGCCGCTTTTTCCTTTGCATCTTCCGCATTATCAGCGACTTTGACTCCGCCAGCCTTACCTCGGCCACCAACTTTTACTTGCGCCTTAACTACAACTTTGCCACCGATCTTTGTTGCAGCAGCAAATGCCTCAGCTGCGGTGGTAGCGACCGCTCCTGCTAAAACTGGAACGCCATGTTTTTCGAATAAATCTCGAGCCTGATACTCAAATAAATCCACCACAGAATCCTATCGGCAAATATTTGTAGCGCTTATAGCTTCTCGACCGGCGCATAGCGCAAGAGCAGACGCTTCTCACCTAATTGTCCGAAATTGATAGTGGCTTCGGCGCGATCTCCATCTCCAGAAATCTTCACCACAGTGCCTAAACCGAATGTGTCATGAGACACACGATCACCTGGTGCTAATGAGATTGTGATCGAGCTCTTCTTTCCAGTTGCTCTAGGTGGTGGCGCACTAACAAATTTAGGTTTTGCCGAGAAAGCTCGAGTTCGCCATTCAATTAATTGCTCTGGAATCTCATCTAAGAATCTTGATGCTGGGTTGTAATTCGGTGAACCCCATGCGCTTCGATACTCGGCTCTAGTTAGATAAAGCAGCCGCTGAGCGCGAGTAAGTCCCACATAAGCTAATCGACGCTCTTCCTCTAACTCATCACGCTCTCCCAAAGTTCTGGAATGCGGAAAGATGCCATCTTCCATTCCGGTCAGAAATACTGTGGGAAATTCCAAACCCTTTGCCGTATGCAAGGTCATCAAGGTAATCACACCGCCATGATCCTCGCCCTCTGGAATCTCATCAGAATCTGCCACCAATGCAACCTGAGCTAAAAAGCCCGCTAAATCCCGTTCCGTACCTTCAGGTAAATCTTCAATGGGCACCTCTTCAAACTCAATCGCCACTGCAACTAATTCATTCAAGTTCTCTACTCGCGACTCATCTTGTGGGTCGGTGCTATCTTGCAACTCAGCCAACAAGCCTGATTGTTCGAGCACAGCTTTAAGTATCGTAGAAGGTTTACTTCCGGCCTCTACCAATACATGCAATGCAAGTATCAATGAGACGAAATTTGAGAGTGCTGCGGTGGCGCGACCACCAAGTTCGCTGCTATTGGCCACCACATTTAGCGCCTGCCAGAAACTTAAATTTCTAGCAGCTGCAATATTTTCGATACTTTCGATTGCTCGATCACCGATGCCACGTTTTGGCACATTAATAATTCGGCGCAATGAGACTTCATCCTCTAGATTAGCCAAGACCTTGAGGTAAGCGATGAAATCTTTGATCTCCCTGCGTTCGTAGAAGCGCACACCCCCAACTACTTTGTAAGGAATTCCGGCACGCATGAAAACCTCTTCAAATACACGGGACTGGGCATTGGTGCGATAGAAAATCGCGGTATCGCCATATTTTGAAATACCTTCGTTGGATAACTTCTTGATCTCTCCGGAGATGAACTCTGCTTCGTCGTGTTCGTTCTCTGCTACGTAACCAATCAATGCGGCACCGTTGCCTGCTTCGGACCAGAGATTCTTAGCTTTACGGCCTTGGTTCTGCTCTATTACTGCATTTGCCGCACTCAAAATATTTTGAGTGGAGCGGTAGTTCTGCTCCAACAAAATCGTCTCAGCACTGAGGTAATCCATTTCGAATTGCAGGATATTGCGAATCGTGGCCCCTCTAAAACCATAGATGGATTGGTCGGCATCTCCAACTACGCATAACTCGGCAGCCGGAATGCCATCTTCATCGCTTCCAACCAATTCTTTGACCAACATGTACTGGGCGTGATTGGTATCTTGGTACTCATCGATTAACACATGGCGAAATCTTGAACGTAGCCTTGCTCTGGCCTCTGGAAATCTTTGAATTAATTCGACTGTGCGCATGATCAAATCATCAAAATCCATGGCATTGGCTGAAGCTAAACGCTTTTGATATAGCCCATACACATCCGCTACCACCTGTTCGTATTGATTGCTGGTGGAGTTCAAATAATCTGCTGGTCCAAGAAGTTCGTTCTTGGCATTGGAGATGGTTGCGGCAAATTGGCGGGGCGGGTATCGCTTTGGATCGAGATTTAGATCTTTGGCCACTAATGCGATCAAGCGCTGCGAATCAGAGCTATCGTAAATCGTGAAATTATTGGAGTAACCCAATCGATGGGCCTCTTGACGCAGAATCCTTACGCAGGCAGAGTGGAAGGTAGATACCCACATCGTCTTTGCTACTGGACCGACCAACTCGGCAACTCTCTCTTTCATCTCACCTGCAGCTTTGTTGGTGAAGGTAATTGCCAAGATTTCGTAAGGTTTGATATTACGTCGTGCCATTAGATAAGCGATGCGTCGAGTTAAGACTCTGGTCTTTCCAGATCCGGCACCTGCTACCACAAGCAAAGCAGTCCCGCTATGAATCACCGCAGCAGCTTGTTGCGGATTTAGTCCTTTAAGAAGCGGATCATCTTGATTGATAGAGCTAGTGGACATGGAGCAGGAGTCTATTGGTCATCTCAGACCATGCGAGAATTGGCGCGTGGAACCTAGGGACGATAAAGAGATATCTCGAATACTTGTTATCAATGCGCACCCCGATGATGCTGACTTCGGTTCTGGTGGCACTATCGCACAATGGGCGCTTAAAGGTATTGAAATTACTTATGTCTGCTGCACCAATGGCGATCAAGGTGGAGAAGAGTCCGGAGTTCCGGTAGAGGAGATGGCCGCAACTCGTCAACGCGAACAGCGCGATGCTGCAAAAGTCCTAGGTGTGAAAGATGTTATTTATCTAAATTATCGAGATGGACACCTTGAGCCAAATATCGGATTAAGAAAAGATATCGTCCGACAGATCCGAATTCACAAACCAGATCGAATGTTGATTCAAAGTCCAGAGCGAAATTGGGATCGCATAGGTGCCAGCCATCCAGATCATTTGGCGGCTGGAGAAGCTGCGATTCAAGCGGTTTATCCCGATGCCCGAAATCCCTTTGCCTTCATGGATCTAAAGAATGAAGAGGGGCTAGAACCTTGGCGCGTTAAAGAGGTCTGGCTATATGCCCATCACACCCCAGATCATTGGGTTGATATCACCGAGACTTTCCCCAAGAAGATGGCGGCGCTAAATGCGCACGTATCTCAGACCGCGCATAACAAAGAGTTGGAGCGGATGGTGCGTGAATGGGGCGAACGTAATGCTGGCGTAGGTGGTCTACCTACCGGGCGAATCGCCGAAGCATTTCGAATCGTTAATACCGATTAA
>CAZZLH010000002.1:47475-69253 GCA_964654815.1 uncultured Actinomycetes bacterium
TGGTCTACCTACCGGGCGAATCGCCGAAGCATTTCGAATCGTTAATACCGATTAAAAAACCTTTTAAGAAACCTTTTAAGAAACTTCTTAAGAGACTTTAGCGGAGTTAATCCTTACATTCTGGATGGGATAGCCATCTGGTTGGTAATACCACTTGCCATCTTGCCCTTGCTTGACCGCTCCTTGCTTTGCGATGAATTCAATTACATCTAAACCTTTGGTTATCCTGCCAAAGATTGTGTAATTAGGAGGCAGCGTGGTGTTCTTATAAACAAAGAACATCTGTGATCCATTGGTGCCAGATCCTGCATTGGCCATAGCGACTGTGCCAGCTGGGTAATTATTCTCGCCATTCTTGGGCAGGTTCTCCTCTTTGTAACCCTTCCAACCAGTGGGCGAACCGCCGCCAGTAAATGTTGGATCACCACATTGCAGCACAAACAAGCCATCAGTAGTTAGACGATGGCAGAAGGAATTGTCGTAGTACTTACCTCTAATCAAAGCTGCCAGAGAGGTGATGGTTAAAGGAGCTTTGGGATTTAGCGTCACTTCTATGAGACCGCAATTTGTATTGAAGGTAAAGCGCTTAGGCAATGAAGCGGCCGCCTTGTTTGGCTGTGCGATCTTGCCCGGAGTAAATGGCTTGATAGTGGTCTGGCTGCATTTGATAGCAGCGTTAGCCGGCGCTGAGGTTATTGCCAATCCGAAGATCGGTAGCGCGCTAACCAAAATCCCAGTAATTAATCGCTTCATGTTCACTCCCATTCAATGGTCGCAGGTGGCTTACTTGTAATGTCTAAAACTACCCGATTTACTTCCCTAACTTCATTGGTGATTCGCGTAGAGATTCGCTCCAGTAATTCATCAGGCAATCGAGACCAATCAGCGGTCATTGCATCTTCGCTTGAGACCGGGCGAAGCACTATTGGATGTCCATAGGTGCGCCCATCTCCTTGAACGCCGACGCTTCTAACATCTGCAAGCAAAACCACAGGACATTGCCAGATTGCACGATCTTGGCCCGCGGCTTTAAGTTCCTCGCGAGTGATTAGATCTGCGCGTCGTAGTATCTCTAATCGCTCTGCCGTTACTTCGCCAATTATGCGAATCGCTAGCCCAGGTCCTGGAAATGGTTGGCGCCAGATAATCTCTTCGGGTAGCCCCAATTGCAAACCTACCTGGCGCACCTCATCTTTAAATAAGGTACGCAGCGGTTCTACCAATTCAAATTTCAAATCATCAGGTAGTCCACCCACATTGTGATGAGATTTGATATTTGCAGTTCCCGTTCCGCCACCAGATTCGACGACATCTGGATAGAGCGTGCCCTGTACTAAGAATTCCACCTCGCCACCGGCAGCGATATCTCTTGCAGCGCGTTCGAAGGCGCGAATAAATTCTCGGCCAATAATCTTTCGCTTCTCTTCTGGGTCAATAACTCCTGAAAGTGCACTTAAGAATTGTGCTTTAGCATCAACTACTACCAGCGATACCCCAGTGGCTGCGACAAAGTCTCGCTCCACCTGTTCTGCTTCGCCGCTTCTAAGTAATCCGTGATCTACGAACACACAGGTCAATTGCGAGCCAACGGCCCGTTGCACAATTGCTGCCGCAACTGCAGAATCAACGCCACCTGATAGGCCACAGATGACTCTCTTATCGCCAATCTCTCTTTTGACTTTTGCGATTTCAGATTGCGCTATGTTCTGAGTGGTCCAACTCTGTTCGCACTTGGCGATATTTACCAACCAGTTATGAAGGATTGCTTGGCCATATTCTGAGTGCAGCACCTCTGGATGAAATTGCACTCCAGCCAACTGGCCGCTCTCGTTCTCAAACGCGGCCACGGGGGTATCTGAAGTGCTAGCAGAGATGGCAAAACCGGTTGGCGCTTTAGTTACCGCATCGCCATGGCTCATCCAAACCCGTTGTTCTAGTGGTAACTCAGTGAACAGCTTTGAATCTTTCGCGACCAGATTGGTGCGGCCAAATTCTGACTTACCAGTCTTAGTAACTTGACCCCCTAAAGCGCTTGCCATGACTTGAAATCCATAACAAATGCCAAAGATTGGAATCCCTAATTTGAAGATCTCTCCATCAAAGGTAGGAGCGCCAACTTCGTAAACCGATGCTGGCCCCCCAGAGAGAATCAGCGCACTTGGTGATTTAGCTTTAACTTCTGCGGCGGAGATACTTGAAGGTACGATCTCGGAGTAAACGCTCGCTTCGCGAACTCTACGCGCTATCAATTGTGCATACTGCGCACCGAAATCGACGACTAATACCGCCTTATTGGCCACGAGTGATAAGTACCTCTACGCGCTGGAACTCCTTTAGATTGGAGTAACCACATGTTGCCATTGCACGTCTTAGCGCGCCAAACATATTCATTGATCCATCTGAAGAGTGCGATGGTCCTACCAAGATTTCTTCTAATGTTCCGACAGTTCCAACCGAAACTCTCTCACCACGTGGTAATTCTTGATGATGTGCTTCGCTGCCCCAATGCCAACCAAGCCCAGGCGCCTCGGTCGCTTTAGCAAGTGGTGAACCCATCATTACCGCATCTGCACCACAAGCTAACGCCTTTGCGATATCACCAGAGCGTCCCACTGAGCCATCGGCGATCACATGTACATATCTGCCACCAGATTCATCGAGATATTCACGTCTTGCCGCAGCGACTTCTGCGACTGCAGATGCCATAGGCACCTGTACACCGAGAACTTTTCTTGTGGTGTGGGCTGCACCGCCACCAAAACCAACTAAGACACCTGCAGCGCCAGCGCGCATCAAATGCAGCGCCGCATTGCCATTGGCTACACCACCAACAATTACAGGCACATCTAACTCATAAATAAACTTTTTTAGATTTAAGGATTCGGTATTTACCCCAACATGCTCAGCAGAGACAGTGGTGCCGCGAATTACGAAGATATCGATTCCGGCGTCGACCACGGTTTTATATAACTCGGCAGTGCGCTGTGGAGATAGCGAGGCCGCAACCGTTACGCCTGAATCACGAATCTGTTTGATTCGCTCCTTGATCAACTCAGGTCTAATAGGGGCGGCGTAGATCTCTTGCATGCGCTTGGTGGCATGTTTCTCTGGCATTGAAGCGATCTCTCCTAGCGGAATTCGGGGATCGTCATATCGAGTCCAGAGCCCCTCTAAGTTGAGTACGCCCAATCCACCTAACCGACCAATCTCAATCGCAGTCTCAGGTGAGACCACTGAATCCATCGGCGCTGCCAACATTGGGATCTCAAACTTGTAAGCATCAATCTGCCATTCGATCGATACATCCTTCGGATCGCGAGTTCGGCGACTTGGCACGATCGCAATATCATCAAAAGAATAAGCGATTCTGGCTCTCTTACCTGGGGCGATTTCGATGCTATCTGTCATTTGCGCTTTCCACCGCCATAATTTGGCGCTTCCTTTATATCTGCCACATCATGTGGGTGGCTCTCTTTAAGCCCTGCTGCGGTAATCCGAATTAACTGTCCTTCACGTCTTAAAGTTTCGATATCCGGAGCGCCTGCATAGCCCATACCGCTTCGCAATCCACCAACTAATTGATGAATCACCGAAGTTACTGGACCGCGATAACGGATCTTGCCCTCGATACCTTCTGGCACCAACTTATCTTCTGAAAGGACATCATCTTGCATGTAGCGATCTTTGGAATATGACTTCTGTTCGCCGCGCGATTGCATCGCACCCAAAGAGCCCATGCCACGATAGACCTTAAATTTATTGCCATCAATCTCAACTAATTCAGATGGAGATTCATCGCATCCCGCAAAGAGCGAGCCGAGCATCACAGTATGCGCCCCAGCGACTATCGCTTTTACGATATCGCCAGAGTATTGCAAACCACCATCAGCGATTATTGGAATGCCCGCTTTGCTACAGGCTTTATGCGCCTCCATGATGGCGGTTATTTGTGGCACTCCTACGCCAGCGACCACGCGAGTAGTGCAAATTGATCCAGGTCCCACACCAACTTTTACTGCATCCACTCCCGCATTTATCAATGCTTGCGCACCCGATCTGGTTGCGATATTTCCACCAATAACTTGGACCTCGGGTGCAAACTTCTTTATCTTCTCGATGGCATCCAATACCGCTCTATGATGGCCATGCGCGGTATCGACCACAACCACGTCGACATCGGCTTTGATCAGAGCTTGGGCACGCTTAAATCCATCATCGCCCACGCCTACTGCAGCCCCAACAATTCCTACATTCTTGGCTAACTTAACGTGTGTTACTTGATCTTCGATTGAGAGATTTCGATGGATGATGCCAATTCCGCCAGCTTTAGCTAGAGCAATCGCCATCTGAGATTCCGTTACGGTATCCATCGCTGAAGAGACCAGCGGAATCTGTAGGCGGATCTTTCGGGTGAGCCAAGTCTCGGTTTCGACTTCAGAGGGAACCACTTCTGAGGGCCCAGGTAATAAGAGCACATCATCGTAGGTCAGTCCGAGCATCGCGACTTTTTCAAATTCGCTCAAGACTCACCTCCACATTGCTAAGCCATAAGTCTATCCACGAGCGTAAAACAATAGAAATCCCCGCATACTCACTGAATGGAGTAAGCGGGGATTTTGCTATTTGATTTAATGCTTGGATTAATTGATGGAATTAATTAGTGGGTGTGTCCTCCTGGACCATGCTTATGTCCATGGGAACTGTCGGCGGCTTCCTCTTCCTTCTTTTCGAAGACGACAGCTTCAGTTGTAATGAACATTGCAGCGATTGATGCGGCATTGGCTAACGCAGAGCGCGTTACCTTAACTGGATCAATCACGCCATCCTTAGAGAGATCACCATATACATCCGTTGCGGCATTGAAACCTTCGTTTGGCTTCATGGCGCGGACCTTGGAGACCACAACGTAACCCTCTAGGCCGGCATTCTCGGCAATCCAACGTAGTGGCTCATCGCAAGCTTTACGAACCAAGCGAACACCCACTGCCTTATCACCAGTGAATCCCAAATCACCTTCGAGTGAATCTGCCGCATGTACTAGCGCTGCGCCACCACCAACGACGATTCCCTCTTCAACTGCTGCACGAGTTGCAGAGATGGCATCCTCAAGACGGTGCTTCTTCTCTTTCAACTCAACTTCGGTATGTGCGCCAACTTTGATGACACAAACGCCACCAGCTAATTTAGCCAATCGCTCCTGAAGTTTGGTGCGATCCCAATCTGAATCAGTGATTTCGATTTCCTTACGGATCTCGGAGATGCGATCTTGTACGCGCTGCTTATCGCCTGCGCCATCAACGATGGTGGTGTTATCTTTATCAAGCACCACTCGACGTGCGCGACCTAGAACTTCAAGGCCGACTTGATCAAGTTTCATTCCGATTTCAGTGGTGACTACTGTGGCGCCAGTCAGAATCGCCATATCTTCCAACATGGCTTTACGACGATCGCCAAATCCCGGCGCTTTGACTGCCGCTGAGGAGAAGACACCGCGCATCTTGTTGACCACGAGGGTTGAGAGCGCTTCGCCTTCGACATCTTCAGCGATGATCAATAATGGCTTGGAGCTCTGCGCAACCTTCTCGAGGATTGGCAGTAGCTCAGCCAGCGCTGAGATTTTTCCACCACTTATCAAGATATATGGATCATCCAGTACCGCTTCCATGCGATCGGTATCAGTGACGAAGTAAGGCGAGATAAAGCCCTTATCGAACTGCATACCTTCCGTGAACTCGAGCTCTAGCGCTGTGGTCGAAGATTCTTCGACGGTGATCACACCATCTTTGCCGACCTTCTCCATTGCCTCTGCGATCAATTCACCAATCGCGCGATCTTGCGCCGAGATGGTTGCGACATTTGCAATCTGATCTCGACCGTTGATGGGGGTGGCATGCGAGCGCAGCGCCTCAGTTACCTTAGTGACTGCAGCTTCGATACCTAACTTAAGGTCCATCGGCTGAGCACCGGCAGCTAAATTGCGAAGTCCCTCTTTGACCATGGCTTGCGCCAAAACTGTCGCAGTTGTTGTACCGTCACCTGCAACATCATTGGTCTTGGTGGCAACCTCTTTTACCAGCTGTGCACCCATATTCTCGACTGGATCAGATAGCTCGATCTCTTTAGCAATGGTCACGCCATCGTTGGTGATGGTTGGTGCACCAAAAGACTTAGAGATAACGACATTGCGACCCTTTGGACCGAGAGTTACCTTTACGGTATCGGCCAATATATTGACGCCACGTTCCATGGCGCGACGAGCGGTCTCGTCAAAATTTAATTGTTTGCCTGCCATATTGATTTACTTTTCGATGATTGCAAGTAGATCGCGGGCAGATAGCACCAAGTACTCTTCATTGTTGTACTTGACTTCGGTGCCGCCGTACTTGCTGTAAAGCACGAGATCTCCGACCTTTACATCCATCGGAACGCGAACACCATCATCGAAGCGACCTGGGCCAACTGCGATAACAGTTCCCTCTTGTGGCTTCTCTTTTGCAGTATCTGGAATCACCAAGCCAGATGCAGTGGTCTGCTCTGCGCTGCTTGGCTTAACGACAATTCGATCTTCTAGTGGCTTAATGGCTACGGCCATCGGGGTACTCCTCCATAGTTTTCGGGTGGTTCTCTAATCGAAGCCATAATGGCTTCGGGGATTTAGCACTCTCGGGGTGAAAGTGCTAAGGCGGATAGGTTAATTTAAAGCGGGAAAAGGTTCAAAATGAGCCTGCCCGTGTCACTAGCTAGCAGAGGCTCGCCTCGCCCCTAGATCGCGAGCGCGGAATCAGCCAACGCCCCGCAAGCACGCTGCCCTGCCGCAACCAGCAGGCTACCCATTGCGGCCACCATTGCTCCGTTATCGGTGCAAAGGCCAGGTGCCGGGATATGTAATGAGATTCCTTGGAGCCGGCAACGCTCCGCCGCTACTTCGCGAAGTCGAGAGTTGGCAGCCACGCCCCCTGCGATCACCAAGCGCTCAATCCCAGTCTCCTTACAGGCGCGGAGCGATTTTTCTAGGAGCACATCCACCACCGCCTCTTGGAAGGAGGCTGCCACATCCGAACGCACATGTGTTGGAGTGTTTTCAATGTAACGCGCAACTGCAGTCTTTAATCCCGAGAACGAGAAGTCAAAGGGGCGCGTACGCCAATCCTCTGCAGTGGTTAAGCCTCGTGGAAAATCTATATTGACTTGACCTGACTCTGCCGCGCGATCAATCGCAGGGCCACCTGGAAAACCTAACTCCAAGATTCGCGCAATCTTATCGAAGGCCTCTCCCGCGGCATCATCCATGGTTGCACCAAGTTTGGTGACTCTTTTCGTGATGTCATCAACTTGTAGTAGCGATGAATGTCCACCACTTACCAAAAGCGCGATGGTCGGTGCCAAATTCTCATCATGTGTTAAGTAATCCACCGCGATATGAGAAGTTAGATGATTGACTCCGTATAGCGGTTTATCTAGCGCAGTGGCCAAACCAGTTGCACCTGCCACTCCTACCAGCAATGCGCCGATCAAACCTGGACCTTCAGTAACTGCGATGGCATCCAAATCTGCCATCTTGATTTTGGCATCATTTAAAGCTTGCTGTAAAACATTTAAAAATGCTTCTAGATGTGCGCGACTAGCAATCTCTGGGACCACGCCGCCAAACCGGGCATGCTCTGCCATGCTAGATGAGATCACGTTGGCGAGTAATTTGCGATCTCTAACAATTCCAATAGCCGTCTCATCACAAGAGGTCTCAATGCCTAACACCAGAGTCATTTGAGTAGCTTCTTCATGACTTGAGCATCATTTCCATAGCCATAGTAATTCTTACGGATATTTAGCTTCTGATAACCAACTTTTTCGTATAGCGCAATGCCGCTCTCGTTGGTTGTAATAACCTCCAACATCATGGAATCTGCACCTCGTGATTTTGCCCAGTTCTCCAATTCAGAGATGAAGTGGCTGGCGATACCTTTTCTTCGATGTTCTGGATTTACCGCAATAGTCATAATGTCCGCTTCGCCCCCCGCATTTGGCAAGAAGGCGCCTGCATATCCGATGATCTCTCCATCCATCTCTGCGACTAAGAAATTACGGGTCTTACCCGATAGCTCTGCTCTAAATTGCTCAATCGGCCAGGGCGAATAAGGGAAATACTCCCGATCTAAAGATGCCAAGACCGGCAGATCCATCATCGTTGCGCTTCGATAGGTGATCATTTGGCTGGTCCTCTAAGTGCAGTCGGTACCGCATCTGGATGTCTCAGATAGAGAGGTTGGTCGACATGCGAAAGAGAGGGAAAGGTCCTTAAATCTGGATAGAGATGGCTCTGGTAATCGGTTAAAGAGTATTTCAATGCGCCCTCACCAAAGATTGGCACTCTAGTTAGATCTGGAATCGCACTTGGAGCGGTCACCATGACATCTCCGATGCGCACACCATCAACATATCTAGCCCAATAAAGCTCTTTGCGCCTTGCATCGGTTGCGACGATGAACTCTGAATGATCCTTTATGGCAGAGGCGATGGCATCTAGAGAACAGATACCATGAACGGGCAATCCACGAGCAAAGGCAAAACTCTGCGCGAAGATTATTCCGGTTCTAAGACCAGTAAAGGGGCCCGGTCCCATACCAACTATTACCTGATCAATTTTCTCGCGAGCTGCTAATTCACCAAACTTCGCCAGTACATCTCCGTGGGTGGTGGCACCATCCTCATACTCAAGCCAGAGTAATTTCTCACCTTGTAGCACGGCAAATTGGGTACGTGCCGTCGAAGTATCAATTGCCAGAGTAGTTTTCATAGCGCAAAACCGCTCCACCTAGGACCGTGTCCTATAAATGTGACCTCTCGAACCTCTGCATCGCGATTTATCACTACCTCTAAATATTCATCAGATAAGCGGCTTGCAACCGCATCGCCCCATTCAATTATGGTTATCGCAGCATCCGCATTTAGATCTAGATCCTCCAACTCCGAGAGTGGGTTTGCGCCGGCCAATAATCGATACGCATCCATATGAATCAGAGGCGGATTGGTTTTGTAGCTTCGAGCGATTACGAAGGTTGGTGAGGTGACATCGTATATTCCAAAGGCAGCTGCAATTCCCTTGGCTAGTTGGGTCTTTCCAGCGCCAAGTGGGCCGACTAGTGCTACGACATCGCTCACTTTTAGTTTGCCACCCAAGCGCTCTCCCAATTCATACATCGCTTGTGGCGTATCAATTTTCATCTGCACCGTAACTTCGCGGCAATCTACTTCCCATTCGCGTAGTTATCTCATAGGTAATGGTCTGACATGCTCTGGCCCAGTCATATGCATCGAATTTTTCGCCAATGACGGTCACCCAATCGCCAGATTTGGCGCTGGTGTTAGCACCTAAATCAACCGCAAATTGGTCCATGGAGACTCGGCCGATCATCGGTGCTGCCGCTGCATTAAAAGTAACCCCTGCGCCTCTGGCATTTCTCGGTATGCCATCTGCGTAGCCCATTCCCACAATTCCTATAAAGGTGCGCTCTTTGGTGACTTCGGTGGCGCCATATCCGATTGGATGGCCAGCTGGCATCTCTTTTACCAATACCAAACGAGCCCGCACGCTCATGACCGGCTTTAATTTGCTCTCTCTTCCCAGAGGCGAAAGTCCATACATTGCAATACCAACACGTACTAAATCGAATTTGGCCTGACTATTTGTGAGTACTGCAGCGGTATTCGATAGGTGGCGGATCGGGTTGATGCCTATTTGATTTAAATCTTTGACAAATCTCGCAAAATTTTGGAGCTGCAAATCATTCTGTGCCTCATCAGGTTCATCTGCTCTTGCAAAGTGTGAAAAAATCCCAATCACTTTACTTAAATCTCGCTTTAATAATTCAGGCCACTCAGTTAAGAAACCACCTCGACCCATTCCACTCTCAACTTCCAGATGAATTCTGGCCCCAGGAATCGCATTGATTTCATCAAAGGCTGCAAGAGATGAGACGCCTAAATCAATCTTCTCGCTAACCGCTCGCTGATAATCCAATCCAGGAGGCAAGAGCCAAGCAATAGTAGGTGCCTTGATTCCGGCCTCGCGCAAAGTAAAGGCCTCTTCTAATTGAGCCACCGCAAGCCAATCTGCACCAGCCTCAATGGCTGCTTTAGCGCAAGGAATCAAACCATGGCCATATGCATCGGCCTTTACTACCGCCATTACTGGCACTCCTGCCTCTGATTTCACATATTGCAGATTCGATCTCAAAGCCGCCAGATCAATATTGACTTCAATCATCTCTCAATCACCACCATCGCTGATGCAATACCTGCATCATGAGAGAGCGATAGATGGACCTCTGCGCCATCTATCAAATCAGCTAATCGATTGCGAAATAGAAAAACGGGGCGGCCATTTTCAAGATTAACAACTTCGCAATCATGCCAATTTAAACCAGCTCTTTCCCCTGCTGGTACTTGAAGCGCTTTGACCAAAGCCTCTTTGGCTGCAAAACGAGCGGCGAGCGAGGCGATGCCTTTTAGCCTCTCTGCCTCGGTAAATAGTCGATCTTTCAGCCCGGCGGTACGTGCAAGCGATTCTTCAAAGCGCGCAATTTCGACTACGTCTATGCCTATTCCCTCAATCACTTAGCGCCCCGCTAACTTAACTCTCACCGCAGCTGTTTGGCGGATGGCACAAACCTATCTACCGCGATAACCATAACTAAAAGTGCGCCACCAATAAATAAGCCACCCAGCAAATCACTAATCCAATGGGTATTCCTAAATGCTGAAACCACACAGACGCCTAAAGTAAATGCTCCTGCGGCAAATCCCATTGCTAGAGGATGCCAAGCATCTTGATGCGAATATCGATAGAGAATGTAAGCAAGCACACCCCAGGTGAGGATGGCATTGGATGCATGTCCACTTGGGTACGAGAGGCCACCGGCATATACCAAATCCACATTTAATTTTGGTTTGGTTCGGCCAATAAACAATTTTGCTAAGCCCACTACAAGGTTTAGCGCCAACACCGCCAATACGGCGAGATTTAAAGGGCGCCAAGATTTAAATCTTCGTGCAATGAAGAAAGCTGTAATAAATAAGATCGTGGCAGTCACACCACGCAAACCCAGATTATCGATACGTAACAAAATTAACTTCTGTAAATTCGTAGTCTTAGGCCTCTCGGCATTTGCCACTATGGCATCCAATTGGATGAGTGGCCCATTGGTTATTACCTGCTGAGTGACCACCAAAAATCCAATCAGCAGCAATCCCGCCCATCTCAAGGCGCGATTCATCTGTGAACGGCGCGGGTCCATTATTCGACCGTGACTGATTTAGCTAAGTTACGTGGCTGATCTACATCGTTACCGCGAGCGAGCGCCATTTCATAGGCAAATACTTGTAGCGGTACCGTTGCCAATACTGGCTGTAGTAGCTGAGCAGAATTTGGAATACGGATTATGTGCGCAGCTCCAGGGATTTCTACCCCTTCGGTTGCAATTGCGATCACATTAGCGCCGCGCGCCTTCACCTCTTGGATATTTGAAAGCATCTTCTCATCTAGCCCATGCTCGTGAGTATTTGGCACTATCGCGATGACTGGTGTGCCCTCCTCGATCAAAGCGATTGGGCCATGCTTTAACTCTCCACCTGCAAATCCTTCGGCATGAATGTAGGCCAATTCCTTCAACTTCAAAGCGC
Organism: uncultured Actinomycetes bacterium; assembly: GCA_964654815.1. Lineage (GTDB taxonomy): Bacteria > Actinomycetota > Actinomycetes > Nanopelagicales > Nanopelagicaceae > ZLKRG08. Next base: position 59,155 of record CAZZLH010000002.1, read on the forward strand.
CTTCGAGCGCGATTGGGAAACCAACGTGTCTACCTAAGAAGAGCACGGTGTTCTGCTTGGCAAATTTGCGAGTCAATTCGCGAAGTGGTTCGACCGTTTCTAGAATCTGTTCTAGTTTTGCCGGCAACTCCTGCATCTCTTCAAAAATCGAGGTTACTTCTTTTGAAGTTAAAACTCCTCGAACCTCTCCAAGATAGAGCGCAATCAGGTAGATGGCAACGATCTGAGTAAGCAGAGCTTTGGTTGAGGCAACTGCAATCTCAGGTCCAGCATGGGTGTAAATGACGGCATCTGACTCGCGAGGAATGGTAGAACTATTGGTGTTGCAGACTGCCAATACCTTGGCGCCATTTTCTTTAGCATGGCGCTGCGCCATCAAAGTATCCATGGTCTCGCCAGATTGTGAGATGGTGATCACCAATGTCTGTCGATCGACAATTGGATCTCTATACCTAAATTCACTAGCCAGCTCTACCTCTACTGGAATATTGGCCCATTTCTCAATGGCATATTTCGCGACTAATCCCGCGTGATATGCAGTGCCACATGCCAATACCAAAATCTTCTTTAGAGACTTCAGCTCTTCCTTGCTTAAATTCAATTCATCGATCGCAATATGACCATCTACCAATCTTCCAAGGAGAGTATCAGCTACCGCTTTTGGTTGCTCGAAAATCTCTTTGAGCATGAAATGTTGGTATCCACCCTTTTGCGCTGCCGCGGCATCCCAAGTTATCTGGTACTCCCTAGGCTCAATTTCTTTCCCGGCTAAATCCGTAATTGATATGGAATTCGGGGTAATTGTTATGACCTCATCTTGGCCCAACTCGATTGCGCGCTTGGTGTATTCAATGAACGCAGCCACATCAGAGGCTAGGAAGTTCTCCCCTTGGCCAATTCCTGCCACAAGGGGCGAATTACGGCGCACACCAACAATCACCTCTGGTTGATCGGCGTGGATTGCAAGTAAGGTAAATGAGCCACGCAGTCGCTTGACCGCCTCGCGCATTGCGATAGTTAGGTCTCCATTATTTGCCTTACGTAAGTCACTCAATAAATGCGCAACTGATTCGGTATCAGTCTCAGACTCGAATACATGGCCGTGTTGCTGTAGCTCGGCCTTCAATTCTGAGTAATTCTCAATGATGCCATTATGTATAACCGCTAATTTGCCCTCATTATCTAGATGCGGATGGGCGTTTTGATCAGTGGGGCCACCGTGAGTAGCCCAGCGCGTGTGCCCGATTCCTGAGTGAACCTCAGGAACCTTGCTAAGTGCGCTCTCTAAATTGGCTAATTTGCCAGCTTTCTTCTCTACGAAAAGTTTTGGTGAAGTTCCGAGAGCGATTCCAGCTGAGTCGTAACCGCGATACTCCAATCGGCGCAGACCTTCGATTAAGGGTGTGGCTGCAGATTGTGGCCCGGTATAACCCACAATTCCACACACGTTATTACCCCAGTTCTTTTTTAACTACTTCAGCAAGCTGCGTTGCAACGCTAGAGGCAAGGGTATCAGTGCTGGCTTCAACCATCACTCGAACCAAGGCCTCGGTTCCGGATGCGCGCAATAAAACACGCCCCGAACCATTTAATTCTGCTTCAAACTTTTCTACTGCACTCTTGATGGCAGATGAATTAGCCAATTGCTCTTTTGCCACATCCTTGACGTTAATTAAAACTTGTGGGAATTTCTGCATAATTCCAGCTGCTTCTGCCAGAGTTTTTTTACTTCGCTTGAGCTCTTGCAGAAGCGATAATGCGGTAAGAATTCCATCACCCGTATTGGCGAATTTACGATTGATTACATGGCCGGATTGTTCGCCACCTAAAATCAAATCATCGCCAAGTAACTTCTCAAGTACGTAGCGATCACCAACGCTGGTGACCTCAACTTTTATGCCAGCTTGCTCCATCGCCTTGAAAAAGCCCAAATTGCTCATCACGGTTGCGACCACAGTTGACTTGGTTAGCTCGCCACGTTGATTCATGCCACTAGCCAAAATTGCCATGATTTGATCGCCATCTACCTCATTGCCGTCTGCATCTACCGCCAAACAACGATCAGCGTCCCCATCATGAGCGATACCAAGATCTGCACCTTGCTTCTTCACCTCTGCTTTTAAGTAAGCAAGATGAGTTGAGCCAACGCCATCATTGATATTCCAACCATCAGGTTTATTTGCTACCGCAAATACCTCTGCACCTGCTCGTTTTAGCGCCTCTGGCGCGACAAAACTTGCCGCGCCATTTGCACAATCAACAACTACCTTCAATCCATCAAGTCGCTGGGTGACTGTGCCGTTTAGATAAGTCAGATAACGCTCCGCACCTTGACGGTCTTCTATTACGCGACCAACATCTTTTCCGGTGGGGCGATTCCATGGTTCGGAGATTCTGGCTTGTATCTGATCTTCAATTGCATCATCTAATTTGCCGCCACCTCTGGCAAATAACTTAATGCCATTATCTGGCATTGGATTATGTGAGGCAGAGATCATGACACCGAGATCTGCTTGGCTCTGCGCTACCAGATAAGCGATTGCAGGGGTTGGGAGTACACCAACTCTGTAAACATCGACACCAGCGCTAGTTAATCCGGCAATCACCGCAGCCTCGAGAAATTCTCCAGATGCCCGAGAATCAGTACCGACGATCGCTTTGGGGCGAGTTGATGAGCTCTGTGATTCCACCAAGATATGCGCCGCCGCAACGGCAACATCAAGTGCCAGTTCTGCGGTTAAATCGCGGTTAGCGAGGCCTCGGATTCCATCCGTTCCGAATAAACGCTCGCCCATAAGCGATAACTTATATGGTCGATTAGCGCTTGCTGTATTGAGAACGCTTACGAGCCTTCTTGAGGCCGTACTTCTTGCGCTCGATAACACGTGCATCACGTGTTAGGAATCCAGCCTTCTTAAGCGCTGGACGATTGGCATCAACATCAATTGCATTTAATGCACGAGCCACACCTAAGCGCAGCGCGCCAGCTTGGCCAGAGACTCCGCCGCCATCAATACGCGCAAAGATGTCGTATTGATTCTCCGCACCAACTGTGCGAAATGGCTCTGAAACCAACTGCTGATGAACTTTATTTGGGAAGTAGTCAGGAAGAGACTTGCCATTGACTACCCAGCGACCTGAACCTGGAACTAGTCGAACACGAGCTACGGCCTCTTTACGGCGACCAGTGCCAGCGCCTGGAGCCTTAACTGCAGGGCGATTGGTTGCCGGTGCTGGTGTTGAAGAGGAGTATGAAGTTGGTGTTGCTTCCTCTTCTAACAAGTTCTGATCTGCCATTTATCTTCCTTAATTTTTCGCTCGAGTTACTTCTTGACAATCTGACTTACTTGATCGAATACATATGGTGTCGGTGCCTGTGCTGAATGTGGGTGTTCTGCGCCGGCATACACCTTCAACTTGGTGGCTTGTGCGCGACCAACAGAGTTCTTTGGCAACATACCCTTAATAGCCTTCTCGACTGCGCGGGTTGGGTGCTTATCCATCAAATCACCGTAAACAGTTGAGGTTAATCCGCCTGGGAAACCAGAGTGGCGAATCGCTAACTTCTGTGAAGATTTGTTACCGGTCAATACGACCTTGTCAGCATTGATCACAATTACAAAGTCGCCCATATCCATATGTGGCGCGAAAGTCGGCTTATGCTTTCCGCGAAGTAGCGCAGCAGCATGACTGGCCAGACGTCCAAGTACGACATCTTCGGCATCGATGATGTGCCACTTACGGACTGCATCACCTGGCTTTGGGCTGTATGTGCGCACGCTTCTTGACTCCTTTTAATCTGCTCATTGATTGGGCAACCTAGAGGTTGCGCAGAGGGGGAACTTTACCTTTTGAGCGTGGATGGGGTCAAAACGAGCCTATTTCGCCCCTTTTTACGTATTTCAATGATCGAAAACGGGTTCATTTGACTCATATACCTGGCCATTTGCCCCAAAAATCAAGAATCTGGTGAATCCCCGGCAGAACCACCGATCATGTGTCACTGTCATAACTGTGCCATCGTATCTATCCAAGGCATGCTCCAAACTCTCTGCACTTGCAAGGTCCAAGTTATCCGTTGGTTCGTCCAGCAATAGCAAGGTATCGCCAGCTAACTCAAGTAGTAATACTTGAAAACGAGCCTGCTGACCGCCGGATAGTTGAGAGAATTTCTGATTTGAAGCTTGATCAATCTCATATTTTCCTAGAACTGATTTTGCCGCACCTAACTGCAATGAATATTCATCCCAGAGAATCTCTAGCAAGGTCTTTCCTTCAAACTCCGGGTGCGCATGAGTTTGGGCAAAGTAACCGACCTCTACTCGAGCGCCGTATTTGAAATTACCGGAATATTTAACGCTCTGATCACCCGCAATCAATCGAAGAAAGTGCGACTTACCAGTACCATTTTTGCCAAGCACCGCGACTCTATCCCCATAAAATATTTCAAAATTAAAGTTCTCGGTTAATCCCTGTAACGAGAAATCTTCGAGGGTTAGGACACGAATTCCGGTACGCCCACCTTTCAAACCTACCTTCACATTCTGCTCAATCGGGGGCGACGGTGGTGGCCCAATCTCTTCAAACTTTCTTAATCGTGTCTGCATAGCACGATATTTGGAGGCCATATCAGGTGAAGACTTAGCCTGATTACGTAAGGTGAGTACCAATTCTTTCAATCGAGTATGTTCCTGCTCCCAGCGAAGCAGCAGCTCTGCAAATCGTTCATTACGTGCACGTCTTGCCTCATGCCAGGTGGAGAATTTGCCACCATGTACCCAAGCGGTATTGCCATTATGACCTTGCTCCAGCGCAACAATCTTGGTCGCGACCTCTTCGAGCAACTCACGATCGTGGCTCACAAAGAGGACCGTCTTCTTGGTCTCTTTGATCACCTTCTCTAACCAGCGTTTCGATGGCACATCCAAATAATTATCTGGCTCATCAAGCAGTAAGACCTCTTCGGGTCCCTCCATTAAGGCGCGAATTACTAGTTTCTTCTGTTCGCCACCTGAAAGCGTATTTACTAAGCGCTCAGCAACCTTCTCAAATGGCTTGCCCAAAGTTTCAGTGCAACAGGTATCCCATATGACTTCGAAGTCGTAGCCCCCGGCATCGCCCCACTCGACGATTGCTTCCGCGTATGCCATCTGGTCTTTTTCGGCGCTGGTCTCATACATTCTCGCTTCGCTCTCTTTGATACGAGCTGCGGCATCGCGAATTCGTTTTGGTGCAACCGAAAGAAGTAAATCTCGAACCGTAGATTCATCACGGACGCTACCGATGAACTGGCGCATAACTCCCAATCCACCCGTGATTGCAACGCTTCCCTCCTCTGGCTCTAAATCACCAGAGATCATCTTTAGTAATGTGGTCTTGCCCGAACCATTTGGGCCAATCAGCGCGACCTTATGGCCATCTCCCACTCGAAATGAGACCTCATTTAAAAGCACGCGGCCATCAGATAGTGAGAACTCCACGTTGCTTACATCTATATGGCCCAATTACTCATTCCAATCATTGGTCTGTTCATCCCAATTTCTTAGGTTCATGGTCTTGGTAGCGCGTGCTGCCAACTCTTCATCCTTTGGATAATCCACGCCAATGAAGGTCAAACCCCGGGCTGGAAAGACCAATGAATCTGATGGTCGCTCTCGCTTTTCAAGCAACTCTCTCGCCCAACTTACCGGAAAGCGACCTTCGCCAATGTAGACCATGGTGCCAATCAGCGCCCGCACCATGTTGTAGCAGAAGGCATCGGCGCTGATATGAGAGATGATCACGCCATCTTTGCGTCGTTCGAAATCAAAGCGCTGTAATTCTCGAATCGTGGTGGAATTCTCACGATACTTTGCAAAGCTAAAGAAATCTTGCTGACCAATTAACGAGCGCGCTGCATCGTTCATCTTTGCCACATCCAACTCTCGATACCAGGGCGCAGTATCAAATCGTTGAAGCGGCTCAAGTACTTGATTGCCATCTAGAATCTTGTAAATGTAATGGCGACGAAGCGCAGTGAATCTGGCGTGGAAATCTTTTGCTGCGCGCTCGACCGATTTAATTCGGATCTCTTCAGTCAGAATTCGATTTAATCTATAGGTAAGGCTTTCAAACTCAAACCCTGGATCGGTAATCGGAAGGTCTACATGTGCCACTTGATTTATGGCATGCACACCAGCATCGGTTCGACCAGCCACTATCGTCTCTAGCTCTTGGCGATATAGAGTTGAGAGCGCGCTCTCAACTTCACCTTGGATTGTTCGACGATCGCTCTGCTTACCCCAGCCGAAGAAGTTACTGCCGTCGTAACTTAAGTTGATTCGGGCGCGAAAAAACCCACTCTCAGGTGCGAGAGTGGGTTGATTCATGACGGATTACAGAACCTCAATAACTGCCATAGGAGCGTTGTCGCCCTTGCGAGGTCCAATCTTGGTAATGCGAGTGTAGCCACCATTGCGATCCTTCAAACGAGGACCAATCTCGGTAAAGAGGGTATGAACTACGCTCTTATTTGAAATCTTGGCGAGTACTTCGCGACGTGCCGCGAGATCACCCTTCTTTGCAAAGGTAATTAACTTCTCTGCATACGGACGCAGACGCTTTGCCTTGGTCTCGGTGGTAGTGATCTTGCCATGCTGAAAGAGTTGTTCGGCAAGCGTTGCAAGGAGTAGACGCTCATGAGCGGGGCCACTTCCGAGACGCGGGCCTTTGGATGGTGTTGGCATGTTCTTCTTCCTTCTCTCTTTCTATTACTCAGCTAACTCATTCTCATGAGCGTTGTAATTTGCATGCTGAGTTGGATCAAATCCGACTGGGCTATCCTTCAAAGAAAGACCCATTGAGACTAGCTTGGCCTTAACTTCATCGATTGACTTGCTTCCGAAATTACGGATATCAAGTAGGTCCGCCTCTGAGCGATTTACCAATTCGCCAACTGTATGGATGCCTTCACGCTTTAAGCAGTTATAGGAGCGAACGGTTAGATCTAGGTCTTCGATTGGCAGGGCCAAATCAGCGGCGAGCGCTGCATCCATAACAGATGGACCCATATCGATACCTTCTGCATCTAGATTTAATTCACGAGCCAGACCAAATAGCTCTACCAAGGTATGTCCAGCAGATGCAACTGCATCGCGTGGCTTCATGGATGGCTTGGTCTCAACATCGACAACAAGACGATCAAAGTCGGTGCGCTGCTCAACACGAGTAGCTTCGACTTTATAGGTGACCTTTAGCACTGGTGAATAGATGGAATCGACTGGAATGCGTCCGATCTCCGCACCTACTGCTTTGTTCTGGACTGCAGTCACATAACCGCGGCCGCGCTCAATGGTCAATTCGATCTCCAGGTTGGCCTTGCCATTCAAAGTCGCAATATGTAGATCAGGATTATGAACCTGAACTCCCGCAGGAACTGCGACATCGGCGCCAGTTACGGTTCCGGCGCCAGACTTGCGAATATAGGCAGTTGCTGGCTCATCATTATCTGAAGAGAGCACTAAATTCTTGATATTTAGCACTACCTCAGTTAAATCTTCCTTTACGCCTTCAAGGGTGGTGAACTCATGAAGCGCACCAGCAACGCGAATGCTTGTTACTGCTGCACCTGGGATGGATGACAACAGAGTACGGCGCATCGAATTGCCAAGTGTGTAACCAAAGCCTGGCTCAAGCGGTTCAATGATGAAACGTGAGCGGTGCTCTGATAGAACTTCTTCAGTAAGTGTTGGGCGTTGTGCAATAAGCACGTTCTCTCCTCTTTCCTTTGGGGGGATCCGCTATTTGATCCCCGTTCTGGGTACTACTTAACTTCCTCTTTTTACTGCTATTAACTTCTAATTGCTGCTTTTTGCCGATAAATACCGCTAATTACCGCTAATTACCGCTAATTACTTGGAGTAAAGTTCAACGATCAACTGCTCTTGAACTTGGGTATCGATCACAGCGCGGTTTGGTAGACCATGAACGATGATGCGCATCTGAGATGGGACAACCTCGATCCATGATGGAACTGACTTCTCGCCAAATTCCGCACTAGCCACGATAAATGGTGTTAGGTCCTGGGACTTAGGTAGCACATCGATCACATCGAATTGCGAAACCCGATAAGAAGGAATGTTTACCTTCTTGCCATTTACTAGGAAGTGGCCATGGCGAACTAATTGGCGCGCCATATCTCGGCTCTTGGCAAAACCTGCGCGATAAACCACGTTATCCAAACGAGTCTCAAGTAAGACCAAAAGATTCTCACCGGTCTTGCCGGCACGACGGTTTGCCTCTTCGTAATATGAACGGAACTGCTTCTCTAGTACTCCATAAATACGTGCAGTCTTTTGCTTCTCACGCATCTGTAATAGGTACTCAGATTCCTTGCCGCGACCGCGACCATGCTGTCCTGGTGGGTAGGGACGAGATTCGATTGGGCACTTCGGTCCATCGCACTTGGAACCCTTAAGGAAGAGCTTCACCTTTTCGCGACGGCAACGCTTGCAATCTGCACCGGTATAACGAGCCATTTAAATATCTCTCTTTCTCAAACTCAATTAAACGCGACGTGGCTTGGTAGGGCGGCAACCATTATGTGGAGCTGGGGTCACATCTGAGATGGAACCAACTTCAAGTCCTGCTGCCTGCAATGAACGGATAGCGGTCTCGCGTCCAGAACCTGGACCCTTGACGAATACATCCACTTTCTTCAAACCATGCTCTTGAGCGCGACGGGCGGCTGCTTCTGCTGCCATCTGCGCTGCGTATGGAGTTGATTTACGTGAACCCTTAAATCCAACCTGTCCAGAAGATGCCCATGAGATAACGGCGCCTGATGGATCGGTGATTGAGACGATCGTGTTGTTGAAGGTGCTCTTGATATGAGCTTGCCCTGCAGCGACATTCTTCTTCTCTTTCTTACGAATCTTTACCTTGCCCTTAGCTGGCTTTGCGGTAGTCGCAGCAGCTGCGGCTTTCTTAGGAGCGGCCATTACTTAGTCACCTTCTTCTTACCTGCGATTGCAACACGTGGACCCTTGCGAGTGCGCGCATTTGTATGTGTGCGCTGACCACGAACTGGTAAACCTTTGCGGTGACGAATTCCTTGGTAGCTCTGAATTTCAACTTTGCGACGGATATCGCCGGCGATTTCGCGGCGAAGATCGCCCTCAATCTTGTAATTAGCTTCGATATATTCACGAAGCTTGGCTAATTCTGGTTCTTGAAGATCTTTGACGCGGGTATCTGGTGAGATTCCGGTTGCCTTCAAGGTCTCTTGCGAACGAGTCAGACCCATTCCAAAGATATAAGTGAGTGCGATCTCTACGCGCTTTTCACGCGGCAGATCAACACCGACAAGACGTGCCATTTATATATTCCTTAAGTTTCCCGATAGGTCCTCCGCGATGCTGTTCTTCGGCCTATCGGACCGAAGGTCTGACTTTGATTATTGGCTAATCAAAGGCCAGTCGCATCACGCGTACAAATAGTTAATTGATTAATTAACCTTGGCGCTGCTTGTGGCGAAGGTTCTCGCAAATGACCATGACGCGACCTTTGCGGCGGATGACCTTGCACTTATCGCAGATCTTCTTGACGCTAGGTTGCACCTTCATTTACTTGCTCCTTCTTCCAATTTCTTACTACTTTTTATTAAATTATTTTTTAAATTATTTTGAGTTATTTTGAATTTTTTAGCGTTACTTGTAACGATAAATAATCCGACCCTTGGTGAGGTCATACGGACTCATTTCTACGATCACACGGTCTGCTGGAAGGATGCGAATGTAGTTCTTTCGCATCTTGCCACTGATGTGTGCCAAGACTTTATGTCCGTTCGATAACTCAACTCGGAACATTGCATTTGGTAAAGCTTCAGCCACAACGCCTTCCATTTCGATGGCGCTACCTTCTTTAGCCAAGTACTCCTGCCTTCTGCAATTTCCAAATCGTTGCGCCCCGAAGTGAGGCGCGAAGGAGCATTCTATTAATGGGTCTGGAAATGAACAAATCGGGGCATTTACCCTTCATTTTCCTTGGTTGCCCTCAATAACTCCCGAAATTACGACACCTAGACGCCCCAATTGAGCTTTTCCGCCATCTAACGCGGTCA
>CAZZLH010000003.1:0-11826 GCA_964654815.1 uncultured Actinomycetes bacterium
CTTGCCATAGACTTCTGCGTCGCAAGAAACGGGGCGTAGCGTAGTGGCTAGCGCGTCTGCTTTGGGAGCAGAAGATCGTGGGTTCGAGTCCCTCCGCCCCGACAAAATACAATAAATAAATTCCAAGGAGCGCTTTGTGAAAAGCTCGGTAGAAAATCTTTCACCAACTCGTGTTCGTTTCGATATCTCCGTTGAGTTCAACGAAATGTCACAACACGTTGCTGACGCTTACAAAAAGGTAGCTTCACAGGTAAACATCCCAGGTTTTCGTAAAGGTAAAGTCCCAGCTGCAATGATCGATCAAAGGGTCGGTCGCGGAGCTGTTCTGGATGAAGCAATCAATGCTGCACTTCCAGATTTCTATACCCAGGCAGCTCGTGAACATAAAGTCTCGGTGATCGGTCGACCAGAGGTCGATATTAAAGAATTTGTAGATAACGAAAAACTCACTTTTTCAATCGAAGTTGATGTGCGTCCAGAAGTTAAGTTGCCTGATTTCTCTCAAATTGAAATCAAGGTTGATGATGTGAACATCACAACTGCCGAAGTTGATGAGCAGGCCGAATCATTGCGCGCTCGCTTCGGAACTTTGCATGTGGTCGAACGCGCAGCTAAAACTGGAGATTTCATAAACATTGATCTGGTCGCAAAGGTAAATGGGGAAGAGGTTGAAGGTGGCACAGCCAATGACATCTCTTACGAAGTTGGCTCAAACAGCATGGTCGAGGGACTTGACGAAGCCGTAGTCGGTCTAAATGTTGGCGAATCCAAGATTTTCGAGACGCAGTTACTAGGAATGCAAGAAGGCGAAACTGGCTCCGTAACGGTAACGGTCAAGTCTGTGAAAGAGCGCGAACTGCCAGCTCTCGATGACGCCTTTGCGAAATTGGCTTCAGAGTTCGACACCCTTGCCGAATTAAAAGAAGATCTTGCCAAGCGACTCGAGCGCGTCAAAGCTCTCGAACAGGGCGCGCAAGCTCGCGACAAACTCGTAGATAAATTAGTCAATGAATTAGAGATTCCAGTGCCCGACAAGTTGGTCGAAGAGGAAGTTCACGCTCACCTTGAGCGTGAAGGCCGACTTGAGGATGCAGTCCATCGTGAAGAGGTCGAACGCGATACGCGCCAAATGATGAAACAAGACTTCTTGTTGGATGAGGTCGTAAAGAGCGAATCGGTCGATGTAACTGAGATGGAACTGACTGAATACCTAATGCGTACCGCTTCACGTTATGGGATGAGCCCACAAGACTTCGCTAATCGCATGGCGCAATCTGGCAATATAAATCAGATGGTTGCTGAGGTCGCACGTGCCAAAGCGCTGGCTAATATCTTGAATCGAGTTTCAGTTGTCACAGAATCTGGCAAGAAGGTGGATCTCGAGGCGCTCGCGCCGAAACGGATGGTTGAGCCGACCGCAGAAGTTGCAGAGCAAGACCAGTAATTAAGCATTGCGGTTTCCTGATGGATTCCGCTGATAGTGAACAAAGACCATTTTTGCCCCCTTGGGGAAGCATTTTTCCTGCGAAGGCGTTAGGGTCTTTGTACTCAAACAAATCAGCAGAGGAGTTCCTTGTGGACTTAATTCCTAAACCGGAATCAGAGATTTTGCGTACTGGCGGAACCGCCAACGCTGGCCTTGATTCAGATGTCTACAACCGTCTACTTCGTGAGCGCATTATCTTTCTTGGCTCCGTTGTAGAAGATGCAATGGCTAATGCAATCGCGGCACAGATCCTTCTGCTCTCTGCTGAAGATCCAGAGAAAGATATTTACCTTTACATCAACTCACCGGGCGGATCGATTTCAGCCGGCATGGCGATTTATGACACCATGCAATTTGTGCCAAATGATGTAGCAACAGTTGCGATGGGACTCTCTGCATCTATGGGGCAATTCCTGCTTAGCGCAGGCGCTCCTGGCAAGCGTTATGCACTGCCACATGCTCGCATCATGATGCACCAACCATCAGGTGGTATTGGTGGTACTGCGACAGATATTCGAATCCAAGCCGAGCAGATCGGTTACACCAAGAAGAAGATGGCAGAGCTAATCGCCTTCCATACTGGCCAAAAGGTCGAAACCATTACCGCCGACTCAGATCGAGATCGTTGGTTCACTGCCGAAGAAGCTAAGGAATATGGCTTCGTCGATCACGTGATCAAGTTCGCCGCACAGATTGGAAAGAAGTAATGAGTAACTTCGAAATCAATAATCGTTACGTTCTTCCTACAATTGAAGAGAAGACTTCCTATGGATTTAAGCGCTTGGACCCTTATACCAAGTTATTCGAAGAGCGAATCATCTTCCTAGGCCAGGCGATTGATGACACTGTCGCAAACGATGTAATGGCACAGCTACTAACCTTGGAATCAATGGATCCTGATCGTGACATCATGATTTACATCAACTCACCGGGAGGCTCATTCACTGCGCTTACGGCGATCTATGACACTATGCAATTCGTTCGCCCTGACATTATGACAATCTGCCTTGGACAGGCTGCCTCAGCTGCCGCAATCCTTTTGGCTGGCGGAACAAAGGGCAAGCGCATGGCGCTTCCAAATTCTCGCATCTTGATTCACCAGCCTTACTCCGAAGGCGGGGGACAAGCCTCCGATATTGAATTGCAGGCGAAAGAGATTCTTCGTATGCGCGAGTTACTAGAGATCATGTTGGAACGTCACACCATTAAGAGCAAAGAGCAAATCTCTGCTGATATTGAGCGCGACAAGATTCTCACCGCACAAGAAGCAGTCGAGTATGGCTTGATTGATCAAGTGCTGACTTCTCGCAAAGCCAAACCAGCAATTTGATTTGATCAACCTTAGAAGCTACTTCCAACCCGGTGCGCTTTTTTCGTACCGGAATTTTCGGCGAATCTGGCTATCTAATTTACTTATAACCCTCGGCGCAGGGGCATTCCCGATGGCGCTTGCCATCGTCATTATTGATAGTGGTGGTGATGCCACAACTCTGGGATTGGTCCTTGCCGCGCGCATGCTTAGCGGTACCTTCTTCGTTCTAGCCGGGGGCGTCTGGGCAGATCGCATGAAGCGAAAGCATGTGATGATGGCTGCAGATATCGGTCGCGCCATCTTGCTACTAGTTCTTGTTCTCGTTTCTGCGCCGGATTTACCGCGCTATTGGATGGCATTAATTGTTTTCTTGGTCGGAATTGGTGATGCCTTTGGCGCCCCTGCAGCAGCTGCGATTATGAATGTAATCGTGCCAGATCATGTTTTGCAACAAGCAAATGTATTTAGAGGAGTTACGAGTCGACTAGGACAAATCATTGGCCCTGCGATCGGAGGCATCTCCGTTGCGCTCTTTGGCGCAAGATTAACTTTTGGTGTTACAGCTTTTACCTTTGCGATGGGCGCATTGCTATTAAAGGGAATTCAAGAGGATAAAGTAAACAAACTCGAGGATCGCGAACCATTTATCCATGAATTCAAAGAGGGTTTAAAGATTGTCCGAGAGATGCCTTGGGTCGGCGCGATGATCGTAATGGCGACTTTCCAATTGATGGTGGTAGTTGCAGCCGAGACGGTTCTGCTGCCCATAATCACCAAGAGAGAGTTTGATACCAACTCAACTATGGCTTACTCGATGGCGGCCTTTGCATTAGGCGCATCGGCATCCGCTTTGTTATCTTTGAAATTAAAACCAAAGTACCCAGGACTAGTTTCGCTCTCTATCTGGTCATTATTTGCCATCATTCCTATCGCCTTGGCATTTCCAATCAATCCAACAATCGTGATTGTGGCCTACTTGATTGCTGGCGTATCGGTCGGACCTTGGGATGCCTTCTGGCCAATCGCGTTACAACGTGAAGTTCCTAAGGAGAAACTCGGCCGAGTATTCGCACTAGATCATGCAGGGTCGGCAGGTTTAATGCCACTTGGTATGGCACTTGTTGGTCCATTGACAGAGTGGTGGGGCGAGCAGAACTTCCTAATCTTTGCTGCTGCTTTCCATCTGCTCGTGAATTACCTGGTTTTCAAAGTACCGGGCGTAAAAGAGATGAAAACTCCCGTGAAAATCGCAAATTCTTCTAATAGCGAACAAGATATTGCTTCAAACATCGGACGCGAAGAACGCTGAAGTCCTACCATTAAACCCGTAACTTCCCCCTAATAGGAGTAGCAAATGACCAGGATCGGCGAGGCCAACGAACTACTTAAGTGTTCTTTCTGCGGCAAAACCCAGAAGCAGGTCAAGAAATTAATCGCTGGCCCTGGCGTGTATATATGCGATGAGTGCATCGATCTTTGCAATGAAATCATCGTCGAAGAATTATCTGAAGCCAGCGGCGCAGGCTTTGAAGAGCTACCGAAACCACATCAAATCTTTGAATTTCTAGACAACTATGTAATCGGCCAAGAGCGTGCCAAGAAGTCACTTTCGGTTGCGGTCTATAACCACTACAAGCGTGTTCAGTCTGGTGAATCCCGTCGTGATGGCGCAGTGGAATTAGCTAAATCCAATATCTTGCTACTTGGCCCAACCGGTTGCGGCAAGACTTTAATGGCGCAGACTCTGGCACGTATGTTGAATGTGCCATTTGCGATTGCTGATGCTACGGCGCTAACTGAGGCGGGTTACGTCGGCGAAGATGTCGAGAATATTCTGCTTAAACTTTTGCAAGCAGCGGATTACGATGTGAAGAAAGCCGAGACCGGAATCATCTATATCGATGAGATAGACAAAGTAGCGCGCAAGGCAGAGAACCCATCAATCACCAGAGATGTCTCGGGCGAAGGTGTACAGCAGGCGCTGCTAAAGATTTTAGAGGGCACTGTCGCATCAGTCCCACCTCAAGGTGGACGTAAGCACCCTCATCAAGAGTTCATCCAAATCGATACCACCAATGTCTTATTTATCGTTGGTGGTGCATTTGCCGGCCTAGAGAAGATCGTCGAAAGTCGTGCTGGAAAGTCAGGCGTTGGATTTAATGCGCCACTGCGCACCGCAGAAGATCGAGAGAGCGCTGATGTTTTTGCAGATGTGATGCCGGAGGATCTATTGAAGTTCGGTTTGATTCCCGAGTTCATCGGTCGCCTTCCAGTAATCACCTCCGTAGCTAGCCTTGATAAGAGCGCGCTGATTCAGATTCTCACTGAGCCAAAGAATGCGTTGGTACGTCAGTATCAGAAACTCTTTGAATTAGATGGCGTGGAGTTGGACTTTGAAGTTGGTGCACTTGATGCCATCGCCGAATTGGCGCTAAAGCGCGGCACCGGCGCACGTGGCCTACGTGCAATCATGGAGCATGCGCTTTTGGGTGTTATGTATGACGTGCCAGGCCGTAATGATGTTGAGAAAGTCATTGTCACTGCAGAATGCATAACTGCCGATGCAGCGCCAAAGATTCAGCTTCGAAGCGGCGATGCAATTAAGCGATCCAAGCGCAGCGAAGAGAAGAGCGCCTGATTTTCATAAAGTTTTTTTAATCTAGACTAATCCGCTATGACGCGAGAATTGCCAACAGGTTTCGTACCTGCTGACATTGAACCCCCGCTTTACCAGAAGTGGTTAGATGCTGGCTATTTCACCGCAAATCCAAAATCAGATAAGCCGCCATTCACGATCGTTATTCCACCGCCGAATGTCACCGGCTCCTTACATATCGGCCACGCGTTAGATCACACCTTGCAAGACACTTTGGTTCGCATGAAGCGCATGAAGGGCTTTGAGACTTTATGGCTGCCTGGCATGGATCATGCCGGAATCGCAACGCAGAACGTGGTCGAACGACAATTAGCAGCTGATGGCAAATCACGCCATGACTTTGGCCGTGAAGATTTCATTAAGAAAGTTTGGGAATGGAAGGCCGAATCGGGCGGAGCGATTCTCGGTCAGATGAAGAGATTAGGCGACTCAGTTGATTGGAGTCGCGAGCGCTTCACGATGGATGAAGGTCTATCACGTGCAGTACTAACAATTTTCAAACGGCTTTACGATGCTGAATTGATCTATCAAGCAGAGCGCATCATCAATTGGTGCCCACGCTGTTTGACTGCACTCTCCGATATAGAAGTCGATTACCACGAGATTGATGGTGAGTTCGTACAGATTCGTTATGGAGCTGATGGCGAGGACCAGATTTGGATTGCAACCACACGTCCAGAGACGATGTTGGGCGATGGCGCAGTAGCGGTTAATCCAAATGACGAACGCTACAAAGACATGATCGGCAAGAAGGTACGCCTTCCTTATGTAAATCGCTTGATCCCGGTTATTGCAGATGAGTTGGTTGATCCTGATTTCGGTACCGGCGCCGTGAAGGTAACTGCGGCGCACGATCCAAATGACTTTGAGATGGCGGTCCGACATAACGTGCCGATGATCATCATCATGAATGAGCACGGGGTAATGGAGGGCACCAATACTCAATTCGATGGCCTAGATCGCTTCGAAGCTCGCCGCGGGGTAGTAGAGCAACTACGTAAAGATGGCTTGCTCGGCTGGGAGAAGCGTCCTTACAAACATAGCGTTGGGCATTGTTCACGTTGCAATACCATCGTCGAACCCAGACTCTCACTTCAGTGGTTCGTAAAGGTTGGACCACTTGCCAAGATGGCTGGCGATGCAGTGCGCACCGGCAAGGTGAAGATCTCTCCTAAAGAGATGGAAGCGCGTTACTTCGAGTGGGTAGATAACATGCACGATTGGTGCATCTCGCGCCAACTATGGTGGGGCCATCGCATTCCGGTTTGGTATGGCCCAAACAATGAGATCAAAGTGATTGGTCCAGATGAAAAAGCCCCCGAAGGTTGGCGCCAAGATGAAGATGTTTTGGATACCTGGTTCTCCTCTGCGCTTTGGCCATTCTCAACACTTGGATGGCCCGATAACACTGATGATCTAAAGAAGTTCTATCCAAATTCAGTCTTGGTTACCGGGTATGACATTCTCTTCTTCTGGGTCGCGCGCATGATGATCTTTGGCCTATTTGCGATGGATGGCAAACAACCATTTGATGTGATTGCGCTTCATGGACTAGTGCGCGACAAATTTGGTAAGAAGATGTCCAAATCAAAGGGCAATGTGATTGATCCGCTTGAATTCATGGATAAGTACGGCTCTGATGCGCTTCGTTTCTCACTGGCTCGTGGCGCGAACCCAGGAGCTGATCAAGCGCTCGCAGAGGAGTGGATTGGCGGAGCCCGTAATTTCGCCACCAAGCTCTGGAATGCCACACGTTTTGCGCTGATGAATGGCGCAAATGTCGCTGGTGAATTGCCTGATTTCAATTCGCTGAATGCGATTGATCGCTGGATCTTAAGTAGGTTAAATGAGACTATCGCAGAGGCGGATCAATTACTTGAGCACTACGAATTCGCAAAAGCGTCAGAGTTGATCTATCACTTCGCTTGGGATGATCTCTGCGATTGGTATTTGGAGCTCTCCAAAGATGCCTTCCAAAAAGGCGACGCGGCTGCCACCAAACGAGTTTTGGGACATGTGTTAGATCAATTGCTCAGGTTGATGCATCCGATCATGCCATTTATCACCGAAGAGCTCTGGACCACTTTGACCGGCCAGGAGTCATTGGTAATTGCTAAGTGGCCAATTGCAAACCCAACTCAAATCGATGGATCTGCCAAAGCGATAGTCGCACAACTTCAGGAAGTCATTACTGAAGTGCGCAGATTCCGAAATGATCAAGGTATCAAGACCAGCCAGAAGATACCGGGTCGACTAGTTGTGCCAAATGAGCTTGCGCCATACGCATCAGGAGCAGAGTTCTTGCTCAAGCTTGAAACAGGTGATTTCACACCATCTGCGAAATTGGAGATTGGCGCAATTCGTGCCGAGTTTGATTTAACCAGCGCAATTGATGTTGGTGCCGAGCGCGCACGCCTATCTAAAGATCTCGCCACTGCAGAGAAAGATCGCGCCACCGCAACTGCAAAATTAGGCAACGAAGGATTCATGGCGAAAGCTCCCGAAAACGTGGTCGTAGAGATTCGTGAGCGGCTAGCTAAATGCGATCAAGATATTGAGCGCATCAAAGCGCAATTAGCTTCGCTTCCCTCATGATTAGCGCCGAAGATCGAGAGCGATTAGCTGCGATCGAGCAGGCTCTTCTGGCGCGTTGGCCAGAGACTCGTATCGAACCCTCATTGGATCGCATCTCCTTGCTATGCGATGCACTTGGCTCCCCTCAGCTTTCTTACCCCACAATTCATATCGCGGGCACAAATGGCAAGACCTCTACCACCAGATTTATCGACTCCTTGCTCTTTGCACATGGACTTCGCACCGGAAGATTCACCAGTCCACATCTAGAGGATTTTCGCGAACGCATCTCTATAAATGGTGATCTGATCGATGCTCAAGAGTTGATCTTCAATTACAACGATATCGCCGCATATCTAGATTTTGTGGATTCAAAATCACCTCACCCAATCTCATTCTTTGAGGCGGTGACTGCGCTAGCCATGGTCGCCTTTGCCGAGCACCCAGTCGATGTAGGAATTTTTGAAGTAGGAATGGGCGGAACTTGGGATGCGACCAATGTGATTGAACCAGCAGTGTCCGTGATAACGCCAATCGGTATGGACCATATGCAATATCTTGGTGAGAGCATTACGGAGATTGCACAAAACAAGGCAGGAATCTTGAAATCAAAGGCCTTTGCCGTATTGGCTAGCCAAGAGCCGGAGGTTGCGAAAGTACTTCTTGCCAAGGCCGCTGAGTTAAATGTTGAAGTGGCTCGCGAGGGAATTGAATATGAAGTCATGTCACGGCAGATCGCAGTGGGTGGACAGCTACTTACCATCCGAGGTACCAAGGATGTTTATTCAGATCTTTTCTTGCCGCTACATGGCAAGCATCAAGGTACAAATGCTGCCGCTGCATTGGTGGCGGCAGAGGCATTCTTTGGTGATCAACCTCTGGATTTAGAGGCAGTGCGCGCCGGTTTTGCCGCAGCTACCTCACCGGGACGTTTTGAAATCATCCAACGCGATCCCACCGTCATCTTGGATGCGGCTCACAATCCTCATGGCGCTCGAGTGTTGGCAAATACCCTGCAAGAGGAGTTCACCTTCGGACGGGTAATTGCAGTGGTCGGGGTATTTGCAGATAAGGATGCCGAGGGGATATTAAATGAACTTAAGGATGTGGTCGATGGCGTCATTGTCACTCAGAGCTCCTCGCCACGCGCCCTTGCCGCCGATGAATTGGCCAAGATCGCCCGCCAACATCTCGATCCGCAGCGAGTCTTCGTTGAGCCGGATTTGAGAAGCGCGCTGAAGAAGGCGCTTGAAGATGGCAATCATCCGTTAGAAGAGGATAGCGTCGGGGTGCTGATCACTGGTTCGGTAATCACGGTCGGGGAGGCGCGTGCCTTGCTGAAAGAGCTTAGTTAGTTGAGTCGAGAATAAAGGAGGCGGCAAATGAGGATGCTAGGTGCTTCGGTTTTGGTAATGGAATCAATAGTGATGGGCTTTGCCCTACTTCTTGCTATGAAAGAGCAGAGCGCAACGGTTTTGATCATCGGCTCTCTTATCTCCTTTCTTTTATTTATCTCAGCCGCATTCCTTAAGAAACGAGTCGGCTGGATTTTTGCTTCGCTAATGCAATTGGCAATGGCCGCTTATTCAGTGGTCGTACCATCGCTTGCCATACTTGCAGTGATTTTTATTCTGCTCTGGGGCTGCGCTATCTACTTCGGTCGAAAGGGTGAGGCCATCAGGCGAGAATTAGTCGCCAAGCGCGACGCCCAATAGAATGCGGGGGTGAGCAAAGAACGCACCTTAGTTTTGATTAAACCCGATGGCGTACGTCGCGGTTTAATTGGTGAGGTAATTGCGCGCATCGAATCCAAAGGCTATGAAGTTACTGCGATTCGAATGTTGCAAGCAGATCGTTCGATACTTGAGCGCCACTATGCAGAGCATGAAGGCAAACCGTTCTACGAACCATTGATTGAATTCATGATGAGTGGCCCGATAGTTGCGCTGATCGCAGAGGGCGAGCGAGTCATCGAAGGTTTCCGTTCATTGGCCGGAGCGACTGACCCAACTGTCGCAGCGCCCGGCACAATTCGCGGTGATCTTGCAAGAGCGCAAGCCACCAAGGTGGTTCAGAACATCGTTCATGGCTCTGACTCAGTTGAATCAGCAAATCGTGAGATTTCGATTTTCTTTGAAGGGAAGTAAATGAGCAATTCAAATAACAGATTATCGTTTATTGGACGCGATATGGCGGTTGATTTAGGTACGGCAAATACTCTGGTGTATGTGCGCGGCCGCGGCATTGTGCTCAACGAACCTTCAGTAGTCGCAGTTAATCAAGACACTGGCGGAATCTTGGCTGTCGGGCTAGAAGCCAAGAAGATGATTGGTCGTACTCCCGGCAATATCGTCGCGATTCGTCCTCTCAAAGATGGTGTGATTGCAGATTTTGATACCACCGAACGAATGCTTCGTTACTTCATTCAAAAAGTTCATAAGCGTCGCTATTTGGCAAAGCCTCGAATTGTTGTATGCGTGCCATCTGGTATCACTGGTGTTGAGCAGCGTGCAGTTAAGGATGCGGGATATGCCGCAGGTGCTCGTAAGGTTTACATTATTGAAGAACCGATGGCAGCTGCAATTGGCGCCGGACTTCCAATCCACGAACCAACTGGCAACATGGTGGTTGACATCGGTGGCGGAACCACTGAAGTCGCAGTGATTTCACTTGGCGGAATCGTCTCCTCACTTTCGATCCGCGTGGGTGGCGATGAGCTCGATCAATCAATCATTAACTGGGTTAAACGTGAATTCTCGCTGCTTTTGGGCGAGCGCACCGCAGAAGAGATCAAGATGGCGATTGGCTCTGCATATCCGATGCCAAACGAACCAGATGCTGAGATTCGCGGTCGCGATCTTGCCACCGGTCTACCAAAGACAATTGTGGTTTCAGCGGCGGAGATTCGTAAAGCGCTAGAAGAGCCAGTGAATGCCATCGTTAATGCGGTAAAAGCAACGCTTGATAAGTGTCCGCCAGAGTTGGCATCTGATCTAATGGACCGCGGCATCGTCTTAACAGGTGGCGGTGCGTTACTAAAGGGCTTGGATGAGAGACTCCGTCGCGAGACTGGTATGCCGATTCACATCGCAGATCAACCACTTAATTGTGTGGTCGATGGATCCGGCAAGTGCATCGAAGAGTTTGAGTCACTTGAAAAAGTTCTTATCTCAGAACCTCGCCGTTAATATCGCGAAGTAGTAAATAAATGGCGCGTCCATCTGGCAGCAATCGTGGTCGATTACTGCTTACGATGTTCATCGTCTCATCTCTGCTACTAATCACTTTGGACTTGCGCGGCGTATCGGTAATCGACGGCGTCAAGAATGGCGCTGGCACAGTTTTAGCGCCAGTTGAGCGATTTGGTAATGCAGTGGTCACGCCAGTTCGCAACTTCTTCTCAGACCTCTTCTCACTTGGTCGAACCCGTGGGACCATAAATAAGTTGAAGGAAGAGAATTCGCGTCTGAAGAATCTAGTGCTGCAACAGAAAAGCGCCGATGGTCAGGCCAAACAATTAAAGGATGCGCTCGATCTGGCTGGTAAAGCTAAGTGGCAGATAGTAAACGCCAAAGTCATGGCGCAGGGCTCTGCCGTCTCTTTCACGCAGACCATAACAATCGATCAAGGTTCGCGCGCTGGCATCAAAGCAAACATGACAGTGGTAAATGGCCAAGGGTTGGTGGGCGTGGTCAAATCTGTCTATCCCAATAGCTCAGTGGTTTTATTGGCATCAGACCCATCATTCAAGATCGGTGTAAGAATCGCGCGAAATCAATCAATCGGAATTTTGACCGG
>CAZZLH010000003.1:11926-39116 GCA_964654815.1 uncultured Actinomycetes bacterium
TATCCGCGCCTGAGACTGATCCACGAAATGCGCTGGTACCAAAAGCCCCGATTCCAACTCCAATACCGACCGTCACGGTATTTGTGACGCCTAGCCCCACGAGCACCAAGTGATGTTGCGCAGAGAAGTTGCCCTATCGTTTCTCACTTTTGGCGTGCTCTTCTTTCTGCAAGAGGGCTTCATAAATCAAATCCGATTACCGCTCGGTGGATTCTCATTGATTCTGTTGGCCGCATTAATCTGGTCATCAATTAGCGAACCAGAGATCGCCTCCATAACTGGATTTATTGCCGGTCTTTACCTGGATCTCTCACCGACTACTGATGGACCTTTCGGGCAGTGGACCTTAGTTATGGTGCTAGCTTGTTTTCTCATCTCCTATCTGGGGTATGGCGATGATGCGGTCAATTCCAACCCAGCAGGTTTGATTCTGATGACTGTAACGGCTGTAGTTGGGACTTTGGCTTTTTATCTATTGGTCGGCGTAATTTTCGGTTTGAACATTGGCTCTTTTGGCCAGGTAATCAAATCATTACTGGGAATTGGATTATGGAGTGCGCTCATCGCCCCGATCATCGTGCCATTTATATCGCGTACTCATAACGCCATCTATTCGGGTAGCTAATGAACCAACGAACTCGTTTAAGTCTCCTTGTAGTTCAGGCGCTGATTATCAGTTTGATGGTCGCTTTACTTGGCCGACTCTTTTATCTGCAAGTTGCGGCAGGGGATAGATATCGCGCAGCCGCGCTAGATATTCAGAGCCGAGATATCGTGGTCCCAGCGGTACGAGGCTTGATTGTTGATGCTGATGGTGTGCCGCTTGCTATGAACCGCGTGGGATTAGCGGTGACGGTGGACCGAACGGTGATCGATAAGCAGAAGGATAAGGGCGTCGCAGTATTAAATCGTGTCGCCAAGATCCTAGGTCTAGATCCTATGGATGTCTGGATTCATACTCGTTTATGTGGCGAGATCACCAAAGGCGACAAAACTGGTTGTTGGGTCGGAAATCGCTTCCAACCAATTCCTATTACCAAAGATGCAGATCCAAATGTGGCGCTACAAATCGTGGAGCGAATCGGGGATTTTCCGGGCATTGATGCCAAACCAACTTCAGTGCGTTATTACCCCGGAACTTTGGGCGCAACTGGTGCGCACGTATTGGGTTATGTGGGCGCGTTAACTGATAAAGATTTAGCTAAAGATGGTGGCACTAGATATTACCGAAGCGAATCGATCGGTAAAGATGGTCTGGAGTTTCAATATGACCAATATCTTCGTGGAAAGCCCGGAATCAAAACGGTGATAGTCGATCGAAAAGAGTCAGTTACTGAGAAGTCACGCGACACCTCTCCGACTCCTGGCATGCACTTAGTAACCAGCCTCGATGTGCGAATCCAAGGTGCGGCAGAGAGAGGGTTGGCAAGTGCAGTTAGGGCATCGAGAGCTCAGGGATATCGGGCAGATGGTGGCGCGGCAATCGTTATGGATGTTAAGACTGGGCGAGTTTTGGCTATGGCCTCGTATCCAACCTACGATCCAAATATCTGGGAGAAGGGTTTAACGGTTCAGCAAGCGAAAGATATGTTTAGCGAGAAGACCTATGTTCCGGCGCTATCTAGACCATTGCAGGGTCTCTTTGCGCCAGCATCAACTTTCAAAGCCTTCTCGATCTTCGCGGCGGCCAAATCAGGATATAACTTAAATGCAACTTACGATTGTCCCGGTGTTTATAAAGTTGGAAATCGTGAATTTACAAACTATGAATCAAGAGAACTAGGTCGTATCTCACTGAAGACCGGTATCTCTGCTTCATGCGACACGCTCTGGTACAAGATCTCATACTCTGAGTGGCTTAAAGATGGCGGTTTGAGCCCAAAGAACCCTAAAGATAACTTTTTTAGCGTGGCTCATCAATTCCAATTAGATAAGCGAACCGGCATTGATCTACCAAGTGAGTCAATGGGCCGAATCCCAGATCGCAAATGGAAGATGGATTATTGGAATGAGAATAAGGACTTCTACTGCAATTACCAGAAACGTGCCGCCAAGAAGGACTTGACTCCTTTTCTAATTCAATTAGCAAAAGAGAATTGCATCGATGGTGGCGTGTTACGCGCGGGAGATGCGGTCAACTTCTCGATTGGCCAAGGCGATACCGTGATCACGCCCTTAAAGTTAACTCAGGCATACGCCGCAATCGCCAATGGCGGAACCATCTGGCAACCATTAGTCGCTAAGGCGATTGTAAAAAGCGATGGCAAAGTCATTAAGACTTTCACGCCAAAGGTGATGGGAAAAGTCGAGGCAGATGCCAGTATCTTCAAATGGTTAACTGATGCGCTACATCAAGTTACATTGACCGGTACCGCAGCGGGAGCATTCGCGGGATTTCCGGTAGCAGTGGCGGGCAAGACCGGTACCGCTGAAGTTTTTGGCTTGAACTTAAATGGCAGCAAGAAAGACTCCACATCATGGTTTGCCTCTTATGCACCGGTGAATGATCCGCAATATGCGATGGTGGTTATGGTCTCGCAGGGCGGAACTGGCGCTGCAGCTGCCGGTGTTGGATCAAGAGAGATCTGGAATACCATCTTTGGAGTTGTCGGTTCTAAGCAGGTACCGGAGAAGATTGTCTATCCATCTGGCCCGCCTACTAAATTGCCCAAGATCTCAACTACCAACAAAGTGGTTGAGGTAACCCCAACACCATCTGCATCAGCCAAATCACCAAAGGCAACAGCGCAATGAATGAATCAGTAAGAAGCTTTGCCTACCGCCGTCAAAGGAAGAAGTTGACTGCTGGGTTCGACCCTATCTTGACCTTTGCCGTCATATCTCTACTGATTATTGGCACCATCTTGGTCTATGCCGCAACTCGAGATTGGTATGCCGCAGCAGGCGAGGATCCCCAATATTATTTAAAGCGCCATTCGATAAATGCTCTGATTGGAATCGCACTTGCGATGGGCATTACCTTTATTGATTATCGAGTATTGCGTGCATATACGCCTTTCGTGTGGGGCGCTGGCGTACTTGGTTTGATCGCAGTTTTGATCCCTGGAGTTGGTAGTGAGATCAATGGTGCGAACGCATGGATTGAATTGCCTGGCGGTTTCTCTTTGCAACCTGCGGAGCTAGCAAAAATCACCATCATTATTGGCATGTCCATGATCCTGACCGAGCGCGCCCATGGTCATGAAGAGATAAATAACAAGGACGTTTTGCAGGCGCTCGCAGTCGCGGCGGTGCCGGTGCTCTTAATCATTCTCCAACCCGATATGGGAACAGTGCTGATCATTAGCGCCATCGTGGTCACCATCATCGCCACAAGTGGCGCAAAATCTAGATGGGTAGCTGGATTGTTGGCACTTGCCTTCGTAGGCGGCTTTATCGCAGTCAAAGCAAATGTCGTAAGTGATTACCAATTAAAACGTCTGCAATCTTTTGTTAATCCAAATGCTGATGCACAAGGTACCGGCTATCAATTGCGCCAAGCGCGTATCACGGTTGGTTCAGGTGGATTGATCGGAACTGGCTTATTTGACGGACCACAAACCAATGGCAGGTTTGTGCCTGAGCAACAGACTGACTTCATCTTTACCGTCGCCGGTGAAGAGACCGGTTTTCTAGGAAGCAGCGTAATCTTGCTCTTATTGATCACGGTAATGATGCGAGGTTTTAGCATCGCAAGACGAACCACCGATCCCTTTGGACGATTGGTTGCAGTTGGTGTGGTTGCCTGGTTTGCTTTTCAAACCTTTGAGAACATTGGCATGACTTTAGGCTTAATGCCAATGACGGGAGTGCCATTGCCATTTCTTTCTTATGGCGGCTCAAGCATGTTCGCAAATATGATTGGAATAGGCTTATTACAGAACGTACACGCGCGAATTCGAGGTTAATGGCTATTTGGGCCAATTAATGCCATAATTCCGTCAGTGCCAAGCGCGCGCCACAAGGGCAGCAGCGCGGTGCTAAAGAAAAAAAGATTTGTCTGATTGATTTCAGACCCAGAGCAAGCTCCTCTTAACGGGGTTCGAGTTATTTAACTCAAAATCATTTAGTTAAGTGGGCACAAAAAGGATTTGGTGTAAATGGCCGACGAGCCAAAAGCGCCGCGTAAGCGCGCTAGCAAGAAAGCAACTGCTAATTCAGAGAGTACCTCTGGTAGCGATTCAAATAATAAATCTGCAAATGCAGAAGGTGTAGAGAAGAAGAGCCGCAAGAAGGCAGTTCCAGCTGCGATCGCCGCTCCAATCTTTCAAGCGCCACCTACGGCAAGCGCCAAGAAGAAAGAGAATAAAAGTGGCGACTCGGACGAGAAGCGTGCCGGTAAGTCGTTCGATAAGCCCTTTGAGAAATCAGCAGATCGCAATGAAGAAGATTCCGATGCGCGCCGCGGCAATAGGCGTCGACGTCGAGGTGGTCGTGGCCGCCGTAAGGGAGGCGAGGATTCAACTGGCGCAGAGTTGGTCGGTAACGACGAGCAGAGCGAAGAGAGCAATAACTCCCATCGCCGCCGTCGCCGCCGTCGAAGCGCTGAAGATGGAGTAGAGCCAGGCGAAGCAGTTGATGTCGATGGTGTTCCAACTGTAATAAAAGTTCGCGAACCTAAAGAGCGTAGCGAACGACCAGATCGTGAACGTCCAGCACGTCGCGAACGTCATCACCGTCGCGAAGGCCGCCATCGCGAGGAGCGTCGCGAATATCGCGAGACATTTAGACGTCGCGGCACAATCATCACCGAAGGCGAATTGCTAGCTCGACGTGATGAAGTAAAGCGCGAGATGTTAGTTCGCCAAAAAGGCGATCGCACGCAGATTTGCGTCATAGAAGATGGCGTGATGGTCGAGCATTATGTAAACCGAAATTCATCAGTTTCTTATGTGGGAAATATCTATTTAGGTAAAGTCCAGAACGTGCTTCCCTCCATGGAAGCTGCCTTCGTTGATATTGGCAAAGGTCGCAATGCTGTGCTCTATGCCGGTGAAGTTAATTGGGACGCTGCTGGAATGGAAGATTCCTCAACCCGTAAGATCGAAATGGTTCTTAAAACAGGGCAACCAGTTTTAGTCCAAGTGACTAAAGATCCAATTGGTCAAAAGGGTGCGCGTCTTACCAGCCAAATTTCATTACCGGGTCGTTATGCAGTTTATGTTCCCGGTGGTGGCATGAGTGGTATCTCGCGTCGACTTCCTGAACCAGAGCGCATCCGAATCAAGAATGTACTTAAAGGTTTAGTGCCAGAAGAGGCAGGCGTGATCGTTCGTACTGCAGCAGAGGGTGTCAGCGAGGAAGAACTCACCAACGACATCGCTAGGCTGAAGGCGCAATGGGAAGAGATTTATCAGAAATCACAGAATCCAAACTTCCATCCACCAGTCGCGCTATATACCGAACCTGATCTTGCAGTTCGAGTAATCCGCGACATATTCAGCGAGGATTTTGAGTCCTTGAAGATCCAAGGCGATCAGGTTTTTAATGATATCTCTGATTACATCGGCTTTATCGCACCAGAACTCACCAAGAAGATTGAGAAGTTCACCGGTACCGGTGATCTCTTCAGCGAATATCGAGTAGATGAGCAACTGGCAAAGGCTTTCGATCGTAAGGTCTATTTACCATCAGGTGGTTCATTGGTTATTGATCGCACCGAAGCCATGGTGGTAATCGATGTAAACACGGGTAAGTTCATTGGTAAGGGTGGCAACCTTGAAGAGACGGTCACCAAGAACAATCTAGAGGCGGCAGAGGAGATTGCACGGCAATTGAGGCTACGTGACTTGGGTGGCATCGTAGTAATCGACTTCATTGACATGATTCTTGAATCAAATCGTGACGCAGTCATGCGTCGATTAATCGAATGTTTAAGCCGCGACCGCACCAAGCACCAGGTAGCAGAAGTTACCTCGTTGGGATTGGTCCAGCTAACCCGTAAGCGAATCGGCCAAGGCTTGCTGGAAGCATTCAGTACAACTTGCGAAAGTTGCAATGGACGTGGGATTCATATTCATACCGAGCCAGTTCGTGCGAAATCTGCAGCTCCTGTCTTCTCAGGACATCATGACGAACATGAAGCCGATCAAGATAATTCAGATCATGCTGATGATGATTCAGATGGTGAAAAATCAGAAGCGAATCGAGAAGGTAAGCGATCGGATAAGCGCGAAGAGAAGCGGGGCTTTAAGGCAAAGAAGCGCCGTAGAGCGGTCTCAACCGGCGTGGTTCACACTTAGGACCCAAAGTAACCCAAAGAAACCCAGAGAAACCCAGAGAAAATAGTCGGAAATCGCCAATTTGAGTATGTAGGCACCTATTTCGTAAGATAGGTACCTGCCCAAAGGGGCTCAAGTTGGATTACCGAAGATAGTTCAGCAAGAGATTTAGAGAAGGAAATCATGTACGCAATCGTTAAGGCTGGCGGGCGCCAGGAGAAAGTGACTGTAGGCGACACGGTTACCGTCGATCACATCGACGCAGCTGCTGGATCGACTATCTCCTTTCCTGCAGTGCTGGTTGTCGATGGCGCAAATGTGACCTCTGATCCAAAGGTGTTATCTGGCGTCAAGGTAACTGCAGAGGTAGTTGATCAGACCAAAGGTCCAAAGATCACCATCCTTCGTTACAAGTCAAAGACCGGCTACCGTCGCCGTGAAGGTTTCCGTTCACAATTAACCAAGGTGAAGATCACCGCCATCAATGGCGTGAAGTAACTTTTATAAGGAGCGTGAAGATAAATGGCAAGTAAAAAAGGTGTCTCCTCAACCCGTAACGGTCGCGATTCCAATCCTCAATACCTGGGCATCAAGCGTTTTGGTGGTCAGGTAGTAAAGGCGGGCGAGATTCTGGTCCGTCAGCGCGGCACCAAGTTCCACCCTGGTGCAAATGTCGGCATCGGTAAGGATGACACTTTATTTGCGCTCGCATCTGGTTCCGTAACTTTCGGTCGCGCACGTGGTCGCGATGTAGTGAATGTAGTTCCAGTAGCTTAATTTCGGTTCTTAATTGAGAGCGGGCCGGCCACGTCGGTCCGCTTTTTTATTAGTTGAAGGGAGTTCAAAGTGACCACTTTCGTGGATCGAGTAACCCTTCATGTCGCTGCCGGAAAAGGTGGAGATGGTTGCGTCTCAGTGCATCGCGAGAAATTCAAACCTCTGGGTGGACCAGATGGTGGCAATGGTGGTCGCGGTGGCGACATTGTCTTAGTGGTGGATCCAAACATCACTACGCTCTTGGATTTTCATCACTCACCACATCGGCGAGCTACAAATGGCCGTCAGGGATATGGCGATCGTAAAGATGGTTCGCAAGGAGAAGATTTAATTCTTGGCGTACCTTCAGGAACAGTTATTTATGATGAGAACGGCAAACAATTGGCCGACTTGGTCGGAAATGGCACGACATTTCTTGCAGCAGAGGGTGGTCGCGGTGGATTAGGCAATGCCGCACTTGCCTCATCAAAGAGACGCGCTCCAGGTTTTGCGCTACTTGGCGAACCTGGCGAATCCCGTACCTTGATTTTGGAATTAAAGAGCGTGGCCGATATTGCGCTGGTTGGTTTTCCAAGCGCCGGCAAGTCATCTTTGATTGCAGCAATCTCTGCGGCAAGACCGAAGATCGCAGATTATCCATTCACTACCTTGGTGCCAAACCTTGGAGTAGTAAGCGTTGATGACACTAGATTCACAGTGGCTGATGTACCTGGTTTGATTCCTGGCGCTTCGCAAGGAAAAGGGTTGGGGCTTGAGTTTTTGCGCCATGTTGAGCGCTGTGTCGCGCTGGTGCATGTACTCGATTGTGGCACTTTAGAGACCGACCGAAATCCAGTAGATGACTTGGAGATTATTGAGACAGAGTTACGCGAGTATGGTGGACTTGATAATCGCCCTCGAATAGTCGCATTGAACAAAATAGATCTACCAGATGGCAAGGTAATGGCAGATATGGTCACAAAGACCTTGCAGGAACGGGGCTATGAGGTTTATCAAGTATCTGCTGCATCTCGTGCGGGAATCAAAGAGTTGTTATTTGCGATGGCTAAATTGGTCCAGAGTTCAAGAGCCCAAGTAAAAAGCGATGAACGAACCAGAATCGTGATACGTCCTACTGCGGTAAATGATGCGGGCTTTAAAGTAAGTGCTAATAGCGATGGTAGTTTCACGGTGATTGGTAAGCGCGTAGAGCGTTGGGTGCATCAGACCAACTTCTCAAACTCGGAGGCAGTCGGATATCTAGCAGATCGATTGGCGCAGGCTGGTGTTGAGAAGGAGCTCTTCAAAGCTGGCGCCGTAGCTGGGAGTGAAGTGCGAATCGGAACTGGCGATGAGGCAGTGGTATTTGATTGGGAACCAACTATCGAAGCAGGCGCAGAGATGTTGGCAAAGAATCTACAGCGTCGTGGTGAAGATGCCCGACTTGATTCAGTTTGGCGTGCTGAGAAAGTGCCAGATCAACTAAATGAGGATGAGATTGCGAGACAATGGGAGTATCAAGTTTCTAATCCAAATACCCCAGAAATTGAAGATGAAACAGGAAGAGAAGAGTAACGATGCGTGATTTGATCACCAGCGCTAAGCGCATCGTAATAAAGATCGGTAGCTCTTCACTTACTGGCAGCGCGGGAAGTGGTTTAGATGCAGGCGCGGTCGATCGATTAGTTGATGTGGTTGCAGAGATTCGTAACCGTGGCGCTGAAGTATTAGTGGTTTCATCTGGTGCGATCGCAGCCGGCCTTGCACCACTCGGATTGCAGAGTAGGCCCAAAGACCTCTCGACTCAGCAAGCAGCTGCCTCGGTAGGACAGGGATTGCTGATTCATAGATATACCGAGAGTTTTGCGCGCCATGGGATCACCGCATCTCAGGTTCTGCTAACCACCACCGATGTAGTCAGACGTTCTCATTATTCAAATGCACAAAGAGCTTTATTCAAACTGATCTCTCTTGGCGTAGTGCCAGTTATAAATGAAAATGACACGGTCGGCACGAGTGAGATTCGTTTTGGCGATAATGATCGACTAGCGGCTTTGGTGGCGATTCTGACTCAAGCCGACTTACTCGTTATTGTCTCTGATATCGATGCGCTATATGACGCGCCACCAACTGACTCAAATAGCGCCAACAAGATTTTAGAAGTTAAGGATTTTTCGGAGATTTCCGATATCAAATTAGGCGGCGCAGGTACTTCAGGTGTTGGCAGTGGTGGAATGCTCACCAAGATAGATGCGGCAAAGATTGCTACCAGTGCTGGCACCGGAATGTTATTGACCAGCGCTAAGGATCTCGCCAAATCAATCATGGGAGCGGAGTTAGGCACCTATTTTCATCCTCGCCAAAGCAAGAGTAATTCTCGTGCGCTCTGGTTGGCACATGCCTCAGCATCTAGCGGAAAGTTAGTTCTGGATGCGGGCGCGGTTAAGGCAATAATCGAGAAGAACGTCTCTCTACTTCCTGCTGGAGTCACAGCGGTCGAGGGCACCTTCGATGCGGGAGAGACCGTAGATTTGGTAGATAAAGAGGGCAGAGTCATTGCGCGAGGTATTGTGAATTTTGATAGCGATGAGATACCTCAGATGCTCGGACGTTCTACTAAAGAGCTCGCCACAACTTTGGGGCCAGAGTTCGAACGCGAATTAGTGCATCGCGACGATTTAGTTCTGCTTTAATGAATAATTAAAGCGCCCGCGCAATCTCACGTAACGTCGGCACAATCTTGGCAGAGATACCATCAGCTGAAGTTGGTAGATCGCTTAATTTAACTATCACCACTTGATCTTTTGGTTGCACATAGATGTATTGGCCATGTAGACCCATCAAGAGGAAAGAATCGGGAAATGGCAGCCAAACTTGAGCCGAATATCCCCAACCGTAATCAAGGCTGGCAGAGGCCGTTGCCATTCGCTTCAAATAATTAGAGTTGATCACCGAAGCGCCCCCAATAGTTGCTGCGCCATTATTTACAAATAGTTGTCCTACTCTGGCAAAGTCCCGAGCAGTGGCGTTGAAGCAGCAGAAGGTCTTCTCTAACCCTCCAACATGGTCAACATTCCATTTTGCCTTGCTCTGCGCGCCGATTGGTTGCCAAACATTCTTCTGAAAGTACTCAGAGACCGTACCGCCGGTTACCTTATTAATAATCATTCCAAGCAACATGGTGTTTACACTTCGATAAGAAGGTTTTGTTCCGGGTTGCTCCCACATCTCAGTGTTGTGGTGCAACCACCATCGCAAATCGGTGGATGCATACATCTGCGCAATTCCAACGCCCCAACCCTGTGGCCCGGTCGGGTAATTGTCATCAACACCAATTCCGGAGTTCATATCCAAGAGGTCCTTGATAGTGATCAGATCAAAATCATCGCCAGTCTTATACTCCGGCAAAATGCTCACAAAGGTATCGCTCTCGCTGATCTCACCTTTGGCAATCAATTGGCCAATCACAATCGAAGTGAGCGTCTTCGCCATAGAGTAAGTAGGCAGTAAGGAATCCTTAGTGGTGCCGTTGAAGTATTTTTCGTAGACCAATTTGCCATCTTTGATAACCAAGAATGCATTGGTCTTGGTGTCGTTTAGAAATTTATCGAATGAGATTTCGCTACCATCATATTTAACGCTCTGTGGCATCTCTAGTAGACCAACGCTCCATGGAACTCTGGTATCCGCTGGTTCGATTTCATGTGCCGGCATCAGGTCAGGCGTCTTTGAAGCTGGTGCTAGACCTAATTTGATGGTAGCGATGGGCTCGGGATAGCGAATCACTTTGGTGAAGCCAAAGAGCGCCACATAAAGCACGAGTAGAGTTGCGATTGTTCTTCTCAAGAATCTAAACACGTGGCTAGGGTATCGCCCATTAAGATTGTGGTCATGGATGCGCAAGCCTTAGTAAATGATTTGGCCGATAAGGCACGCCTGGCTTCGCGAACTCTTTCCGTCGCCTCCTATGTAGAGCGTGCCGCAGCGCTAAATTTGATTGCAGATGAGTTAGAGGCAAGAGCCTTTGAAATTCAAGAGGCCAATCAATCGGATATGGAGCGCGGCAAGCGTGATGGATTAAATAGCCAACTACTTGATCGATTGCTTTTAAATGATGCGCGCATCAAGGCGATTGCTAATGGCGCTCGGAAGGTAGCGCTACTGCCAGATCCACTTGGTCAAACTCTGCGCGAACGGACTTTGCCAAATGGACTACATCTTCGCCAGACCTCAGTTCCGTTTGGCGTGGTTGGAATGGTTTACGAAGCAAGACCCAATGTGACGGTAGATGCCGCAGTAATTCTCATCATGAGCGGTAATGCTGCGCTACTACGCGGCTCTTCATCTGCAGAGAGCAGCAATCAAGTGCTGATCAAGATAATGCGTGATGCGCTAGCTAAGACCAAGATTTCACCTGAAGTGATTCAATTAGTGCCAACTAATGATCGCGCCACCACGACCGCGCTTTTAAAGGCTCGAGGACATATTGATTTAGTTATTCCGCGCGGCTCTGCTTCTTTAATACGCATGGTGGTTGATGAGGCCACAGTTCCGACCATCGAAACAGGTGCCGGGGTCTGCCATGTTTATGTTGATAAGGATGCTGATTTAGCCAAGGCGCTACCAATTCTGATCAACTCAAAGACTCATCGCCCATCTGTTTGCAACGCTGCGGAAACACTGCTGGTTCATAAAGATGTAGCGGAGGCCTTTCTGCCAACTGCACTTAAAGCGCTTCATGAAGCTGGGGTAGTGGTGCATGCAGATCAAGAGAGCGCCATGGTGGCAAATTCGTTAGGAATCCTAACCAAGAGCGCCACGGAGTCGGATTGGTCCACTGAGTATGGCGTGCTTGAGATGAATGTCGGAGTAGTAGATTCAGTTGAAAGCGCCGCGGCACATATCGCTAAATTCGGCACCAAGCACACCGAAGCAATTGTCACAGAGAATCGCGAAAGCGCAGATAAGTTCGTTAAGTTATCTGATTGCGCGGCGGTGATGATCAACGCATCCACCCGATTCACAGATGGTGAGGAGATGGGATTTGGCGCAGAGATCGGAATCTCCAACCAGAAACTTCATGCACGTGGCCCTATGGGATTAGAACAGATGACCACGACCACGTGGATTGTTACTGGCGATGGCCAGATTCGCCAGTAATTGCCTTAATAAATAGAATTCCTCTTATGTCTTCCCTCTCTCGAGCCGAAGTTGCCAAGTTGGCAAAATTAGCTCGCATTGAAATGAGCGATGCTGAATTGGATGCGCTCTCCTCTGAGTTTTCGGTGATCTTAGGTGCGGTTGATCGCGTGCAAGAGGTTGCTAAGAGTGATGTGCCTGCGACTTCTCATCCGTTACCAATTAAGAATGTAACCCGTCCAGATGTAGTAGTTCCCTCTTTGAAACCAGAGGAGGCGCTAAGTGGCGCACCTGCTCAAGAGGAGCAGCGATTTAGAGTGCCGCAGATTCTGGGTGAAGAGTGATAAATAAAAGCGCAACTGAGATGGCGGCGGCGCTTGGTGCCAAAGAGATCTCCTCAGTCGAATTAACGCAAGCTCATTTAGATCGCATCAAGCAAGTTGATGAGAAAGTCCATGCCTTTCTATATGTAGATCATGATGGTGCGCTAGCGCAAGCCAAAGCAATTGATGAGCAGCGTGCCAAAGGCGAGAAGTTACCGCCGCTAGCTGGAATTCCATTGGCCTTGAAAGATGTCTTCACGCAAAAGGGAATCCCCACAACCTGCGGTTCAAAGATTCTAGAAGGCTGGCGCCCACCATACGACTCGACCGTCGTGACAAATTTAAAAGCAAATGGTGTGGTGATTCTTGGCAAGACCAATATGGATGAATTTGCGATGGGTTCATCTACCGAAAATTCTGCCTACGGCCCAACTCATAATCCATGGGATTTAACTCGAATTCCAGGTGGCTCAGGAGGCGGATCCTCAGCATCGCTTGCAGCATTCGAGGCGCCACTTGCAATCGGAACAGATACTGGCGGTTCGATTCGCCAACCAGCCGCAGTCACCGGCACCGTGGGAGTTAAGCCAACTTATGGTGGCGTATCTCGTTATGGCTTGGTCGCCTTTTCATCTTCGCTTGATCAAGGTGGACCATGTGCAAGAACCGTTTTAGATGCTGCGCTCTTACATGAAGCAATTGGTGGACATGATCCGAAGGATTCCACCTCAATAAATGCACCGCTTCCGGACTTGGTAGCGGCGGCAAAACGTGGCGATGTTAAAGGCCTGAAGATTGGTGTCATCAAAGAGTTACAAGGGGAGGGCTATCAAAAAGGCGTATTGAATCGTTTTAATGATTCACTCGAGCTCCTTGCCTCACTTGGCGCAGAGATTGTCGAAGTATCTTGCCCATCATTTGAATATGCATTAGCGGCCTACTACTTAATCGCTCCTTCCGAGTGCTCCTCAAACCTTGCTCGTTTTGATGCCATGCGTTATGGAATTCGAGTTGGCGAAGGTGATGCCGAGGCAGTTATGCGCGCAACTCGCGAAGCGGGATTTGGTCGCGAAGTTAAACGCCGCATTATTTTAGGCACCTACGCACTCTCAAGTGGCTATTACGATGCTTATTATGGAAGCGCGCAGAAGGTGCGCACTCTGATTATGCAAGATTTTGAGAAAGCCTTTGCCAATGCGGAGGTGTTGGTTTCGCCGACTGCACCTACCACCGCATTTAAAATCGGTGAAAAAGCCAATGATCCACTCGCCATGTATCTAAATGACGTGGCAACCATCCCAGTTAACCTAGCGGGAATTTGTGGAATGTCTTTGCCTTCTGGACTTGCTGATGAAGATAATTTACCTACCGGTTTTCAGATTATGGCTCCAGCGATGCAGGATCAGCGGTTATATAACGTGGGCGCAGCGCTTGAGTCAGCGCTACTTTCAAAGTGGGGCGCGCCAATTCTCTCTAAGGCTCCGGTGTTGTAATGAAGTACGAAGAGGTAATCGCCAAGTACGAGCCGGTTTTGGGCTTAGAGGTTCACGTAGAGCTAAATACCAATTCCAAGATGTTCTGTGGCTGTGCCACATTCTTTGGCGCAGAACCTAATACCCAAACATGCCCAGTCTGTTTAGGTCTACCTGGTTCTCTGCCAGTGGTCAACGAAGTCGCGATTGAATCGGCCATCAAGATTGGACTTGCCCTTAATTGCAAAGTAGCGCCATTTAGTCGCTTTGCTCGAAAGAATTACTTCTATCCTGATATGCCAAAGAATTATCAGACCTCTCAATATGACGAGCCGATCTGTTTTGATGGATACCTAGATGTTGAGATTGATACTGAAGAGGGTCTACGCAACTTCCGCATTGAAATCGAACGAGTTCATATGGAGGAAGACACCGGTAAGTCCTTACACGTAGGTGGTGCGACTGGACGTATACATGGTGCGGATTACTCACTTCTGGATTACAACCGCGCAGGTATACCGTTAATTGAGATTGTTACCAAGATTGTTCCAGGCACCGGTAAATATGCACCCGAGGTAGCAAAGGCATATGTGGCGGAGCTTCGCGATATCTTGCGCAGCATTGGCGTATCAGATGTAAAGATGGAGCAAGGCTCGCTTCGTTGTGATGCAAACGTATCTCTAAGACCAATTGGCTCAGAGAAACTCGGAACCAGATCCGAAACCAAGAATGTAAATTCTCTTCGCTCAGTTGAGCGCGCGGTTCGGGGCGAAATGATTCGCCATGCCGAGTTATTGGAAAAAGGGGAGCGAGTAATTCAAGAGACGCGCCATTTCCATGAAGATACAGGTCAGACCACGAGCGGTCGCTCAAAAGAGCAAGCCGAGGATTATCGTTATTTCCAAGACCCTGATTTGGTTCCAGTAGCGCCAAGCGCCGAATGGATTGAGGCGCTTCGAAAGTCGTTGCCGGAAAAACCATCTGTTAGACGTAAGCGCTTACAGAGCGCATGGTCGGTGCCGGATAAAGAGATGGCAGCGATGATCAACGCTGATGTCCTAGATATCGTAGAAGCCACCGTTAATTTGGGCGCAGATCCGACCAAAGCCCGCGGTTGGTGGCTTGGTGAGATCTCAAGGCTGGCCAATGAGAAAGAGGTCGTAATCGCAGATCTTGCGATTAGTCCAAATGATGTGGCAGAACTTATCGATCTGATTAATAAAGGTGAATTGACGGATAAGTTAGCCCGGCAAGTGGTCGAAGGTGTGATTAATGGTGAGGGCAAACCTGCAGAAGTTATTGCAGCTCGTGGATTTAAAGTGGTCAGTGATGATGGAGCTTTGCTTGCTGCAATCGAAACTGCCTGTGCCGCTATGCCAGATGTAGCAGAGAAGGTACGTAATGGTCATCTTCCGGCAGCTGGAGCGCTAATTGGTGCGGTCATGAAAGAGACAAAAGGCCAAGCCGATGCCGCGAAAGTTCGTGAGTTATTGTTAAAGCAATTAGGTCAGTGATTGATTTACTCAATTTACCAAATTGAAATAAGAGATTAGAATCAAACTATGGCAAATATGAAGCCCCGCTCATGGATGGTTACCGATGGTTTAGAGCGCGCTCCGGCTCGTGGCATGTTGCGTGCAGTTGGAATGAAGGATGAAGATTTCGCAAAGCCACAGATTGGAATCGCCTCCTCCTGGAATGAAGTAACGCCATGCAACCTCTCACTTGATCGCCTCGCTAAAGCAGCTAAACGGGGCGTGATCGAAGCCGGTGGCTTCCCAATGCAATTCGGCACCATCTCAATGTCAGATGGCATCTCAATGGGTCATGAAGGTATGCACTTCTCGCTGGTATCTCGCGAAGTGATTGCAGATTCAGTCGAAGTAGTGATGCAAGCAGAGCGTTTGGATGGCATGGTTACCTTTGCCGGCTGCGATAAATCACTTCCTGGAATGATGATGGCTGCAGCGCGATTGGATGTCGCTTCGGTCTTTGTTTATGCCGGCTCAATCATGCCGGGAAATGTTGATGGCAGAGATGTCACAATTATCGATGCTTTTGAAGCAGTTGGTGCCTGTGCACGTGGTCTAATCTCGGAGGCCGAGGTCGACAAGATCGAACGTGCTATCTGTCCAGGCGAGGGAGCATGTGGCGGTATGTACACCGCCAACACCATGGCCTCTGTCGGTGAAGCAATGGGAATCTCGTTGCCCGGTTCTGCCGCGCCGCCTTCAATCGATCGCCGACGAGATAGATATTCAGAATTAGCCGGTGCTGCGGTAGTCAATTTAATCCGTGAAGGAATAACTGCCAGACAGATCATGACCAAACCAGCTTTTGAAAATGCCATAACCACAGTCATGGCGCTTGGTGGTTCCACCAATGCGGTGCTTCATTTATTGGCAATTGCACATGAGGCTCGCGTCGATATAACGCTAGATGATTTCCACCGCATCGGTTCGAAGGTGCCTTTGTTGGGTGACCTAAAACCTTTTGGTAAGTACGTAATGAATGATGTCGACAAGATCGGTGGCATTCCAGTGGTGTTACGCGCCTTGCTAGATGCGGGGCTATTGCATGGCGATGTGTTGACCGTTACCGGAAAGACCATGGCGGAGAATTTGAAAGATATAAATCCACCAGATCCTGACAATGAGATTCTTTATGCCACAACCAAACCACTCTCAAGTGCACGTGGCATCACAATTCTCGGCGGATCACTTGCACCAGAGGGAGCAGTTTGTAAGACCGCCGGAATTGGTGTCGATGTATTTGAAGGTCCAGCAAAAGTTTTCGAGCGCGAATGGCAAGCGATGGAAGCGCTAGAAAAAGGCAGCATCCAAGCCGGTGATGTAGTGGTCATTCGCTATGAAGGACCAAAGGGTGGACCGGGAATGCGAGAGATGTTGATGATCACCGGTGCAATCAAAGGAGCAGGTTTAGGCAAATCAGTGCTTTTGATTACCGATGGTCGCTTCTCAGGAGGCACGACCGGATTATGTGTTGGCCATGTTGCTCCAGAAGCAGTCGATGGTGGACCAATCGCGCTGGTTAAAAATGGTGATCGCATAAAGATCGATACCGTAAATAGAACTCTTGATCTATTAGTGGATGAGAAGACCTTGACAGAGCGACGGAAAGATTTCGCTCCAGTGCCACATAAGTTCACATCTGGTGTCCTTCATAAATACACGAAATTAGTAGGTTCGGCTGCGCGTGGCGCGGTCTGCGATTAACTCGCGCAAACTGCCCACCCTTTCCGCATTTTGAGATGCCCATCTCAAGGGTTGACTACCTCATTCAGATGAGGGATTATTTGGGCATGCAAACCGCGCTATCGCATAGCAAATCATCTGATTCAGTAGTTTCAGTGGTGGTCATTCGATAGCGCGTACCCAAAAGTTACGCGCCCTCTGCCAAAACAGAGGGTTTTTTCATTTACTAGTTGTGGCAGTTGCGCAAGTAGAAGATGAAGCGAGAAGAAGTTAGGAATAGGAAGAAAGGAGTAAGCAGTTGTCTCAACAAATTACCGGAGCAAGTGCACTTGTAAAGTCACTTGAAGCAGCGGGCGTCGATGTGATGTTCGGTCTGCCAGGTGGCGCGATCCTGCCTGCTTACGATCCAATCTACGATTCCAAGATTCGCCATATCTTGGTTAGACACGAGCAGGGCGCAGGCCATGCTGCAACTGGTTATGCCCAAGTAACTGGCCGAGCCGGAGTCTGCATTGCAACTAGTGGACCGGGCGCAACAAATTTAGTAACCCCATTAGCGGATGCTGCGATGGATTCGGTTCCGGTGGTTGCGATCACCGGGCAGGTACCTAGTGCGGCAATCGGTACCGATGCCTTTCAGGAAGCGGATATCCGCGGCATCACCATGCCATTTACCAAACACAATTTTCTCGTAACCAAAGCGGCAGATATTCCAGGAGCGGTGGCACAAGCCTTCCATATCGCAACTACCGGAAGACCTGGCCCAGTTCTAGTTGACGTGGCAAAAGATGCGTTGCAGGCAATGACTGATTTTGTCTGGCCGAAAGAGATCCAACTTCCTGGTTATCGAATTCCTGGTGAACCAGATGCCCAATCAATTGAAGATGCGGCTAATTTAATTGTTGAGTCCAAGAAGCCGATACTTTACGTCGGTGGCGGTGTAATCAAAGCTAATGCATCGAAGGAGTTATTTGAATTAGCGGAATTAATCAAGGCACCGGTGACCACAACTTTGATGGCACGAGGTGCATTCCCAGATTCACATCCTCAACATCTTGGTATGCCCGGTATGCATGGTTCGGTATCTGCAGTGACCGGCTTGCAAAAGGCAGATCTTTTGATCACCTTAGGTGCGCGATTTGATGATCGTGTGACCGGTAAGTTATCGACTTTCGCGCCAAATGCCCGCGTAATTCACGTAGATATTGACCCAGCTGAACTTGGCAAGAATCGCAGCGTCGATGTGCCAATCAATGGAGATTTGAAGTCGGTAATCAAGGCTTTGATTCCAGCGCTAAAGCGGAAGCAATTGCCAGATCTCTCAGCATGGTGGAGCGCGCTAAATAAATTAAGCGCTACCTATCCAGTGGGATATGACAGACCAGCCGATGGTTCATTGTCGCCACAATATGTAATCGAACGAATTGGACAGCTATCTGATCCTGACACTATCTATGCAGCGGGTGTGGGTCAGCATCAAATGTGGGCTTCCCAATTCATTAAGTATGAGAAGCCACGTACTTGGCTCAATTCTGGTGGTGCCGGAACCATGGGTTATGCAGTTCCGGCTGCGATGGGCGCAAAAGTCGCTGCGCCGGATACCACCGTTTGGGCAATCGATGGCGATGGCTGTTTCCAGATGACTAATCAGGAATTGGTGACATGTGCGCTAAATGATATTCCAATCAAAGTTGCCATCATCAATAACGAATCTCTGGGCATGGTCCGTCAATGGCAGACCCTCTTCTATAAGGGTCGTTATTCAAATACCGATTTGAATTCAAAACTAGTCCCAGACTTCGTGATGCTCGCAGAGGCGATGGGATGCGTCGGCTTACGTTGTGATAGCGCTGAAGATGTTGATGCCACAATCGAGAGAGCGATGTCAATCAACGATCAACCAGTGGTGGTGGATTTCCGAGTTAATCGTGACTCCATGGTCTGGCCAATGGTTGCGGCCGGAACTTCAAATGATGACATCATGATTGCGCGAGAAACCGCACCTGACTGGGATTCACAGGAGTTATAAAATGGCAAAACATACTCTGGCAGTTTTGGTGGATAACTCTTCAGGTGTGCTTGCTCGTGTGGCAAGCCTCTTCGCCCGTCGCGCATTCAACATTGATTCACTTGCGGTAGGCCCTACCGAAGATCCCACAATCTCTCGCATGACCATCGTGGTAAATGTCGAGGGTCATGCGCTCGAACAGGTGATTCGCCAGTTGGATAAATTGATAAATGTCATTCACGTGACTGAGATAAAGCCAGCAAAATCCACCCAGGAAGAGTTGATTCTGGTGAAGGTAAAGAGCAATCCACGAGTTGAATCGGTAGCCCAGAAATTTGGCGCCAAAATCGTGGATAACAGCGATGGCGCAACCATTGTGAAGTCCACCAATACCCCAGCACAGATCGAGGAGCTTCTTACCTCTTTAAAGGAGTTTGGAATCATCGAATTCGTGCAATCGGGGGTAGTGGCGCTTTCTCACGGCAGCACTGCGCTAGCAGACCAAACATTAGATATTCAATCAATCTCAACCGATCGCCCGGTTGATTACCAGAATTAATCGTGGCGCAAGAGAGAAATTAGAAACACTAAAGAACTCAAGAAAACTCAAGAAAACCTAAAGAAGAGGAAATAACCAATGGCAACTATGTATCACGAAGAAGATGCAGATCTCTCAATCATCCAAGGTCGCAAGGTCGCAATCATTGGTTATGGATCTCAGGGACATGCACATGCGCTTAACTTGCGAGATAGCGGTGTTGATGTTCGAGTAGGTCTTAAGGAAGGTTCACCATCTCGCGCAAAGGCTGAAGCTGAGGGATTGCGCGTCGTTACTGTTGCAGAAGCAGTCAAAGAGGCAACCGTCATAATGATCTTGGCTCCTGATCATGTGCAGCGCCATATTTATACCGAATCTATCTTGCCTAACCTCAAAGAGGGCGATGCGCTCTTCTTTGGCCATGGTTTCAATATTCGCTTCGGTTACATAAAGCCGCCGACAAATGTGGATGTTTGCATGGTGGCGCCAAAAGGACCGGGACATCTAGTTCGTCGCGAATATGCCGCAGGTCGTGGCGTACCAGTTATCGTGGCGGTTGAGCAAGATGCCACCAAGAACGCATGGCCTTTGACACTTTCATATGCCAAAGCAATTGGCGGACTTCGCGCCGGTGGAATTTTGACCACCTTCACCGAAGAGACCGAGACTGATCTATTTGGTGAACAATCGGTGCTTTGCGGTGGCGCATCGCAATTGGTGATGTACGGATTTGAGACTCTAATCGAGGCGGGATATCAGCCAGAGGTGGCTTATTTTGAGTGCCTACATGAGCTTAAGTTGATTGTGGATTTGATGTACGAAGGTGGAATCGCAAAACAGCGCTGGTCAGTATCTGACACTGCCGAGTACGGGGATTACATCTCAGGTCCACGAGTAATCGATCCATCAGTCAAACAACATATGAAGGAAGTTTTGGCAGATATCCAATCTGGCGCATTCGCCAAGCGATTCATCGAGGATCAAGATAAGGGCGCGCCGGAATTCA
The DNA here is from genome assembly GCA_964654815.1 of uncultured Actinomycetes bacterium. Lineage (GTDB taxonomy): Bacteria > Actinomycetota > Actinomycetes > Nanopelagicales > Nanopelagicaceae > ZLKRG08. The sequence goes on from CAZZLH010000003.1 coordinate 32,605, forward strand.
AAGCGCTTCGCGCAAAGGGTGAGTCCCATCCAATCGAAGCTACTGGTCGCGAATTAAGAAAGATGTTCTCTTGGATCAAGTCATCAAATAAAGATGATTACAAGGAGGGAAGCGCATCACGTGGCTAAACCCGTGGTCTTAATCGCAGAGGAGTTGAGCCCAGCGACGCTTGATGCGCTGGGTCCTGACTTCGAGATTCGCCATGTTGATGGCGCAGATCGAAGTGCGCTCCTGCCTGCCTTAAGTTCTGGGGTCGATGCGGTATTGATTCGCTCTGCTACCAAGATGGATAGCGAGGCCATTGGCAGCGCTAAAGGATTAAAGGTAATCGCACGCGCAGGCGTTGGTTTAGATAATGTGGATATACCTGCGGCAACTGATGCTGGGGTCATGGTTGTTAATGCGCCAACATCCAACATCGTCTCCGCCGCAGAACTTGCCATAGGTTTATTGCTAGCTAGCGCTCGCCATATCTCGCCAGCTCATGCGGCGTTAAAAGATGGCAAATGGGCTAGATCGAAATTTACCGGCGCGGAGTTATTTGAGAAAACCCTCGGAATCGTGGGCTTTGGTCGAATCGGTCAATTAGTGGCAGCTCGCATGCAAGCATTTGGTATGAATGTGATTGCTTATGATCCTTACCTCCAGCCTGCCCGCGCTGCACAACTTGGAGTGCGATTGGTTGAATTGGATGAATTACTTAAGAGTTCAGATTTCATCACAATTCATCTACCCAAGACCAAAGAGACCGCCAACTTAATCGGCACTGAAGCGTTAAAGAAGGTGAAACCTTCGGTACGAATAATTAATGCTGCGCGAGGTGGAGTCTTGGATGAGAACGCGCTCTACCAGGCAATCAAGGATGGGCGAGTAGCAGGGGCAGGGCTAGATGTATTTGCGACTGAGCCATGCACCGATTCACCGTTATTTCAATTAGATCAAGTAGTTGCAACACCTCATTTAGGTGCATCTACCGATGAGGCGCAAGAGCGAGCTGGTATCGCAGTTGCGTTATCGGTACGAAAAGCGCTTGCCGGTGATTTAGTTCCGGATGCGGTTAATGTAAAGGGCGGCGGGGTTCATGAAGAGATCCGTCCATCACTACCGTTGGTGGAGAAGATGGCAGAGATCGCAACGGCATATGCAGGTGGCGTGCCGGCGCATATGGAGGTCAGTGTCCTAGGAGAGATCGCCGAATTCGATGCCTCAGTGCTTGCGACCTCTGCGTTAAAAGGTGCGCTGCAAGATGTAATCGAAGAGGACGTCACATATGTCAACGCTCCCAATCTGGCAGCAGCTCGCGGGATGACCGCAACAGTTAAGAATGATCCGCACTGCGAGCAGTTTCGTAGCTCCATCAAATTACATTGCGGCATGAGTGATGGCAGATCATTTGATGTCGAAGGCACTCTGGTCGGAATTCGTAAAGTTGAGAAGATAGTTTCGATTGATGGTTTTAACCTAGATTTGGCGCCAGCAGCACATTTAATTTTCTTACGCTATGCCGATAAGCCAGGTGTTATCGGCACTATGGGTAGCGCATTAGGTAAGGCGGGCGTAAACATCGCAGCGATGCAGGTTTCACGGCATGACATGGGTGGTAAAGCGCTGATGGCGCTAACCGTTGATCATCCAGTTTCAGATTCATTATTAGAGGAAGTCAAACAGACCATCGGCGGCGACTTAGCCCGAACAGTTAACTTGGAGAAGAGATGACCAGAGAGATTAATCTTGCAGTGATTGCCGGCGATGGCATTGGCCCAGAAGTGGTGGCTGAGGGTTTAAAGGTTTTAGATGCGGTCGGCAGTAAGCATGGCGTAATTTTCAAAAAGAGCAATTACGATCTTGGCGCAGGATATTGGCACCGAACCGGCGAGGTATTGCCAGATGCGGTGATGGCAGAGATTGCAAAAGCCGATGTGATCTTGCTGGGAGCAGTTGGAGATCCTTCGGTACCAAGCGGAGTATTAGAGCGCGGTCTACTTTTAAAACTTCGCTTTGCATTTGATCATTACATCAATTTACGTCCTGCAAAATTACATAAGGGAGTCAAAGGTCCGCTGGCTACCGATAAAGAGATCGATTTTGTCGTAGTTAGAGAGGGCACTGAGGGCCCATATGTTGGCGCGGGCGGAAATCTCGCCTTCGGAACCGATGCTGAGATAGCAACCGAAGAATCACTAAATACCCGTCGTGGTGCAGAGCGCGTGATCCGAGATGCTTTTAATCGCGCCGCTAGCCGCCCGCGGAAAAAATTGACCTTAGTCCACAAGAACAATGTATTGACTCATGCAGGAGGGCTTTGGACTCGTACCTTTAATGAAGTCGCCAAAGAATTTCCAACTGTTACTACCGATTATCTACATGTCGATGCCGCATCGATGTTCTTTGTCACCAACCCTGAGCGCTTTGATGTAGTTGTGACCGATAACTTATTTGGCGATATCTTGACTGATATTGCAGCTGCAATTTGCGGTGGCATCGGACTAGCCGCATCGGGCAATATCAATCCGACTGGAAAGTTTCCTTCAATGTTCGAACCAGTTCATGGTTCGGCGCCAGATATTGCTGGTAAGCAGTTAGCTGACCCAACCGCCACGATTATGTCGGTTGCGATGATGTTGGATCATTTAGGTTTCGCTGCCGCAGCACGCGAAGTGGAGGCTGCAGTTGCCTCAGATTTAGCAAACCGTGGTGATAGCAAACGCTCCACCTCGCAGATTGGTGATGCATTGGTAGATGCTTTAGCAAAGGCGGGTTCTTGATGGCCATTAAATTAACTTTGAATCCAAATGCACTCTCTGCAGCAGAGCGCGAGGCGAAAGTTGCGGAAGGTGGCTTTGGTAAGTATTACACCGACCACATGGTTATCTGCGAGTGGAATGAGCAGAGCGGTTGGGCAGAGCCAGAGTTAAAACCATATGGTCCGATCACATTAGATCCGGCTACTGCAGTTTTTCACTATGGCCAAGAGATATTCGAGGGCATGAAGGCCTATCGCCAACCTGATGGCGGTGTCGCGCTATTTAGACCCGAGGAGAACGCAAAACGTTTTAATCGAAGTGCAAAACGTTTGGCCTTGCCAGAGCTTCCGGTAGAAACATTCCTAGAGACAGTTAATGCATTGGTCAAGCAAGATATTGGTTGGGTCCCCAATCAAGTTGGTGAATCACTTTATATTCGCCCATTTATGATCGCTACCGAAGTTGGTTTGGGAGTGCGCCCCACAAATAAGGCGATGTATGTGCTGATCGCAACCCCAGCTAGTGCATATTTCAATCCTGGCAAAGCGGTAACTGTATGGATCTCTACCGAATATGTGCGCGCTGCGCCTGGCGGAACCGGCGAGGCAAAGTGCGGCGGAAATTACGCAGCATCATTGGTAGCCCAGAAGGCAGCTGCTGCAGAAGGTTGCGATCAAGTGGTCTGGCTCGATGCCGTCGAACGCAAATGGGTCGAGGAGATGGGTGGCATGAATCTTTACTTCGTTGTCGGTAAAGAGAAGAAGAAGATCGTCACACCAAAGTTGACCGGTACTTTACTTCCTGGAATTACTCGCGACTCGATCCTCTCAGTCGCTAGAGATTTAGGTTACGAGACCGAAGAGGTAATGCTCTCAGTAGATGATTGGCGAGAGGGCATCAAGTCCGGAGAGATATCTGAGACCTTTGCTTGTGGTACCGCCGCAGTGGTCTCACCAATCGGCGCCGCGAAATCTAAATGGGGTACTTGGGTAACTGGTGATGGCAACCCCGGTCCTATAACTATGAAGATTCGCGAAACCTTGCTGGGAATTCAGCATGGCCAGATTACAGATAAATACAACTGGGTGAAGGTAGTCAAGTAAATGTCGCGCATGCCAGATGCTTTTCATATCTATGACACCACGCTTCGCGATGGCGCACAGCAAGAGGGTTTGAATCTTTCGGTTCATGACAAACTCCAAATTGCCCGCCACTTAGATGAATTGGGTGTTGGGTTTATTGAAGGCGGCTGGCCAGGTGCTAACCCCAAAGATACTGAGTTCTTCGAATTAGCTAAGAAAGAATTGAAATTAAAGCATGCAACTTTTGTAGCTTTTGGCGCTACTCGTCGCGCAGGCGTTAAGGCAGCGGATGATCCGCTTCTTGCTGCGCTTCGTAACTCTGGCGCCCCGGTCGTCACAATGGTGGCAAAATCACATGATCGCCATGTAGATCTGGCGCTCAAAACTACCCTCGATGAAAACTTAAATATGATCCGCGATTCAATCTCTCACCTTAGAAGTGAGGGCCAACGTGTTTTCTTGGATGCGGAACATTTCTTTGATGGATATCGCTCAAATCGTGCATATGCACTTGAGGTGGTTCGCGTTGCGGCTGAGGCCGGTGCCGATGTGATCGCACTTTGCGATACCAACGGTGGAATGTTGCCGGATGAGGTTGCTGATGTGGTGCACGATATTCTCCAAAACTCGCAAGCGCGACTTGGTATCCATTGCCACAATGACACCGGTTGCGCTGTGGCCAACTCAATGGCTGCCGTCGCAGCTGGCGCAACCCATGTTCAGGGCACGATAAATGGATATGGAGAGCGCACCGGCAACGCTGATTTGGTCTCGATCATCGCAAATTTAGAGTTAAAGAAATCTCAAAAAGTCTTGCCCGATGAATTGCTTCGCGAATCCTTCCGCATCTCGCATGCCATCGCGGAGGTCACGAATGTAAAACCTTCAGCTCGCCAACCATATGTCGGGCTCTCTGCCTTTGCCCATAAAGCTGGATTGCATGCATCAGCCATAAAAGTTGATCCCAGCCTCTACCAACATGAAGATCCAGCAGAGGTCGGAAATGACATGCGAATGTTGGTATCAGATATGGCGGGTCGCGCTTCAATCGAATTGAAGAGCCAAGAGTTGGGTGTCGATTTAGGAGGAGACAAGGAGTTGATCACTCGGATTGTCGAGCGGGTCAAGGATATGGAATCTCGAGGCTTCACCTTTGAAGCAGCTGATGCATCTTTTGAACTTCTAGTCCGAGAAGAGATCGCTAAAAAGCGTCCGACTTTCTTTACTGTTGAGCATTGGCTAACCAGCGTTGAAAGCGATGCAAATGGTTCAATCGTCACCAAGGCAGAGGTAACCGTCTCGGCCAATGGCGAGACAATCGCTTGCAACGGCACTGGTAATGGTCCAGTTAATGCATTTGATACCGCACTTCGCGCTGGTCTATCCAAGCTTTATCCGGAGCTAGCGGAGTTAGAGTTAACCGATTACAAGGTTCGCATCCTCGAAGGGCGTCTCGGAACCGGCGCAGTCACTCGTGTATTGGTTGAGACCTCGGATTCGATGGGCGCGTGGAACACCGTTGGAGTTCACGAGAATGTGATTGCCGCATCTGCAATGGCGCTAGAGGACGCACTTACCTTCGGTTTACTTCGTCAGGGACGCGTACCAGAGAGCTCTTGATCAGATTTGGCATAGGAGCTTTGATAGATATTTGAAGCCTCGAATCGACCAGTGCAGCCCAATTTTGCATAGATCTTTATAGTCTCGTGGCGGATGGTTGATTCGGAGTAACCGAGCGCATTGGAAATCGCGAGATTTGTGCGACCTTCTGCAATCATCCTCAAGATCAATAATTGCCGCTCAGTCAGCGCGCTACCGCGCAAATCCTTGCTTTTGAGTAACTCTTCACGATCAAAGAGCTTCTGATTATCAAAGCCATACCTGAATCCATCTCTATTGGAATAAAAAAAAAGCGCAAGCAGACTGGCAATCACGCCGAGGAACTCCTCAATCTCTGGATTTGGATCTAATACATCAAGACAGAAGAGCCCCATTGCCGCATAAGGGGTACCGCTCTTTTCGATCGGGAAGGCGATAAAGGTCTGGGCATCGTATTCGTACGAGATATCTTTAAACATCTCGAATTCGTCCCCCCACTTTGGCAAGGTATTAACCCAGACCGTGCCTTGATCCTTAATCGCGGCAGAGATCGGCATCAACTCAGAGAGTCTGAATCTTTTCGGATGCGATTCGAAGAAATCATCCTCCAGACCATATTGCGCGGTGATCTCTGCAATGCCATTTGCCTTTAACTCTGACATGACCACTCCGGTGCAGCCAAGTGGCGCAAAGGTGCGAAGTGCTAAGTGCACCAGAACTTCCTCTGGCGAATGGCTCTTTTGTGACAAGAATTCGGCGAGATCTGAAATTTCCTGTAAATACATCAAATGTCCCTTCATAAAGTGTTTCAGATGGTTCTGTGTCTATGACAAGTTATTGTAGAAATTTGGATTTAAAGATAAGTCGCAATGTCATCACGGATGATTGCAAAAACCTCACAAAAATTTCTTAGCTCGTCTTTTTTAAGTCATTGACCAAAATGTATTACTCAAAAAATGCAATATGCCGGCATGAAAAAACTACAGGAGCAAGATTCATTTTTCACATCAAATCGCCAATTTAATAGGCTAATTAGCGCATTTCTAATCTCGCTATTGGCTGCAACATTCAATCTTTCAAGCGGCAA
>CAZZLH010000003.1:39216-45248 GCA_964654815.1 uncultured Actinomycetes bacterium
TTAGCGCATTTCTAATCTCGCTATTGGCTGCAACATTCAATCTTTCAAGCGGCAATATTTCTACTGCCAACGCTGGCGGACAAGGCGCCCACACCATCACCTTTGATGCAAATGGCGGCAGTGGCACCATGGCGCCGCAGAAAGATAATAAAACCAATCCCTTGGATTTAAATCTTTTCTCTCGAGTTGGTTATACCTTCAAGAATTGGAACACTGTTGCTGATGGCACGGGTACCAGTTATGCCGATGGCCAAAGCATCTTGTTTGATGCAGATTTATCTTTATTTGCGCAATGGACCAGCAATGATCCATTGGCACCTGGTGGCTCTCAACACTTTGTTACCTTCGACGCAAATGGCGGTACTGGCACTATGGCTCAGCAGAAAGACAATAAGGCCTCACCGCTTAACTTGAACACCTTTGTGCGCAGTAATTACAACTTTTCCAATTGGAACACTGCAGCTGATGGCAGTGGTACCTCATATAGTGATGGCGCTACCTATGCATTCAATGCAGATATAACTCTGTATGCGCAATGGGCCTATATCCCGGTGGTGATAAATATCGACACAATCACCGGTATCAAGGTTCCGATCTTTGGCGCGATACCAGATACCGCAACAGCAGAGTCCGTCCAATTTACGGGCGCAGTTACGTGGAGTCCAAGCGCTGCCCAATTTGGTGGCGGTATCCAATACACCGCAAACATCACGCTGACTGCAAAGACTGGTTTTACCTTTAACGGCGTTGCCGCTAATTTCTTCAAAGTTTCCGGGGCGAGCACTGTGACAAATAACGCCAACTCTGGAGTAGTCACAGCAATATTCCCTGCCACAGGTCAGTTGATTTCAACAGATACAAGTGGTGCGACTGTTCCAATGACTTTCCAGATCAAGGGTTCAGATTTTCCGATCACAGTAATCTTGCCGCCAGGCTTGAAGACAGGGCATACAGTCGAGCTAACAATCACTGCAACAGATGAGGCTACCGCGCTCTATCCAAACCTAAATATCTCGGATGCCAGCGGCTATAACATCTTTGACAAAGTATTTTCCATTGAGATGCCAGATCTCACCGAAGGTGGCTTGTTAGTGACTTCATTTATCTCTGGCCAATTCATTCTATTGCAGAAGATAACGACTGCAGATTTGCCAACTTTGTGCGCAACCCCAACTCAAGATGGTTATATTGATAATGGCGCCACAATCACCATTTATACCTGCCATATCTCCACCTATGGTTATCGGGAGAATCAGAGTCCGATAACGCTAAGCGCTGCTGCAAGTAGCGTTACGGTGGGTGCGACAGTCCAGATGAGTGCAGCAGGCGGAAGCGGAGTAATTGCCTATACATATAAGAGCGGTGCAACTTCAATTTGCACGGTTAACTCCAGTGGATTGGTCACCACGCTCGCTGTCGGTACCTGCACGATCACCGCAACCAATCCCGCAAATGGACCATACATAGATAGAGCTTCATCCGCAGTTTCAATAACCGTCAACGCTGCGCCAAATGGTGGCGGCGGAGGTGGGTCATCAGGAGGTGGGTCTTCAGGTGGTGGCGGATCTTCAGGTAGCTCCGGGGGGACTTTCGCTACCTATTTCACGCAACCGCCTTTAACCATCAAAGCAGATGAGAACACAGTTCAGTTAACCAAGTCCACGATGCTCACTCTTTCGGGTGGTGCCGGAATTGGATTAGTTACCATCACGACCTCTACGCCGAATATTTGCTCGGTAACAAATTCGGGGGTCGTAACTGGGCTGCTCGTTGGTACCTGCCTGGTGAAAGCAACCAAAGCCGCATCCGGAACTTATCTTGAAGCGGCGTCTGCCGAATTAACTATCGCAATCAGTGATTCGGAGCAGAGAGCTGCGGATGAAGCTGCAGCGCTTCAACATCAGATAGCCGATCTTGATGCTGCCACCGCAAAGGCGATGGCAGATAAAGCTGAAGCAGATAAGGCCGCAGCAGAGTTAGCTGCGGCTGCTGAAGCCACTCGCATTGCTGCGGCAGCGGCAAAGGCGCAAGCAGAGGCAGCGCGGCTAGCAAAACTTAATATGAACATTATTACCTGGAAGAAATCCGGTAATAAATATGCAGTGATGCTAAACCTTGCAAATAAGTACGCACATGAATTGGTAACAGTTCAGGTCGGAAGCAAGGTCAAAGGCAAACTTGCATATAAGACCACCGATTGGTTATCACTTAATGCAAATGGAGATGGTGTAATTACCCAAAGTAAGGCTCCTGTCAGAGGCACCTATTTCCGGATTCTCTTGGAGAAGAAGGCGATCCATACGCAATTAGTTAAGTAGCCAACAGCTGGTCGTAAAGGGCTACCTCAGAACCAAGTGTTCTAGAGGTAGCCTTTTGCTATGGAATTAGCGGCTGCGTTCGCGGCATTTAGAGATTATCTAAATCAAGCGCGCTCGCTCTCTCCCAACACTATTCGCGCATATCTCGGTGATTTAGAGTCACTTAATCTCCATTTAAGCGCGCTAGGGATAACTCAAATGGGCGATTTAAGTCTTAGCCACTTACGCAGTTGGTTAGCCAATCAACAGAGTAAGGGCGCATCTCGAACCACGCTCTCGCGCCGCGCCACCTCTATAAAGCTCTTCACCAAATGGGCTCAAATGAATGGCGTTATCACAACCGATGTTGGCCATAACTTGGTCACTCCCAAAGCTCATCGAGTGTTACCTGAAATCTTGGATGTAAAGAGCGCAGATCTTGCGCTACTAGCTCTTGAGACCTTTGCCAATGAGAGCGGAGAGGTTTCTGCGATTCGAAATCTTGCGATGGTTGAGCTGCTTTATGCAACCGGTGCACGCGTCTCCGAACTCTGCGGACTTAATCTCTCCGATGTTGATTATGAACGAGAGACGATTCGGGTAATTGGTAAAGGAAACAAGGAACGAGTAATCCCCGTAGGCAGACCTGCGATGGCAGCGCTAGAGAAATGGCTTGCAGTAAGGCCACAGATGGCAAATCAGCAAAGTGGCAGCGCGATCTTTATCGGTGCCAGGGGAAAGCGGATAGACCAAAGACAGGTCAGAGAAGTGGTTTATCAAGCAATCGAATTAGGGCCACATGCCTTAAGACACTCTGCTGCAACACATTTATTAGAGGGTGGCGCTGATTTAAGAACGGTGCAAGAGATTCTGGGCCATGCATCTCTATCAACTACTCAGATTTACACCCATGTCTCGGCCGAAAGATTGCACTCCGCATTCAAGCAAGCCCACCCCAGAGCCTAGAAAATCAACGCTAAACCGGCCTGCTAACCTCAAAATCTGGTCAAGAGCACCCTTTTTTAATAGGTAGAATTTGCCCAGCATAAAACGAAGTTCTCGTAACTTCGATTTATGACTTCACAGCACTGACCATCCTTCGGATTATCAATTTGATAGTCGCAGAAGTTCTGGGAAATGCACCTCGGTCCGATCAAAAGATCGGCACAGTGCAACTAGTGCGAGGGAGTTAAACAAATCGTTTAACTCGACAACCGAGTGCAGTTTCGCTCAGGCAAGCCCTGCGAAACTGAAAAAGGAGTGTGCCCAAGTGGCAGTCGTAACAATGCGCGAACTCCTCGACAGCGGTGTTCATTTCGGACATCAGACTCGTCGATGGAATCCAAAGATGAAGCGTTTCATTTTCACCGAACGCAATGGCATCTACATCATTGATATCCAGCAATCATTAGGTCTAATTGATTCGGCATATGAATTCGTGAAGGACACAGTGGCCAAGGGTGGCAATATTTTGTTTGTTGGCACCAAGAAGCAAGCGCAAGAACCAATCATTCAGCAATCACAACGCGTCGGTATGCCATCGGTTACCGAGCGCTGGTTAGGTGGCATGCTCACCAACTTCCCAACGGTTTACAAGCGGATTCAGCGCCTCAAGGAGTTGGAAGCGCTAGAGGCCGCAAATGATCAGTTGCTAACCAAGAAAGAACTTTTGGTGCTACGTCGCGAACGCGAGAAGCTGACCAAGAACCTTGATGGCATTCGCAACATGACCAAGTTGCCAGCTGCAGTCTGGGTGGTAGATACCAAGAAGGAGCACTTGGCAGTACAAGAGGCGAAGAAGCTAGGCATCCCAGTAATCGCGATCTTGGATACCAACTGCGATCCAGATGAGGTCGATTACAAGATTCCAGGCAATGACGATGCAATCCGTTCCATTGGTCTTTTGACTCGAGTTATCGCAGATGCAGTTGCGGCAGGGCTTCAGGCACGCGCTGCACAATCTCCAGATACAAAGGAAGAGAGCAAAGAAGGTAACGGCCAAGAGGTAGCAGCCGGCGAGCCACTTGCTGATTGGGAGAAAGAGATTCTCGAAGGAGCGTCAGAGACAAAGTGAGTTACACAGCAGAAGATGTAAAGCGTCTACGTGAAGCAACCGCGGCAGGAATGCTCGATTGCAAGAAAGCGCTAGATGAATCAGGTGGAGATTTCGATAAAGCGGTAGAGATCATCCGTGTCAAAGGGCTAAAGGGCGTTACTAAGCGTGAAGGACGCACCACATCCAATGGCTTAGTGGTAGCTCGGGTAGTCAATGATCTTGGCGCGATGCTCGAACTTAATTGCGAGACTGACTTCGTAGCAAAGGGCGATCGTTTCCAAGCTCTTGGTGAAGAGTTGATCGAGCACTTGATGAAGGTGCAATCTGCAGATATTGATGCATTCCTAAAGAGTGAAATCTCCGCAGGGCGCACAGTGCAGCAACATATCGATGAGGCAAATGCCACCTTGGGTGAGAAGATTGAAATCCGCCGCATCTCAGTTCACGCTGGTTCGCCAGTTGGCATCTATCTGCATAAGACCAGCCCAGATCTACCGCCACAAGTTGGCGTTCTTGTTCAGTTGACCAAGGATGCGGTAAATGCGGGGCAAGAGGTGGGCAAAGAGATAGCGCAACATATTGCAGCCTTCGCGCCACAATTCGTACATCGCGATGAAGTTCCAGCCGATCTAATCGATAAGGAACGTCGCATCGCAGAGGAGACTGCGCGCGAAGAGGGCAAGCCAGAGGCGGCGCTACCTAAGATCATCGAAGGTCGCGTAACCGGATTCGTCAAGGAGATCTCCCTTCTTGAGCAGGCATTTGCAAAGGATGCGAAGAAGACCGTAAAGCAGATTCTGGATGAAGCCGGAACTGCCGTTAAGGCCTTCACCCGTTTCCGCGTAGGCCAGTAATAAACTTAAAGCGCGGATAAATCGCGGGTAGGTAAGTAGGTAGATAGGAGCACTTATGTCAGGTTACGGCAGAGTGCTCCTTAAACTTTCTGGTGAAGTTTTTGGCGGACATAAGGGAATTGGTGTTGACCCAGATGTCGTGCAAGGCGTAGCAAAACAAATCTCTGAGGTGGTAAAGGCCGGAACTCAGGTGGCAATCGTCGTCGGCGGTGGCAATTACTTCCGTGGCGCTGAATTACAGCAACGTGGCATGGAGCGCGCTCGCGCTGATTACATGGGCATGCTCGGTACCGTGATGAATTGTTTGGCGCTACAAGATTTCCTCGAGCGCCAAGATGTCGATACTAGAGTTCAGACCGCAATCACTATGGGACAGGTCGCCGAACCATATGTACCACGCCGCGCTATTCGCCATCTTGAGAAAGGTCGCGTCGTGATCTTCGGAGCTGGCGCAGGAATGCCTTTCTTTACAACAGATACCGTCGCTGCACAGCGCGCACTTGAGATTGGCGCCGATGCGCTCCTTTTGGCTAAGAGTGGGGTTGATGGCGTCTACAACGCGGATCCGCGTAAAGACAAGAACGCTCAGAAATTTGAGCGAATCTCATATGACGAGGTGCTATCTAAATCTTTGGCAGTTGCAGATGCTGCCGCCTTCAGCCTCTGCCGCGAGAACAATCTGCCGATCGTGGTCTTTGATCTGATGACCAATGGCAATATCGCTCGTGCGGTAAAGGGCGAACGTATCGGAACGCTAGTCAACTGATTAAATGGAAGTAGGAATTAAATGAGCGATATCGCAACCATCATGAAGGATGGCGAGAG
>CAZZLH010000003.1:45348-60699 GCA_964654815.1 uncultured Actinomycetes bacterium
TGGAAGTAGGAATTAAATGAGCGATATCGCAACCATCATGAAGGATGGCGAGAGCAAGATGAACAAGGCAGTCGACGTCGCCAAAGAGGACCTCGCTTCGATCCGCACCGGCCGGGCTCATCCCTCTCTATTTAATAAGGTAACGGTCGATTATTACGGCGCTCCTACCGCGCTAAATCAATTGGCCTCAATCCAAGTTCCAGAGGCGCGCGTGGCTCTGATTTCACCATTTGATCGCGGTGCGATGGCTTCAATCGAGAAGGCGCTACGTGAATCAGATTTAGGTATCAATCCAAGTAATGATGGTTCAGTTATCCGAATCAACTTCCCACAATTGACCGAGGAACGTCGCAAGGAGTACATCAAACTGGCAAAGTCCAAGGGCGAGGATGCCAAGGTCTCAATTCGAAATATCCGCCGCTCAGTCAAAGAGGCGGTCGAGAAGTTAGAGAAAGATGGCAAGATTTCCAAAGATGATTTAGCCCGCGCCGAGAAAGAGTTAGAGAAGGTAACGGGAGATCACACCAGCAAAGTTGATGAATTACTAAAGCATAAGGAAGCCGAGCTTCTTGAGGTTTAACCTCATTGGCTAAATCGGCTAAATCCTTGCGAAAAACGCCATGAGCGATCTGCACGCAATCAACGAAGCCATCAATAAGCGGGCTGGTCGCAAGTTATTGCCATCAATCTTGGTATCGCTGGTGCTAATTGCGCTGGTTTGGAGCCTTGCGGCATATTTCCGTTTTGGAATCGCGATCTTGGTTGCAGTTGCAGTAGGCCTTGGCGTTAGAGAGATTGTGCGCGCTTATCGCACTACCGATACATATGTTTCATATCGCGTTTTACTGCTTAGCTCGATTGGCCTACCGCTTGCTACTTGGTTTGGTGGAATCCGCGGCCTTATGGTCGGTTTCGCGGTTGCACTTACCTTGATGCTTATCGTGCTGCTTCGCAAGGGTCCAAATGGTTTTGTGCGCAGTTCAAATGCTTCAGCATTTGTATTGGTGTATCTGCCATTCTTGGCGAGTTTTATCGTCTTGCTGGTTCGGCCTTCAAATGGCTTTGCACAGATCATGACTTTCATAATTCTGACCGGGTGTAATGACACCTTCGGATATCTAGTTGGTGTTTTGCTTGGCAAGCACCCAATGGCGCCAAATATCAGCCCTAAAAAATCTTGGGAAGGACTAATCGGATCGATTATCTTCACTGCAACAGGCGGTTTCCTGGCATTCAAATACCTACTTGAGATCGATCCATTGATTGGTGCTGCGGTTGGCTTACTTGCGGTCTTCACTGCGACCACCGGTGATTTAATCGAATCATCCATCAAGCGCGATTTTGCTCTGAAAGATATGGGAAATCTTCTGCCAGGTCACGGAGGCATCATGGATCGTCTTGATTCCTTGGTGCTCACAGCTCCAGCGCTCTGGTTGGTGCTGGAATTAGTTAAGCGCTATCTCTGATGACTGAAATCAAATTAGTTTTCGACGAGCCAATACAGCGAAAGAAAGCACCGATCCATCTTGCTGACATGAGCAAGGAAGAGCGCAAGGCAAAGTGTGAGGAGTTGGGGATTCCGACCTTTCGCGCCAATCAAGTCGCAGTCCATTACTTCACGCACATGGAGAGTGATCCAGAGAAATGGAGCGATATCCCTGCGGACTTACGAAGCAAATTAGCTGAGGCTTTCACACCTAAATTAATTGAATTGGTTCGCTCTCTCTCTACCGATAATGGCACGACCCGTAAGGATCTTTGGCGCTTACATGATGGCACTTTGGTGGAATCGGTCTTGATGCGTTATACCGACCGCACCACCGTATGTATCTCATCTCAAGCAGGTTGCGGTATGAATTGCCCATTCTGCGCCACCGGCCAAAGTGGTTTGAAACGTAACTTAACTGCCGGCGAGATCACCGAACAGATTCTGGCCTCAGCAAGAGCTTGCGCAAATGGTGAGATTGGAGATGGTCCTACCAGACTCTCCAATATCGTCTTTATGGGAATGGGGGAGCCACTGGCAAATTACCACGCAGTGGTCAAGTCGCTTAAAAATATCACGGCGCCAAATCCAGATGGGTTGGGTATCTCTGCCAGATCCGTAACAGTCTCAACTGTGGGCTTAGTTCCTGGGGTTGAGAAGTTAATGTCGGAAGGAATCCCGGTAACTCTTGCAGTTTCATTACACACGCCAGATGATGAATTGCGCGATACCTTGGTGCCAATCAACACTAGATATAAAGTTCGAGAGATCATTGCGGCAGCTGATGCTTATGCCAAAAAGACGGGTCGGCGATATTCGATTGAGTATGCCTTGATTCGCGATATTAATGATCAGGCTTGGCGGGCAGATCTGCTCGGTAAATTGTTAAAGAACCGAAATGCCCACGTCAACTTAATTCCACTCAACCCGACTCCTGGTTCGAAGTGGACCGCTTCACGCCCCGAGGATGAACGAGAATTTGTTAGAGTCCTAGAAAGTTATGGCGTTCCGGTAACGGTTCGTGACACGAGAGGGCGCGAAATCGAAGGGGCATGCGGCCAATTAGCCGCTAGCGAAGCCGCCAATTCTTAACTAGAGTGGCGCGCATGGAAAAACTCGCCAACTTCATTAATGGAAAATCGGTTCCCGGTTCATCCGGCGAAACCACCAAGATTGTTGATCCTTCAACTGGTCAGGCTTATGCCGAGGCGCCTAAATCAAATCAAGCAGATGTAGATGCAGCGATGAAAGCTGCTGCTGCGGCTTTTGAAAGTTGGCGCGATACCACTCCATCTGAGCGTCAGAGAGCGCTACTTAAGATTGCTGATGCCATCGAATCAAGGGCGGAAGAATTTATCGATATTGAATCTAAGAACACGGGTAAGCCCAAGAGCTTGACGGCATCCGAAGAGATTCCACCGATGGTCGATCAAATTCGCTTCTTTGCAGGCGCAGCTCGTAATTTAGAGGGTAAATCAGCGGGTGAATATATGAAAGGAATGACCTCATTTATTCGCCGTGAACCTATTGGCGTTTGCGCACAGGTCACGCCTTGGAATTATCCAATGATGATGGCGGTCTGGAAGTGGGCACCAGCAATCGCAGCCGGAAATACCGTGGTGCTAAAGCCATCTGACACCACACCGATGTCCACCGTCCATATGGCAAAGGTGATGAGTGAATTTCTGCCAGAGGGCGTAATAAATGTGATCACAGGCGAGCGCGAAACCGGAAGATTACTAATAGAGCATTCAACGCCTGCGATGGCATCCATCACCGGATCAATTCGTGCAGGTATGGAAGTTGCCAGCACCGCTGCCAAGTCACTTAAGCGAGTACATCTCGAGTTGGGTGGAAAAGCTCCAGTAGTGGTATTTGCCGATGCCGATCTTCCTAGCGCTGCCGAGACCATCGCAATCACGGGGTTCTTCAATGCTGGCCAGGATTGCACCGCTGCGACTCGGGTAATCGTTGAGGCGAGTGTCTACGATGAGTTTGTCGGATTACTAGCCGCGCAAGCAAAGGGATTAAAGACCGGTGCGCCATCTGAAGATGATGTGCTCTTTGGCCCAGTTAACAACATAAACCAATTGGCTAGAGTTAAGGGCTTCTTGGATGAAGTCCCAAGCCATGCCAAGGTGGTCGCAGGCGGCAAGCAGGTGGCCCGAGATGGATTCTTCATCGAACCAACCGTGATCGCAGACTTACAACAGAGCGATCGCCACATTCAAGAAGAGATCTTTGGTCCAGTTATTACGGTGCAGAAGTTTAAGGATGAGGCCGAGGCTATCAAGCTAGCCAATGGTGTCGATTACGGACTGGCCTCCTCAGTTTGGACCAGCAATCATGGTCGCGCCATGAGATTAGCTAAAGCCTTCGACTTTGGCTGTGTCTGGATCAACTGCCACATTCCACTGGTGGCGGAGATGCCACATGGCGGCTATAAGCGCAGTGGTTATGGCAAGGATTTAAGTAGCTATGGCTTCGAGGATTACACGCGAATCAAGCACGTCATGACGAACCTCAACGCCTAACTCTCCGAGAAATTAGGTTGGAATTTAGAAAATTGGCCTTAGGATTCACTTATCCCCAAACAAGAGAACCAAGCGAACAGCCCAAGCGAATTCGCAATTAATAGCACCAGAAGGAAGGCGCGATAGATGTCCGAAAAAGATCCAATGCTCGAAGAATTAAAGTCGATCGCGAAGGCTCGCGTATCTCGACGTTCGGTTCTAGCAGGTGCAGGCGTAGTTGGCGCTGGCACGCTACTTGCATCTTGTGGTGGCGGAGGTGGCGATGCTGCCAACTCAATCCGTTGGGGCAATTGGACTCTTTATTTGGATTACGACAGCGACAAGAAGATCTACCCGACTCTTGAAGAGTTCACCAAAGAGACTGGGATCAAAGTCAAGTATTTAGAGGATTACAACGATAACGATGAGTTCTATGGCAAAGTCCAAGGACAACTTAAGCTAAAGAAAGATATTGGTTACGACCTACTCTGTCCGACCGATTGGATGGCGGCACGTTATATCCGTCTTGGTTATGCGCAGAAATTAGATAAAGCCAATATTCCAAATGCCAAGAACATTCTGCCCGCGCTCGCTAGCGTGCCATTTGATACTGATCGCTCATATTCCCTCACCTGGCAAGGAATCATGGCTGGCTTTACTTGGAACAAAGAGAAGATCCCAAATGGCATCCGCACACTCGATGAACTTTTTGCTCCAGCCAATAAGGGCAAGATCGAAGTATTAACAGAGCTACGTGACACAGTTGGTGTAATCATGTTGGCGCAGGGCGTTGATATCACCAAGTTCACTAGCGATCAGTATTACAACGCGCTTGATTTCTTGAAGAAGAAGATTGCAGATGGCTTTATCCGTCAGGTAAAGGGCAATGATTACAAGGAAGATCTGATCTCCGGTGATGCGGTTGCGGTTATCGGTTGGTCTGGCGATGCCTTCCAGCTCTCCGCTGAGAATGATGGCAAGTTCCAATTCGCTATCCCAGAGTCAGGCGGCACCATCTCTGCCGATAATTTCATCGTGCCAAGTACCTCTACTCGAGTTGCTGATACCTCTAAATTAATCAATTACTACTACGAGCCTGAGGTCGCAGCCAAGGTGGCGGCATATGTAAATTACATAACGCCAGTCCAAGGCGCGCAGGCTGCAATGGAGAAGATTGCGCCAGAGTTGGTCAGTAACGAATTGATTTTCCCAACCGCGGCCACCCAGAAGTTATTGCATGTCTTCCGTAACATGACTCCGGCAGAGGAGACTGAGTTCACCGATGCATTCCAAAAGGCGACTGGTAATTAGCACGTGGCGATTGCTACTGCTCGAGGTGATCTCAAACTAACTAATCTCACCAAGCAATATGGTGATTTCAAAGCGGTTGACGATTTATCGCTGACCATTCCAGCTGGATCTTTCTTTGCCTTGCTTGGACCATCTGGTTGTGGCAAGACCACGACATTGCGGATGGTCGCTGGTTTAGAGGAACCAACTACTGGACAGATTCACCTGGGCGCAGAAGAGATCACGCACTTAAGGCCATATCAGCGCCCCATCAACACCGTATTTCAGAATTATGCGCTCTTTCCACATCTGACGATATTCGAGAATGTGGCATTTGGCATGCGTCGCCGAGGCATCAAAGATGTAAAGGCAGAGGTAGAGCGAGTGCTTAAGTTGGTGGAGTTGCCCCACTTAGCAGATCGCAAACCAACTCAGTTATCTGGTGGCCAGCAACAACGCATAGCACTGGCGCGCGCCATCGTTAATAAACCTGCGCTCTTGCTATTGGACGAACCACTTGGTGCATTGGATCTTAAGTTGCGCCGCCAGATGCAGATTGAATTGAAATGGATTCAGACTCAGGTGGGACTTACCTTCGTCCACGTAACTCACGATCAAGAAGAGGCCATGACTATGGCCGACACGATCGCGGTTATGAACGAGGGGCGAATTGAGCAGATGGGCACCCCGGAAGATTTGTATGAGTCGCCACGGACAGCATTTGTGGCTAATTTCTTGGGTCAATCCAATTTAGTTCGCGGCCAAATCGTTGGCAATGATGGCGATAACAATGTAGTTGAGGTGCATGGCCAGAAAGTTGCCGTGCCGAAATCTCGTACCTTTAGTAATTCAAATAGCGTGCTCTTTGGCATTCGTCCCGAGAAGATTGATATCGATCTTGAGAATGAACCGGCCAATGGCAATATCTTGCGTGGTGGCAAAGTTGTGGATGTGGCATTCGTAGGTGTGTCTACTCAGTATCAAGTTGAGATGCCGTGGGGCCAAGAGTTGATGGTCTTCGAACAGAATGATGGCACGACGCCGATGTTGGAATTAGGGGATATGGTCCGTCTGCAATGGATGCCTAAATTCACCTTTGGTCTTGATGGTGCACAAGATGCTGACGCAGGTTCTGAAGTAAACCCGGACGAGTAATGGCATTTCTCCATACCGCATCGGGTAGCGCTAAATCCACCGGCTTAAAGAAAGGTCGCCTGCCTTATTTATTGCTTGCGCCAGGTTTGATATTCCTCTTTACCTTCTTCATATTGCCGATTGCAAATTTAGCTACAACTTCAACTAAGACCCCGGTACAAGGTGGCGATACTGGCAGCTACGAACAGACCTGGGCCTTTGGTAATTACTTGACGGCATTTAGCGAGAATAAAGATCAGTTCTTCCGCTCCTTTATCTTTGCCTTTCTCACCACCGTAATCGCTCTGGCGATTGCCTATCCTTTGGCATACGCGATTGCATTCAAATCCGGCAAATATAAGAACATTCTCTTGGTGCTCGTAGTGGCTCCCTTCTTCACATCATTCTTACTTCGTACCATTGCTTGGAAGCAGATTCTTGGTGAAGAAGGTCCGGTAGTGCAGACCCTTAGAAGCCTCCACATAATCTCACCAACTACAACGCTCACCGCCTCTGCGGTGGCGGTGGTTGCAGGTATGACTTATAACTTCTTGCCATTTATGACCTTGCCACTTTATGCATCCTTAGAGCGTATTGATCCGCGCACACTTGAAGCAGCGGGAGATCTCTATGCCAATGCATTCACCACTTTCCGCAAGGTAACTTTCCCGCTCTCGCTACCGGGCGTGGTAGCGGGAACTTTGCTCACCTTCATTCCAGCCGCTGGTGATTATGTAAACGCCGCAATCTTGGGCAATCCGCAGACGCGCATGCTGGGAAATGTCATCGACTCTAAATTCTTCCGCGTGGTCGATTATCCGACTGCAGCTGCGCTCTCATTCATGTTGATGGCAGCAATTTTGATTCTGGTCTCGCTCTATATTCGCCGCTCCGGAACGGATGAGTTGGTATGAGATCGCTCTGGCGTTGGTTTGGTAATAATCTGATTCGAATTTATGCGGTAATTGGTTTTACCTATCTATTCATCCCAATCGCTTACACCTTTGCCTTCTCCTTTAATGATGCCGGTAAATCCAACCTAACTTGGCGCGGTTTCACCCTTGGCAATTGGCAGAATCCATGTGGTGCGCCAGATGTTTGTACCGCACTTGGCAATTCAATAAAGGTCGGGTTACTTTCCACCTTTTTCGCCACCTTACTTGGCACTTTGATTGCATTTGCACTTGGTCGCCACTCATTTAAAGGTCGCTCCAGCACAAACTTACTTATCTTTCTTCCCATGGCCACCCCAGAAGTTGTGATGGGCGCATCGCTTCTTGCTATGTTCCTATCACTTAGCATCAATCCGGGATTCCTCACTACCGTGATTGCGCACATCATGTTCTGTGTCTCGTTCGTGGTGGTAACAGTTAAGGCGCGCATCGCATCTCTAGATCCGAGACTTGAGCAAGCCGCGATGGATTTATATGCCAATGAGTTTGAGACTTTCCGTCGAGTTACGCTGCCTTTAGTAATGCCAGGAATCGCAGCGGCAGCGCTGCTCGCATTTAGCTTGTCATTTGATGACTTCATCATCACAAACTTCAACTCCGGAACCATGATGACCTTCCCGAAGTTTGTCTACGTCTCGGCAGCTCGCGGCATCCCGCCGCAAGCAAATGTGATCGGTTCTATGATGTTCTTCCTGGCCCTATTCATCGTAATCGCTGGGCAGATAGTCGGAAGAAAGCGGCAACACGCATGACCAACCACGGCAATATGTATGGCCCTAATTTCACTTTCTTAGGTATACCTGCATGCGATCTAGATAAACCAGAGACTTTTAAAGGTGCCGATGTAGTAATTGTGGGCGCACCCATCGATTCCGGAACCTCGCATCGAAGTGGTGCTAAGTTCGGTCCACAAGCGATTCGTATGGGGGATTACCTCTCACACGATGGCGAAAGACCACATCTTGCGCTTCGAGTTGATGCGCTGAAAGAGCTGAAGGTATTTGATGCCGGCGATTTGATCATGAATGGTGGCGATTTAGTTGGCTCGCTCAAATTGCTAGAAATCGCTACTGAGAAAATCTCTAAAGCTGGCGCAATCGCGGTGGTATTGGGTGGCGATCATTCGATTGCCTCCGCGGATGTGGCAGGTATCGCCAATCACCGCGGTAAGGGCAAGATCTCGATGATTCACTTCGATGCACATGCCGATACCGGTGCTGATCAATTTGGCGCGTTGGTAGGGCATGGCACGCCAATGCGTCGATTGATTGAAAATGGACATGTGCGTGGAGATAGATTCTTGCAACTTGGTCTTCGCGGATATTGGCCAGATGATGCGACTTTAAATTGGATGCGCGATCAAGGGATGCGTTCATATGAGATGACTGAGATTCATCATCGCGGATTGAAGAGTGTTCTGGATGAATCTTTTGCGACTTTGACCGATGGCTGTGATGGCGTCTTTCTATCAGTGGATATTGATGTGGTTGATCCTGGTATGGCTCCTGGAACTGGCACCCCAGAGCCTGGCGGTATGACCTCACGTGAATTACTTGAAGCGGTAAGACGAATCTGTCTGGAACTTCCGATTGTTGGAGTTGATGTAGTTGAAGTTGCACCACCATTTGATAGCGCAGATATCACTGCGATCTTGGCTAATCGTGTGGTGCTAGAGGCGTTAAGCGCGATTGCGGTGCGTAAAAAGGGCGGAAGTTATAGCCCGACTCGTAATCTGCTAGATCGCTAATTACAGATTCGCAAAGGCATCATCAAGCACGCTCATCGCATCCTTGACTAACTCATCGCTGATCACAAGTGGTGGTAAGAAACGAAGCACGTTGCCGTAGGTTCCGGCAGTCAAGAAGAGCACGCCCTGTTGCTGCGCATATTTAACAATCTTGCCCAGTGCATCGGCATTTGGTTCCTTGCCTCCGGGCTTTACCAATTCGATAGCGACCATCGCACCACGACCGCGTACCTCTCCGATGATTGGATACTTCTTCTGCATCGCGTGGAGTGAATCGAACATGATTGCACCGATCTCAGTCGCACGCTGTACCAAGTGCTGTGATTGGATGGTTTCGATTGCGCCTAAAGCTGCGGCACATGCGATTGGATTTCCGCCATATGTTCCGCCAAGTCCAGATGGATGAATCTCATCCATAATCTCTGCGCGACCAGTTACGGCAGCAAGCGGTAAACCTCCAGCGATTCCCTTAGCTGTGGTGATCAAATCAGGCTCTATACCCTCATCTTCACATGCGAACATCTTTCCGGTGCGCGCAAAGCCGGTCTGAATCTCATCTGCGATAAATAGCGCGCCATTCTCCTTAGCAAACTTGGCAAGGCCAGGTAGGAATCCCTTAGGAGGAACTACGAAGCCACCTTCGCCTTGGATTGGCTCAATGACGATCGCCGCAACATTCTTGGCGCCAACTTCCTTCTCGATCTTATGAATGACCTCTTCCAATACATTCTGGATATCGCCTTCATGGCGGAATGGATAAGCCATCGGCATTCGATAAATCTCAGGGGTGAAGGGACCGAAGCCCTCTTTGTAAGGCATGTTCTTTGCAGTCATCGCCATCGTCAGATTTGTTCGGCCGTGATAACCATGTTCGAAGACCACTACTGCTTGACGCTTGGTGTAATGGCGCGCGATCTTGACGGCATTTTCAACCGCCTCAGCGCCGGAATTAAATAGCGCACTCTTCTTTTTAAAATTACCTGGCGTTAATTGATTTAATTTTTCACAGACTTCGATGTAACCCTCATAAGGTGCGACCATAAAACAGGTATGTGTGAAGGCTGCGACCTGCTGCTGTACGCGCTCAACTACCTTTGGCGCGCTATTACCAACATTAACTACCGCAATTCCCGAACCCATATCAATAATCTGATTTCCATCGATATCAAGGAGAATGCCACCTGATGCGTGAGTCACAACCGCAGGAAGTGCCATACCGAGTGAGGCAGATACAGCTTCGCTACGTCGTTTAATAATCTCTTGCGACTTTGGACCTGGGATTTCGGTCACGAGTTTGCGTTGTTGCGGCACGTTCATTTTTCAAGTCTAGCGAGGGCATGAGAGTATTGCCAAAGTTAACACGATAGAGGGGGATCACATGGCTCTGCTTGGAGTTCTCCTCTTTATTCTGGCCCTTCTTTTCTCGGTGATGGTTCACGAATTTGGCCATTACTACTTCGCAAAACGCTTTGGCATGAAGGTCACAGAGTTCTTCTTAGGATTCGGTAAGCGCATCTGGTCAACGGTTCGTGGCGAAACCGAATTCGGTATCAAGGCAATCCCTGCCGGTGGTTACTGCCGCATCGAGGGCATGACTATCCATGATCCGCTTCCGGCTGGAGAAGAGCATCGCGCATTTGTAAGCGCATCCACTCCACGCAAATTAATTGTCCTGGGCGCAGGTTCGTTCAATCATTTCGTACTTGCATTTGTAATGATCTTTATAACTCTGGCAGGAATCGGAGCACAATCTCTATCCTCGACCATTCGTGAGATCGTCCCTTGTGTTTCGCCCACCACAACATGCGCAGCGACAGATCCAATCTCACCTGCAGTAAAGGCTGGCTTGAAGGCCGGAGATACCATCATTGCGATCAATGGCAAGAAGACCCAGGCGAATAATTTCTCTGAGGATCTTTCAGTCATCAGAAAGAATCCGGGCAAGACCTTCACCTTCACAGTCAAGCGCGGTGAGCAGACCCTTGATCTCCAGGTAATTCCAGTAAATCGTACGATTCAGAATTACACCTATTCATTTGTGGGGATGTCTCTAGCTGATGCCACTTACCGCATGCCGATTCTGGAAGCGACTCAAGGTTCGGGTTCGATCACTTGGTACATGACCAAAGAGAGCTTCAAAGCGCTTTGGCGTTTACCTTCTATGATCCCAAATCTCTTCCGTGAGACTTTTGGAAATGCGCCACGTGATCCAAGTGGTCCAGTGGGAATTGTGGGTGTGGCTCGCGCCTCTGGCGATATCACCAGTAGCAATTCGCTACCAATCAATAATCAGATTGCCATATTCCTATTGATGATCGCATCATTAAATATCTTTGTGGGTATCTTCAATTTGTTACCGCTCTTGCCTCTAGATGGTGGACATATGGCAGTGGCGGCGGTTGATTCATTGCGCTATCGATATGCCGCACTTCGTGGTCGCGCCAAACCAGCGCCAATTGATATAAATCGCCTAACTCCAATCACAATCGTGGTCTTTGTTCTCCTGGTCGCGCTCTCAGTGCTCTTGCTCATAGCCGACATCGTCAATCCCGTTAATCTAAATTTGTAAGCCTTTGGTCAAAATAGGGCAGAATTGCACCCATGGTTGACTTGGGAATCCCGGAATTAAAGACCCTCGCACCGCGTCGTAAAACCAAGCAATTAATGGTCGGCAACGTGGGCGTCGGCAGCGACTATCCAGTCTCCGTGCAGTCGATGACTACGACACCCACCGCGGATATCAATGCCACTTTGCAACAGATTGCGGAGTTAACCGCAACTGGTTGTCAGATTGTTCGCGTCGCGGTGCCATCGCAAGATGATGCCGATGCGCTTGCCGCCATCGCAAAGAAATCCCAGATACCTGTTATCGCCGATATCCATTTCCAACCAAAATACATTTTTGCCGCAATCGATGCCGGATGCGCTGGTGTTCGAGTTAATCCGGGCAACATCAAACAATTCGATGACAAAGTAAAAGAGGTGGCAAAGGCTGCTGCCGCTTCAAATACTCCGATCAGAATCGGAGTCAATGCTGGCTCGCTTGATCCACGTCTCTTGCAGAAGTATGGCAAGGCCACCCCAGAGGCTTTAGTCGAATCAGCGCTTTGGGAAGCGTCGCTATTTGAGGAGCATGGATTCTCTAACTTCAAGATTTCCGTAAAACATCATGACCCAGTAACGATGGTCAAGGCATATCGAATGTTGGCTGAGCGCTGTGATTACCCATTGCACTTAGGCGTAACCGAAGCTGGACCGGCATTCCAAGCCACCATCAAATCTGCCACCGCATTTGGCATTCTCTTGGCCGAAGGAATAGGTGACACCATCCGAGTCTCTATGTCCGCTCCACCAGTGGAAGAGGTAAAGGTCGGCATTGCAATTCTGGAGTCACTTGGCTTACGTCAACGCAAATTAGAGATTGTCTCTTGCCCATCTTGCGGTCGCGCCCAGGTAGATGTCTACACCTTGGCCGAGAAAGTCCAAGCTGGCTTGCAAGGAATGACAGTGCCACTTCGCGTGGCAGTTATGGGCTGCGTGGTTAATGGTCCAGGTGAAGCGCGCGAAGCAGATTTAGGTGTGGCATCTGGTAATGGCAAGGGACAGATCTTCGTTAAAGGTCAGGTAATCAAGACCGTTCCGGAAGCGCAAATCGTTGAGACTTTGATTGAGGAAGCAATGAGACTTGGCGAGGAGATGGAAGCTGCCGGAATAGCTTCTGGCGAACCACAGGTAGAGGTCAAATAAATGTTGAAGATGTCATCGCTCTTCTTGCGCACGTTACGCGATGACCCAGCAGATGCCTCAGTTACTTCGCATAAATTATTGGTTCGCGCCGGATATATCCGACCAATTGCCGCCGGAATCTTCTCTTGGTTGCCGCTTGGGGTTATCGCGCTACGTAATGTCGAACGAGTAATTCGTGAAGAGATGGATGCGGCAGGTTTTCAAGAGGTGCACTTTCCAGCGCTGCTTCCTAAAGATGCCTATGAAGCCACAAATCGTTGGGAAGAATATGGGCCAAATCTATTTCGTTTGAAAGACCGCAGAGGCAGCGATTATTTACTGGGGCCTACCCATGAAGAGATGTTTACTCTCATGGTCAAAGGCGAATACTCTTCCTATCGCGACCTACCTTTGTCGATCTACCAAATCCAAACTAAGTATCGAGATGAGGCACGTCCTCGCTCTGGGATCATCCGTGGCCGCGAATTTGTCATGAAAGATTCTTACTCTTTTGATTTAGATGATGCCGGACTCGAACTTTCCTATCAAAGACATCGCGATGCATATATCAAGACCTTCGATCGATTGGGAATGAAATACAACATCGTAAGTGCGATGGCTGGCGCGATGGGCGGCTCTAAGTCAGAGGAATTCCTTGCACCTTGCGCTACCGGCGAGGACACATATGTGCTCTGCCCCAAGTGTGGTTATGCGGCAAATGTCGAGGCGATGAAGACCGTGGTTCCTGCAGGTGATGGCAACTTCCCACCACTTGAAGTTTTGGATACTCCAAATACGCCAACTATCGATACTTTAGTTGAAGTCATGAATCAGAAATATGGCAGCGGTTATAAAGCAAGCGATACCTTAAAGAACATTATGCTCTTGGTAGATGGCAAGCCATATGCAATCTTGGTTCCGGGTGATCGTGAAGTCGATCTAAAGCGCGTCGAAGCGAATTTGGCTGGCGCCAATGAGATCAAGATCTTTGAAGACGATGATTTCAAGAAGTATCCAAATCTGGTCAAGGGATATATCGGCCCACAAGATGCCAAAGCCAATCAAATTACGCTTCTTGCTGATCCCAGAGTCGCACCAGGCACGGCTTGGATAACTGGCGCAAATAAGAAGGATCGCCACGCTCGTTATGTGGTCAACGGCCGTGATTTTGTGGTCGATGGCTATATCGAAGCTGCCGAAGTACGCGCCGGCGACACCTGTCCTGATTGCCAGGCTGAGGTAGTGATAGATCGCGCAATTGAAATTGGCCATATCTTCCAATTGGGTCGTAAATATGCCAAAGCGCTTGATCTGACTGTTCTAGATCAAAACGGTAAATCACAAGTAGTGACTATGGGTTCGTACGGAATCGGCGTAAGTCGCGCTGTTGCAGCGATTGCCGAACAGACCGCCGATGAATTGGGACTTTGCTGGCCGGTAGAGATCGCACCTGCGATGGTGCATATTGTGGCAACCGGTAAAGAGGATGCGCCATTTGATGCCGCGCTCGCCTTGGGTGAAGAGTTAGAAGCCATGGGTATCTCTGTTATGTTGGATGATCGCCGCGATCCCAGCGCGGGAGTTAAATTTAAAGATGCCGAGTTAATTGGTAATCCAATTATCGTGATTGTGGGCAAGAGTTTGGCAGAGGGCAAAGTGGAGATTCGAATTCGCGCCACCAAAGAGAAGTGTGAAGCCCAAGTCTCTGAGGCAGCGGCGGAGATCGCCAAACTACTCTCGTGATCTTCTTTCTCTGCACTGCTGCATTTGCGGCAGGCTTCTTTGATGCCATTGCAGGGGGCGGGGGATTAATTCAATTACCAGCGTTATTGGTGGGGCTATCCGATAAACCGGTCGTAAATATCCTCGGAACCAATAAGTTTGCCGCGATATTCGGCACAGCCAGCGCAGCCAATCGATACCGAAAAGGCATCCAGATTGATAAAAAGTTATTGGCTGCAATGTTGCTACCAGCTTTCTTTGGCTCTATGGGCGGAGCTCAGCTTGCTGCAAAGATCCCTACTGATAATTTACGAGT
The DNA here is from genome assembly GCA_964654815.1 of uncultured Actinomycetes bacterium. GTDB lineage: Bacteria > Actinomycetota > Actinomycetes > Nanopelagicales > Nanopelagicaceae > ZLKRG08. The sequence continues at coordinate 60,236 of CAZZLH010000003.1, forward strand.
GGCGGTATTCATCGCTCTGATTGTCATCTTTATTTACACAGTACTAAATCCCAAACTGGGCCATGAAGAGAGACCAAAGGTCAATTATTGGATCGCAGGAACTGCCGCACTTGCGATCGGTTTCTATGATGGAATCTTCGGACCAGGTACCGGAACATTCTTGATGGCAGTTTTAGTTGGCGTTCTGGGTTATGCATTCTTAACCGCATCCGCTATCGCGAAGTTCACCAATGTTGCCACCAATCTTGCCGCGCTTATCATCTTCGCCAAGCATGGCGCGGTGCTCTGGGGGATTGGGATTGCACTTGCGATCTCAAATGTTTTGGGTGCGCTGATTGGTTCGCATATGGCGATAAAGGGTGGCTCACCACTGGTGCGCAAGGTCTTCCTGCTTATGACGGCGCTACTTATTGCGAAGGTAGGTTATGACGTATTAGGGTGAGCCCTATCGCAAGGAAAACAAC
>CAZZLH010000003.1:60799-67183 GCA_964654815.1 uncultured Actinomycetes bacterium
AAACAACTAAAAAACAAGAAAATAGGAATTACAAATGGCGCTTAAAGATCAAATCTTCGAGCTAGCAGAACCGCTGGTAAATCAAGCCGGGCTAGTTCTTGAAGAGGTTCAGGTTCAAACCCCAGGTAAGCATCGCTTTGTCACGATTATCGTAGATAGTGAGAGCGGTTTAAATTTAGATCAAGTCACTGAGATCAGCAGAAAAATAAATGAGGCCATGGATGGCGCAAATTTCATGGGGGAACAGCCATACACCCTAGAGGTCACCTCTCCCGGTGTGGATCGTCCGCTAACTGCGCCGCGTCATTGGCGCAAGAATATTGATCGTTTGGTGAAGCTAACCAAGCAGGATGGCGATACTTTAAAGGCGCGCATTCTCTCAGTGACTGACGATGCTGTGACATTAGATTGCGGCACCATTGATTTTTCCGAGATAAAAAAAGCCATCATCGAAGTCGAATTTAATCGTAAGCCATGAACGTAGATATGAAGGCGCTGCAAGCGCTCACCACCGAGAAAGAGATCTCACAGAACGCACTTATTGTGGCCATTGAGGCTGCGGTAATTGCTGCTTATAACCAGACTGATCACGCGTTAGAGCATGCCCGTGCCCATTTGGATCGTGAGACTGGTGAGATACAAATATTTGTACCGGTCTTCTCCGAAACTGGGGAGCGCATCGGAGAGGTGCAAGATCGCAATGAGTCTTTTAGTCGGGTTGCCACCGCAACTGCAAGACAAGCCATCAAGCAATATATGCGCCAGACCAATGATGCACAGATAGTAGGCGAGCTATCGACAAACGTCGGAGATGTAATCTCCGGAACCGTCGAACAGGGACGAGATGCCAAGATGGTTTATGTAAACCTCGGTCGCACAGAGGGAAAGATTCCACCACAAGAGCAGGTGCCAGGTGAGAAATTCGCACACGGTGATCGCGTTAAATGTTTCGTGGTTGATGTAAAGCAAGGCACTAGAGGCCCGGAAATAACTCTCTCTCGCTCACATCCTGCCTTGGTTAAGCAATTGTTTGCACTCGAGGTTCCCGAAATTAAAGAGCGTATCGTTGAGATTATGGGAATTGCCAGAGAGGCGGGCCATCGCACCAAGATCTCTGTGCGCAGCCATCGTGCCGGAGTCTCCGCTAAAGGAGCTTTGATTGGACCAATGGGTGCTCGTGCTAGGGCGGTCATGGATGAATTACATGGCGAGAAAATCGATATCGTGGATTTCTCAGACGATCCCGCGGTTTATGTGGCAAATGCGCTCGCGCCAGCCAAAGTTTCGAATGTGCAGGTAGTCGATGAAGCCACTCGTAGCGCGAAGGTAGTGGTTCCGGATTACCAACTTTCGCTGGCTATCGGTAAAGATGGCCAAAATGCACGCCTGGCTGCACGCTTAACCGGTTGGCGTATCGATATTCACTCAGATAGCGCCGGCGAAAACGCCTGATAGACTTCTGCCCTTGGTTATGAAAGTAGCCAAACCGATTCAGTAAATCTAAAGAATCTAACTGAATGACCTGAACCAACCGAAATGGAATGAAAGCAAATGACACGCTAATGAGCACCGCCAGATCATGAGGTGTAGTAACTAGGCCACGCGTGTAAAAGGTACGCGGAGCCAAGAAAGAGGAAAAGTGGCAAAAGTCCGCGTACATGAGTTAGCTAAGCAACTCGGTATGGAGAGCAAGGTCGTCCTTGCTAAGTTAAAAGAGATGGGCGAGTTCGTAACCAGCGCCTCATCGACAATCGAACCACCTGTAGCGCGTCGATTGATTGAAGCATTCCCAAATGCCAAAGTAGAGGCAGCGGAGCCCGCTAAGCCGGTTAAGAAAGCTGCGGCGAAGAAAACTGCCGCCAAGAAGGCAGATACAGAGAGTGAAGTTTTAGATGCCAAATTAGCGGCAGAGTTAGCCGCTGAACTTGGCGTAGATCTTGAGGCGTTAAAGGCAGTTGAACCAAAACCGGCAGCGCGACCTGCCCCAACTGCGATGCCAAAACCACCAGTTGCACCAAGACCTGGTGGCAATAATCCATTTGGTACCTCATCGATTCCTCGCCCACCACAACGACCACCGCGCGCTGGCAATAATCCATTTGGCAGTGGCTCAACTTCGATGCCACGGCCGCAATCACAAAGACCAATTCGTCCCGGCGAACAACCACGACCAGGTCGCCCAGGTGGACCAGGACAACGTCCAGGTTTTGCTGCGCGCCCACAACAACAACGTCCAGGTTTTGCTGCGCGTCCACAGAGACCTGGAGGACCTGGAGGACCTGGAGGACCCGGAGGACCCGGTGCAACTTCTGGTGCTACAGGTGGTCCTTATAAAGGTGCGCCAGGAAAAGGTGGACCTGGTGGATTTGGTGGCGGATTTAATAAAGGTCGTCCAGGCCCAGGTGGTCGCGGCAATACCGCAGGTGCATTTGGTAAGGGTGGCTCCAAGAAGAGCAACAAACAAAAGAGTAAGAAGGCGCTGCGTGATGATTTCGAAAACATGCAAGCGCCAACACTTAGCGGCGTAAAGGTTCCGCGCGGTGATGGCACCACGGTTGTGCGGATGCGTCGCGGCTCATCGCTATCGGATTTCGCTGAACGCATCAATTGCGATGCCGCACAATTGGTTCAGGCGCTATTCCAATTAGGTGAGATGGTCACCGCAACTCAATCGGTCGATGACGATACCTTTGCAATTTTAGGTAGCGAGTTGGGTTATGTAATCCAGATCGTCTCCCCAGAAGATGAAGATCGCGAGATCCTGCAATCATTTGATATCGATCTATCGGCAGAGTTAAGCGAGCAAGATCAAGATAATCTCGAAGCCCGTCCACCGGTGGTAACCGTCATGGGCCACGTTGATCATGGTAAGACTCGTCTTTTGGATGCGATTCGCCAGACCGAGGTAATCAAGACCGAGGCAGGTGGAATCACTCAGCACATCGGCGCCTACCAAATTCATCATGATCATGATGGCGTCAATCGTGCAATTACCTTCATTGATACCCCAGGCCATGAAGCCTTTACTGCGATGCGCGCTCGCGGTGCCAAAGTCACAGATATCGCGGTCTTGGTAGTAGCGGCGGATGATGGCGTGATGCCGCAGACCATCGAGGCTTTAAACCATGCCCAAGCTGCTGATGTGCCAATCGTGGTAGCGGTAAATAAGGTTGATAAAGAGGATGCCAATCCGGCAAAGGTCCGTCAACAATTAACCGAATACAACTTAATCGCCGAAGAGTATGGCGGAGACACAATCTTCGTAGATGTATCCGCTAAAGCAGGTAAGGGCATCAACGAACTTATCGACGCAATTCTGTTAACTGCAGATGCGGCTATCGATCTTCGTGCAGTTGCCGATGACGATGCTAGAGGCGTTGCGATTGAAGCGCACCTAGATCGCGGTCGCGGTCCAGTTGCGACAGTTCTGGTGCAGCGCGGAACTTTACAAGTTGGCGATGCAATTGTTGCGGGTGGTTCATTTGGTCGCGTGCGCGCGATGTTGGATGAATTCGGCAACACCGTTGAATTTGCTGGCCCATCACGTCCTGTACAGGTTTTGGGATTTACCTCAGTACCTGATGCTGGCGATACTTTCTTGGTTGCTGAGGAAGATCGCACTGCTCGTCAGATTGCGGAGAAGCGCCAAGCTGCCGAGAGAAATGCGCAACTTGCGAAGGCGCGCAAGAAGGTATCTCTGGAAGATTTCATGGAGCAATCCAAGATCTCCACTCTCAACTTGATTATCAAGGGCGACGTATCTGGTTCGGTCGAAGCGTTGGAGGATGCCTTGATGCAGCTTGATGTCGGAGCTGAGGTAGACCTACGAGTAATTCACCGCGGAGTTGGTGCGATTACCAAGTCAGATATCACTCTGGCCTCTGCCTCGACCGCAGTAGTCATTGGTTTCAACGTCAAACCGGAGATCGCAACCGCACAATATGCCGATCAAGAGGGCGTGGAAGTTCGCTTCTACTCTGTGATCTATAAGGCGATTGAAGATATCGAACTATCGCTCAAGGGTATGTTGAAGCCAGAGTACGAAGAGGCGATCCTAGGAAATGCCGAAGTACGCGAGATCTTCAAATCCTCTAAGGCCGGTTTGATTGCCGGTTCGTTGGTACAAGATGGCATCATCCGTCGCAACGCTAAGGCTCGCGTGCTCCGTGGCGGAACTGTGGTGGCAGATAACTTGACCGTTGATTCACTAAAGCGATTTAAAGATGATGTCACCGAAGTTCGCGAAGGTTACGAATGCGGTATCGGCGTGGGCTTCAAGGAGATTGCAGCAGGCGACATCGTGCAGGTATTTGAGATGCAAGAGAAGAAGCGTGCCTAAATGTCAGTTCGATCAGAGAAGGTCGCTGACCGCATCAAAGTAGTCGTCGCCAGAACATTGGAGACGAAGGTTAAGGATCCGCGTCTGGGTTTTGTCACCATCACTGATGTACGCGTCACGGGTGATCTGCAAAATGCATCTGTCTTCTACACCGTCTTCGGTGATCATGATCAGCAAGCCAAGACGCGCGCCGCTTTGGAATCTGCCAAAGGATTACTGCGTAGCGCAGTGGGGCACGAACTTGGAACACGCATCACACCCACCTTAGAGTTCTTTAGCGATGCGTTGCCCGAAACAGCGCAGCAGATGGAGAGTTTGCTATCAGAGATAAAGAAGCATGACCAAGAGATTGCAGAGTTGGCAGAGCGCGCCAAGCCGGTAGTACCCGATGCTTATAAGGTTCCAAAAAAGAGTTAAGTGACCAACGGTTTTCTCGTAGTCGATAAAGCAAGTGGTATGACCAGCCACGATGTAGTGGCCAAAGCTCGTAAAGATTTAAATACTAAAAAAATCGGCCATGCTGGAACTTTGGATCCGATGGCAACCGGCGTTCTGGTTCTTGGAATTGGCACCGGTACCAGGTTATTGCAATACATAACTGCTGGAATTAAAGCTTATGACGCTACGGTAAAGCTCGGACAACTTACCTCAACCGATGATAAAGAGGGTGAGGTAATTGCCACAACTGAGATTCCAACCGATATCCCAGCTGCCTTTGCCAAACAAGTTGGAAAGATAATGCAGAAGCCTTCGTCGGTCTCCGCGATTCGTATTGATGGCAAACGAGCTTACGATCTAGTGCGAGAAGGCATAGAGGTAGATATTCCGGCGCGTGAGGTTGAAGTTTATGAATTAAAGATTAATCAAATCAGAGGTGATGAAGTCGATATCTCAGTTACCTGTAGCGCTGGTACCTACATACGCGCCATTGCACGAGATTGTGGTGGCCATCTGACGGCACTTCGTCGAACTCGAGTAGGGGAGTTTGATTTAAGCATGGCGGGCAAGATGTTCTCAGTTGGTGAAGTCGCCGCTAAATTCTTTACCCCACGAAATTTAACGCTGCAGGAATTAAATGAATTGAAGTTTGGGCGGGCAATCCCTTCCAGCGGAACCAACCAATTAGTCGCAGCGCTAACTACGGAAGGTGATCTGGCCGCGCTATTGCAGGATAAAGATGGCCAAGCCAAACCAATCGCAGTCTTCGTCGCGGTAAATTAAAGTACGCCCATGCGATTCTCTTGGCGCCCAGCACCCATCAAGGATGGCACCGTCGTAATCGGTAATTTTGATGGGGTACATGCAGGGCATCAACAACTGCTCTTGGATGCGCGCAAATTTGGAAACCCCGTGGTCGCTATGACCTTTGAGCCGCATCCCACGATGCTCTTTGCGCCCGATAAAGCACCGACACAATTATGTTCACTCGATACTCGCATCAAATTACTGCTTAAGCATGGTGCAGATGCAGTGGTGGTTGTGGACTTTGATAAGGATTTCGCCAATCTCTCACCAGATGATTTCGTCAATCAAGTATTAATCCACGAACTTGCCGCTAAAGCGGTCATGGTGGGTACCAATTTCACCTATGGCAAAGGCGCAGCAGGTAAGGCAGAGGATCTACGCAATTATGGTTTTCAAGTCGAGGTACATAATCTGCAGGAGAGCAATGGCATCATCTCATCGACCAGAATTCGCCAGCTAATATTTAATGGCGATATTGAATTAGCCAACATGCTATTAGGCCATCGCTTTACGATGGAGGGCATCGTGGTGCATGGTGAGAAACGGGGCCGTGAAATCGGATATCCGACAGCAAATTTAGGTCTGACCGGTAATTGGACTATTCCAGCAGATGGTATTTATGCCGGTTGGCTAGAGGTTGATAATCAGAGTTGGCCAGCTGCGATCTCCATCGGCACTAATCCAACTTTTGCAGGGATTCGTTCACGGCAAATCGAGGCGCACGCAATAGATCAAACTGATTTAGAACTTTATGACAAGAAATGTCGTTTTGTATTCGGTTGGCGTCTGCGCGACACCAT
>CAZZLH010000004.1:0-43237 GCA_964654815.1 uncultured Actinomycetes bacterium
GATTGGGGTTATTTTGACTCCATCATCAAATCAGTCGAAGCAGCCCGTGAGATTTTGTTGATTAGCCATGGCGAGGGTAAGGCAAATACCGCTCTTCGATTTACCCAATTTGTGGAGCGAAATTACCCCGAAGTTGCTAAGAAGATCATTGGTGCAATAGATAGTGACCTATTCTCAATGACCGAAAATCAGATACTTTCAACCACGCGTGAATACTTCGATCATTTGCATAAAGTGGGGCTACCACTTTAAAAACTTTGCGCTAAAGCCAGGATTTAAGATTGAATGATTAAATATAGAAAATATCAGAGGTATTGTTCTTCTTTACATCCTCAAGGACCACGCTGTTATATGCGATGCGCGCATCATCCTCGACATTAACCGGCCCCAAGACCTTGGCGCCCGCGCCGATGATCACACGATTTCCGATAGTCGGATGGCGCTTTCCGGTAGCAAAGCGACGAGCCCCGAGAGTCACGTTGTGATAGAGCATCACATCATCACCGATCTCAGTGGTCTCACCGATCACCACACCAATGCCGTGATCAATAAAGAAGCGGCGGCCGATCTTGGCACCTGGATGGATTTCAATGCCGGTGCGACGGCGAGCCCGATTCGAAAACATGCGGGCCAGTAATTTGATGTTGCGCTGCCATAACCAATGCGCGATGCGGTGATTCCAAACCGCATGCACCCCGGGATAAGTTAAGAAAACTTCAAGTTTATTTCGCGCTGCCGGGTCACGATGCAGCGCGGTATCGAGATCTTCCTTAATGTAGGTGATGAAATTGGCCAATTTGATCCGCTTAATCCATTAAATCCGCATATAACTTGGTGGAGAGATAACGTTCACCAAATGAAGGAATGATTACTACGATGATCTTGCCTGCAAATTCTGGCCGCTTGGCAACTTGCATCGCGCCCCAAAGCGCCGCGCCAGATGAGATTCCTACAAGTAGACCCTCTTCTTTAGCGGCGCGACGTGCATATTCAAATGCGCTCTCACTTGGCGCATCCAAAACTTCATCGAAAACAGTGCGATCCAAGATTGGTGGAATGAAGTTTGGTCCGATACCTTGAATTGGGTGTCCGCTTGGCGTACCGCCATTTAAAATCGGACTAGCCTCAGGTTCAACTGCAAAGACCTTTACATTTGGATTCTTCTCTTTTAATACCTGTCCAACGCCAGTGATAGTGCCACCGGTTCCGATACCAGCGACTAACGCTGCAACTTGTCCGTCGGTGTCATTCCAAATTTCAAGACCGGTGGTTTTGCGATGGATCTCTGGATTGGCGCCATTTTCAAATTGGCGCACCAATACTGCGCCCTCTTTTGCACCAATCTCCTCTGCTTTTGCCACGCAACCTTTCATTCCCTCTGCTGCAGGAGTCAGCACCAATTCTGCGCCAAAGGCGCGAAGCAAGGCGCGACGCTCCTTGGACATCGAATCTGGCATGGTCAAAATCGTTTTGTAACCACGAGCTGCACCAACCATGGCAAGTGCAATACCGGTATTGCCAGAGGTGGCTTCAACAATGGTGCCCCCTGGCTTTAATTGTCCAGAAGCTTCGGCCGCATCAATCATCGCAATACCAATGCGATCTTTTACGGTGCTAGTTGGATTGTAGAACTCCAATTTGGCAAAGACCTGGGCTGTTGCGCCATCAGTCATTCGATTCAATTTAACTAGTGGCGTATTACCAACAATCTCTGTGATATTCGAATAGACCTTCATTACCGCTCCTGTGTTTGTAATGGTTGAGGCGCAAATATTAAAGAATTTACTGATAAAAAACTAAACGCAAAAACCTTGCAACTGCCAAGTGATTTCAGGGCACGCTATTTGTTGCGATATATTGGCGTTATGGCAAATCAAATCGAAACCATCGTTCAAGTTTCTACGGCAAATAGAAATAAGAGCTCGGTTCTCTTTAGATTGATATTAGCTATCCCAGTTTTTATCTTCCTCTTTCTCTTCTCACAAATGGCACAAGAGAGCGCATGGAGCACCCTGGTCTTGGCACTTCCGGTGGCTGCAGCGCTAGTAGCCAGAAATATCTATCCCAGCTGGTTGCTCCATTTCAATCATGCAATTTTGGAGTTTGAGACCAGAGTAATTGCATATGTGCTACTGCTAACCGATGACTATCCAACTTTCGAACGCAACCCCAAGATCGCGGTGATTTTCCCCGACGTAGAGGGGGGAAAGAAGTTGAATCGTTGGTTGCCGTTAGTTAAATGGCTCCTTGCAATTCCACTTTATATCGTCGGTGCCATCTATCTAGTGCTAACTTTGATCTCGACCTTCTTTGCTTGGCTCATCACAGCAGTCTCTGGAAATTACCCCGATTGGGCGGCGAATATCGCGCTCGGCACCATCAAATTCTGGAATCGAGTTTATGGCTATGCTTTTGCTTTGGTGACGGATGAATATCCCTCATTCTCATTAAGTTAGTAAATTAGGTTAGGAAATAATGGAACTGCGATTCGGCTTAGATACCTTTGGCGATATTCAAATTGATGAGTATGGCCAACCGCTCTCTGCTGCGCAGACCATCCGAAATGTCGTGGAAGAGGCAGAGCTTGCCGACTCATTAGGTTTGAACAACTTTAATGTTGGCGAACATCATCGTGATGATTTTGCAGTCACCGCGCCAGATTCAGTCTTGGCCGGTATTGCTACTCGCACCAAGCAGATCACTTTGGGCTCAGGCGTAACAGTCTTATCTAGCGATGATCCAGTACGGGTCTATCAAAGATTTGCCACGGTCGATGCGCTCTCAAATGGCAGAGCGGAGATCACCGCGGGCCGTGGTTCATTTATCGAATCCTTCCCGTTATTCGGATACGACCTATCCCAGTATCAAATTCTCTTCGAAGAGAAACTTGAATTATTGGTCGAGTTATTAAGTGAACATCCAGTCACCTGGCAAGGTCAGACCCGTGCGGCGCTAGTTAATCAACAGGTCTATCCAAAGACCGAACGTGGTCGGATTCCATTAAGAGTTGGAGTTGGCGGCACACCTGAATCAGTAGTGCGTGCGGCCAGATTAGATCTCTCATTAGCGTTGGCCATCATTGGCGGTGACCCAGCAAGGTTCGCGCCATTTGCTCGCTTGTATCGCGAATCGTTAGAGGAATTTGGCCATCAGCAACATCCGATCTCTATCCATTCCCCGGGATTTGTAGCCGAAAGTGATGAAGCAGCGATTGAAGCGCATTGGCCAAAACATCAGGCGATGTTTGGTCGAATTGGTCGCGAACGTGGTTGGGCGCCAATTACCAAAGAGAGCTACCTACATGAGGTGCAATATGGCTCGCTCTATGTGGGTTCGCCCGAGACCGTGGCTAAGAAAATCACACATGCGATCAGCTCGGTCGGTGCAAATAGATTTGATTTCAAATACGCAAATGGCATGCAGACCCATTCAAGTTTGATGAAATGTATCGAGCTTTACGCCACGAAAGTGGTCCCGATGGTCAAAGAGATGTTGGCTTCAACCGCTTTCGCCAATCAATCTTAGCGATTAGATAAATCAGGGCGATAGAGAAGAGTTGGATCGCCCAGGCATACGGCGATTTCAAAGCTTGGGTAATGACCTCTCCCAAACTCGTTGCTTTAAATCGCGATGCGATGCCTGCATAAATCGAGTAGGTAACAATTCGACCGGAGAAGAATGCCAGCGTTAATCGAACCAAATTCATACGCATCAAACCAGCTGCTTCAAATAGTTGGGCAGATGGCAAAGGTGAGACTATAAATAGCGCAAGCACTCCGAAACGTCGCTTCTTATCCTGCTCAAAGACTCGACCAGCATCAAAGAGGTTCTTGCGCGCTCGCTCCGGAATGTAGTTACGCAACCAACTTGTGCCGTGACCCAGAAGAAATCGCCCACTGCCAGCGCAAATCGCGCTAACGATAACCGCAACAACTGGGTTCAAATTTTGGGTCAAGAGAAAAAAGACCAAAACCGACCATGTGGGTGGCGCAAATATCGGCGCCAAATTACAGAGGAATACAACGAGTGCTAAATGGAGCATTTAGATTCAATTGGGTAGCAATTAATAAGGGATTTAAACAAGGAATTAAACAATGGATTATTCAAGCGGATAGGGCGAATCGAGTTGTGGGACGATGGTCTTCCAACCCAACTTCTTTCGAATTAGTTCTGCGAAAACCTCTGCAGAGTCAGATTCGCCATGGATGGTGTAGACGCATTTGGGATGGGCTTTGGCGCTGGTAAACCACTTGAGCAACTCTTCACTATCGGCATGTACTGAGAATTCTTCGATGCGGACAATCTCGGCTTTGACGTCGACATATTGGCCATGCATCTTTATGGTCTTTGCCCCAGTTAGAAGATATTGACCCCGCGTGCCGGCAGCTTGATAACCCACCAGCAGAATCGAATTGTTGGGATTGGGCAACATATGTTCGAGATGATGCACTACGCGACCACCAGTTGCCATGCCACTTGAGGAGATGATGATGCAAGGTCGGTTGGGGTTATTTAGCGCCTTGGATTGTTCAACGGTAATTGCTTCATGCAGTAACCCAGTTTCGAAGGGATCCCTTGTGATGTTATGCAAGGAAGTTCTGATTTCGGAGGAGTTGCTGTAAATCGCTTCACGATAATACCTAAGTGTGGCTAGCGCCATCGGTGAATCGACATAGACCGGTAACTCCGGAATCTGCCCGGTCTCAAATAACTTCTTTAGCGTCATCAACATGATCTCAGTGCGATCCACTGCAAATGCGGGAATCAGAATCGATCCACCGCGTTTGACTGTGCGATTGATTGCTTCAGATAGATAATCACTACTCGAAGGGTGGGTGCGATTTCCATAAGTGGATTCGGTGATTAGCGCTGAGATCTCGCCCTCAGGAATTGGATCTGGGTCCGTCAAAACCAGATGATTATTGCGTCCGATGTCGCCAGTGAATACCAATCTCTTATCCTCAATCGCCATGTCGACGAAAGATGACCCCAAGATATGGCCGCTTCGATGGAATGTCACATGAATATCTGGCGCCACTTCGAATCTAGTGTGAAAAGGAATGGTCTTAAAGAGCGCGATCGCGGCTTCAGCTTCTTCCACGCTATATAGCCCTTTGGGTTCGGCATGCTTAGAGAAGCCTTTTTTCTTGGCATATCTGGCATCTTCGGTCTGCAACTTTGCGGCATCGCGTAAGACGATGGCCGCTAATTTTGCAGTATATGGCGTGCAGTAAATCGGCCCATTAAAACCTTCATGTACTAACTTCGGAAGATAGCCGCAGTGATCAAGATGTGCATGTGATAGCACAATGGAATTGATGGTGTGAGGATCGACCAGAAAGCGCTCCCAATTTCGAAGTCGTAACTCTTTCAAGCCTTGATACATGCCACAATCGACCATCACATTGGCGTTTTTTCCCTCGACTAAGAAGCGACTACCAGTCACTGTTCCGACCGCACCCAAGAATCTAATGGTCGGCGACATAATTAAAGACTATCGTAGGTAATGTGAAAGACCGAGTGACTGCATCCTTATTGATCAGCTCAACTCTCGCTTTGGCTACTGGAATTTTCCTCGAGATTGCCACACAAAATAGCGGTGACATCCCGTGGGCAATTGGTGGGTTAATCGGATTGATTCCTTCGATTAAGTGGTTGGCCGATGAGATCCGAGATAAGCAGATGGGCTCGGATATCTTGGCTATCTTCTCAATCGTAGGCGCGCTTGCGATCTCAGAGTTCTTCGCTGCAGCGGTGATCTCTTTTATGTTGGCATCAGGCCGAGCCTTGGAATCATGGGCTGAGGGTCAGGCCGAATCCGCTTTAAAAGCGCTGATAGATCGCATGCCCAAATTGGCTAATCGCATTAGCAAAGGTGGGCAGATCGAAGTCATCTCGGTTGAGCAGGTAGAAAAAGGTGATCGCTTAATCGTTAAATCTGGTGAAATCGTGCCAGTAGATGGCATTGCACAAGAGAGTTGTTATCTTGATCAATCAGCCTTGACCGGAGAACCAATGCCGGTACTTTTAAATAAGTCAGATAGCGTCATAAGCGGCACGTTAAATGCCGGCAATACCTTTGAATTTATCGCAACCGGAAATATCAGCCAAAGTACCTATTCCGGTATCGTCACTATGGTCAGGAATTCCCGGGCGCAGTCCTCGCCCAATATTCGCTTAGCAAATAAGTGGGCGATTCGCTTTGTACCGCTCACAATATTGATTGCGATTGCCGCTTATGCCATCTCAGGTGAAATCTCGCGCGCTGTCGCGGTTCTGGTGGTTGCTACTCCCTGCCCATTGATTCTGGCGGTGCCAATTGCGCTCGTAGCTGGAATGTCGCGTGCGACCAAGAGCGGAGCGGTAATTAAAAGTGGTGCGATTTTGGAGAAGTTGAGTAGGGCAGAGGCAGTGTTATTAGATAAGACCGGCACCGTAACCCATGGTGGCCCAGTGATCACTGAGATTGTGGCACAGCCAGGATTATCTAAAGAGTATGTGCTACAGATCGCTGCTTCGCTTGATCAATACAGCGCACATATCGTAGCCCGCGCACTGGTCGCCGAAGCAAAGCAACGAGAGATCAAATTGCATGCTGCAACAAATGTAATCGAATCACACGGTAAAGAGGTCGCAGGAAAAGTTGCAGGTAAGAGCGTTCGAGTTGGAGCAGCACCTGATTTATTGCCGGAATGGGCCAAATCTAATGAACCGCTTCTGGTGGCGCTCCATGTAGATGAGCAGCTCATCGGTATCTTCGGCTTAGCCGATCCAATTAGAGTGGAATCACGCAAGTTGGTCGGAGAGTTAAATCGGCTTGGCGTATCTGAGATCGTGCTGGTAACGGGCGATAAGGAAGATACCGCACACGCAGTGGCCAATGAATTAGGTATTAAGAATGTGATTGCCAATGCCAAGCCAGAGACAAAATTGACCACGGTCCATGAATATAAAAATAAAGTGCTAGGAACGGTCTTGGTGGTGGGTGATGGCATAAATGATGCGCCAGCCCTTGCAGCTTCTGATGTTGGGATTGCGATGGGCGCCCGCGGCGCTTCGGCAGCTAGTGAAGCTGCTGATGTGGTGATAATCGAAGATTCAATTGATCGAGTGATAAGTGCAATCGCACTAGCCAAGATCTCTCGAAAAAAAGCGTTACAGGCATCTATTGGTGGCATGGGTCTAGCTCTAATCGCTATGAGCGGAGCAGCATTTGGATATTTAACGCCAAGTGCGGGCGCCATTGTTCAGGAATTTATCGATTTACTCGCAATCATGTGGGCGCTCACCACTTTAAGAAGCAAAGTAAATTAATGAATCTAGATAATTGAAATTATCTAGGTAATCTAGCGCCATGATCCGCCCCGCAGAGCCGAAAGATGTGTCAGAGATCCATCAATTAATCATCGAACTTGCACACTATGAGAAGGCGCCTGACGAGGTAATCGCTTCGACTGCTGATATTGAAGAGAATCTATTTGGACCGAAACCAGTCGCGCATTGCCATGTCGCAGAGATTGATGGAGCAGTAGTAGGCATCGCTATCTGGTTTTTGAATTACTCCACTTGGCTTGGTAGAGCCGGACTTTATCTAGAGGATCTATACGTAAAACCCGAGTACCGCGGAAAAGGTTTAGGGCTTTCGCTGATGAGAACTCTGGCACAAATCTGCGTAGATCGCGGCTATCAAAGGTTTCAGTGGTGGGTACTGGATTGGAATGAGCCTTCCATCAACTTTTATCAATCAATCGGCGCCGAAGCGATGGCAGAGTGGACGGTCTATCGCCTCTCTGGCACGGCACTTATTAACTTTGCCGCTTCATCTACCTCTGATTTTTGATGCGCAGCTAATTGCTGCCCTGGATAGGCCTCTGTGTGATCAAATGGATCGCCTAATTTCTTGACTCCTGAAAGCTCTTGCAGGACAAATAGCCCGCAAAATGGTGAGTAAATCGCGTTGTAGCCACCTTCGTGAGCCACTAGCAATCTATGGTTTGCGCTCTCTGCAGCACAATCCATCAATATTTTAGTTAATTGAGCATAACCATTTGCAGTCAACATCATTCGGCCGAGTGGATCATAAACGCTTGAATCAAAACCCGAAGAGACCGCAATCAGATCCGGTTTGAATCGCTTAAGCGCTGGCGCCACAACTTCGGTGAAGGCATATAGATAACCACCATTTCCGGTTCCGGCAGGCAGTGGGATATTTATATTGGTGTTTATTCCGGCGCCACTACCGCGCTCTTCTCGGCCTCCGGTATCTCTTGGATAGAGGCGATCTTGATGTAGCGAGATAGTTAAAACATTAGGATCATCGTAGAAGACATCTTGCGTGCCATTTCCATGGTGTACATCCCAATCGACCGTGGCAATTCGAATATCTGGCTGGGATTTCTTTACAACTGAGAGTGCAATCGCCAAATTTGAGAAGAGGCAATAACCCATGCCTCCTGCTTTGACTGCGTGATGTCCCGGTGGCCTAACTAGCGCATAACCATTATCTACCCGACCGGCGATGATCGCTTGCGCTAATTCGGTAACTGCGCCAACTGCCATAGTTCCGATCTCATAGCCGCCCTTAGCAAAGGGAGTCTCACCATCACCGGCATCACCACCTAGTGGCTGCTCGCTAATTGACTTCAATCTAGTCAAATAACTTTGCGGGTGCACTAAAAGCAATTCATCATTTGTGGCATGTCGCGCTGGAATTCGATGTAAAGAATCAATCAGACCTGAAACCACGATTAATTCATGAATTCGTTTCTTAGTCTCAGCGTTGTCGTAATTTAAGAATGGCTGCAATCCTTTTGCGGGATCACTCGGAAAGAAGCCAGCATTTGTTCCAGTGTCATGCCAGCCGAATAATTCATGATAGATATAACCGGTTCTCAAACCCATTTTTGGCCTCCGCTCGCAAGATTAGTAGGATTCGACCTCTGATAGGAGCGTTTGATGTCGGCAATTTATGATGCGCTAGATAAGGGAATTTTGATCTCTGATGGCGCGATGGGCACGATGTTGCAAGCCAAAGGGCTAACCGATGGTGGCGCTCCCGAATTGTGGAATGTAGAGAATCCAAGCGCAGTCGAATCAATTCTCGAAGAGTATGCCGCCGCTGGTGCGAATTTGATTACTACCAATACCTTTGGCGGAACTCGAGGCAGATTACAGATGCATGGGTTGGAAGATCGATTATTTGAATTAAACAAAGCCGGCGCAGAGATTGCGCGAAAAGTTGCCGATCGCCATCCTGGTTGTTTCGTGATGGGCGATATTGGCCCGTCCGGTGAGCTAATGGAACCGATGGGCGAGATGACAATCGATAGCGCGAAAGAGCTATTTGCAGATCAGATAAAAGCTTTGGTCGCAGGTGGGGTAGATGCGATTTTGATCGAAACCATGAGTGATCTATCTGAAGTACAGGCTGCGGTGCAGGCAGCAAAAGAAGTTGCCCCTAACCTTCCGATCATCGCAACTTTTTCTTTCGATACAAATCTACGTACCATGATGGGGATTAAGCCAGCAATGGCGGTAAAGGCTCTTGCTGCTGAAGGGGTAAGAGTGATTGGCGCAAATTGTGGCCGCGGCACCGATGAGATGAGAGTGATTGCAAAAGAGATGGCTGAGGCAAGGCCTGAGGGAATCTATCTGATCACTCAATCAAATGCTGGTCTACCAAAATTAGTTGGTGGCGATTTTGTTTATGATGGCACGCCAGATGAGATGGCTAAGTATGCATCAGATATGAAAGCTCTAGGAATAAATGTCATCGGCTCTTGCTGCGGTTCGACCCCAGCTCATACTAAAGCGATGAAGACGGCAATCTAATGGCCTTAGCTGTGGTAACTGGCGCAAGTAGTGGCATAGGTGCTGCGACCGCTAAGACTTTAGCCGAACATGGCTTCCAAGTAATCGCAGCAGCGCGTCGTGTAGATCGATTGGCCGAATTGGCAAAATCGAGCGCAAATATCAAGCCCGCAGAACTGGATATCACAGATCAAAAGAGCGTAGATCGTTTCGCGGCTGATTTAGCAGGAGCAAAACTAGCTTTGCTAGTAAATAATGCCGGCGGCGCATTTGACTCGATTTCCATCGATAAAGCCACTCCTGAAATCTGGCAGAAGAGCTATGAAGTAAATGTGGTAGGCACGCTACGCATCACCAAAGCGTTATTACCTAATTTACGCGCAAATGGCGCAAGCCAGATTGTTGTAGTTACCTCAACAGCCGGACATGGGGTTTATGAAAATGGTGGCAGTTACACCACGGCAAAGCATGCAGAGGTCGCGCTAGTTCAGACATTGCGCTTGGAGTTAAACGGCGAACCGATCCGAGTAACTGAGATCGCGCCAGGAATGGTGAAAACCGAGGAATTCTCTCTGATTCGATTGGGTAATCAAGCCGCAGCGGATAAGGTTTACGAAGGGGTGGCAGAACCCTTGACCGCAGCGGATATAGCGGAAGCAATCAGATGGAGCGCTATGTTGCCAAGCCATGTAAATATCGACTCCATGATCGTGCGCCCAGTTGCGCAAGCAGCAAACCATAAGATTCATAGAGTAAAGCCGAATTAAGATGCGAAAAGTAGTCGCAGGATATCTGGTCCACTCAATCACTGCCTTTGGCGCAATCGCTGGACTGATCTCCTTAGAAGAATTCATCAATGGCGACATCCAAAGCGGTTTATTGTGGTTAATCATCTGCCAACTGATTGATGGTTTTGATGGACCAATCGCCCGCAGGATCGATATCAATATTCACGCCACCCGCTTTGATGGGCATATTTTGGATTTGGTAGTGGATTACGTAACTTGCGTGATTGTGCCGGTCGCTTTATTGATCAGATTGGATTTGATTGATAACCGCTTTGCTTTCTTCTATGCCGCATTGATCATCTTCACTGGCGCGCTCTGGTTTGCTCGGACTGATCAAGAGACCGAAGATCATTGGTTCAATGGCTTTCCTGCCGCGTGGAATCTAGTAATCCCAACCTTTATTATTTTAGAGACTCGAACCACAGCAGTAGAGATTTCAATCTTGGTGCTTTCATGGCTGACGCTAACCAAATTGAAATTCCCTCACTTGGTCAAAGTGGAATTCATGAGACCAGTAACTTGGACATTGGCATTTGTTTATTTTGTTTCGCTCACGTGGTTATCGGTGCAATATCCAAATGGTCCAAGTTCACTGAAACCAGTTTTGGTCTTTATTCCGCTATATATTTTCGCGATTTCCTTCTATCATTCTTGGAAAGTCCGTAAAATAAGCGTATCCTTACTCAATGATTGATTTTGGATCGGTAGAGCTAACCAAGCAATTCTTAGTGATTGTTAATGCTGGCATCGCAGCGCTATTGGGTTCAGCAATCGGATGGGAGCGCGACCGCGCTGGTAAGTCTGTAGGTCCTCGTACCATGGCACTCGTAGGAGCCTCTGCCGCAGCTGTAGTTAACATTGGCGAGGTATTAAATATCTCAGCGCAATTTGGCGACCCGACTCGTTCCATGCATGCCATCATGACCGGTATTGGTTTTCTAGGAGCTGGCTTGATTTTCCAGACCAGAGATGCCGGCACCAAAGGCGTAACTACCGCTGCCACAGTCTTTGCAACCGCTGCAATGGGATGTGCGGTTGGATTAGGTTTTCAAATCGCTAGCATTGGTTTGACCATCATTATCTTGATTGTGTTGCGTTCGACGCACATGCTAGAAATCACGGCAAACCGTCGCCATGACGATGATTAATTTATAGCCAGTACTCTCTAGCAAACCAGACCGCACACAACAGCCCAATCACGAAGATAGCCATGCGGTAGGCATCTCGACTGAAGCGACTTACCACTTTGGCGCCGAAGTAGCCACCAATTGCGCAGCTAATCGCTAAGTCAATCGCAAAGGGCCAATGCACATTGCCACTGGCGATGTAAATTAAATTGGAACCTAAGCAGGTCATGGTTACGACCACATTCTTATTGATATTTATATCAGAGACGCTTCGTTTGGCATCCCTTGCCAGAACCGCAATGGTCATAACTCCCTGCCCTGGGCCAAAATAACCAGCATAAAAACCGATCGCAGTTAGCCAGAAATACTCAAATTTCTTTTTGAATTGACCTTTAACTTGCGCCAGATTGATGCCGTCATTCTCTTTGACTTTAATGAACAAGGTAAGTGAAGCGATCAGAATCAGAATCGGCACTAATTTCTCAAAGCCAGATACGGGCATCAGCGCTAGGGCGGTACCGCCAATTACCGCACCAATCATCGAATACCCGATCAGGGCACTCTCTGATTTGATGATTGCCTTTATATATTGAGTCTTGCCGAAAAGCGCCCCAACATTTGCAGTCCACACGCCAAGCGCGTTGGTCATTGCGGCAGATACTGGATTCAATCCGGTGGCAATCATCGCCGGAAAAGAGAGCACTGACGCACCGCCGGCTGCGCCATTTAGAAATCCGACGCTAAGTCCAACTATGAATATCAGAATCAGTTCGACCATAAAGTAAGCGTAAGAATAGCCTTATATACTGCCGAAATGGTGCGCTTTCGCAGATTAAATCGCAGATTAATCATGTGCAGTGCGATTCTTAGCGCAAGTCTCACCACCTTGCTGTTAACTAACTTTATCTACGCGGCAAATAGCGCGACCAAGCCAAACCACAAAGCTAATTCAATTATGGTCTTCGCTGCCTCAAGTCTGACGGATAGCTACACCCAATTAGGGCAACGCTTTGAGAAATCAAATCCAGGAATAAAAGTCAGATTCTCTTTTCAAGCCACCTCAACTTTGGCAACCCAGATCAAATCTGGTGCGCCAGCTGATGTATTCGTCTCTGCCGAACCGGTGAGTGGAATAAATGCAAATGGTCGAGATTATTTGAGAAACCGCGTGGTTTTGGCAGTTCCTAAGAATTCGAAGATCACGCAGATAAGTGATTTAAATGGCGCAATCTCTTGGGTGGTCTGTGCCAAAGAAGTTCCTTGTGGCAAAGTGGCGCAAGCTGCTTTGGCCGGTGAGCAGATAACCACGCAACCGGTCTCCTACGAACCACGGGTCTCTAGCGCGGTGGCTAAGTTATTGGCTGGCGAGGTCGATGCCGCACTCATCTATCGCAGCGATGTTGTGACAAATAATCAGAGGCTGCGGTCAATTGAATTTCAGAATCGAAATGCCACGTACACCACTTATCAAATCTTCCAATTAAGTCAGAGTAAGAATGTGGCGCGATTCGTAAAATATCTACAATCCGAGAGCGCAATTAGATATTTACAAAGCAAGGGATTTGAGCGGATATGAAATTTGGCTTCGCGATTAAATTCTTCGCCACGCTTGCGGCTCTTACGATAATGGCGCCACTTGTGGCGCTTTTGACCAAAGTGCCATGGCGTAATCTCTTTAGCCACTTGTCCGATACCTCTGCCATCAAGTTATCGCTCTGGACTTCTACTTTATCTGCGCTGATTGCGCTCTTACTTGGCGTGCCACTTGCTTGGCTATTGGCTAAGAGTTCCAGCCGCACTACCAATTTCATCCGTCCCTTAGTGCTAGCCCCGATTGTCCTGCCACCTACTGTTGCAGGCATGGCGCTAATTGCTTTGATGGGACGGAAAGGATTATTTGGAAATTACCTTTACGAAGCGACCGGTTGGGCGATGCCATTTACCGCAAGCGCTGTGGTGCTTGCCGGAGTATTTGTAGGGCTACCTTTTGTGGTTTTGATCTGTGAATCAAATTTTCGCCAATTACCAAAAGAGGTGGAAGATGCAGCGCTTATAGATCGCGCAGATGGCAAAGAGCTCTTCCAGCGGATAGCGATTCCACAATCTAGAAGCGCAATAGCTACCGGTGCGATTTTGGCGTGGGCTAGAGCAATTGGCGAGTTTGGTGCAACGCTAATGTTTGCTGGCTCCTTTCCAGGTAAGACGCAGACTTGGACCATGCTTATCTATCAAGAGCTGGATATCAGCGTGGACACTGCATATGCGCTCTCAGCCGTAATGTTGATAATCGCGGTGGCGATTGTTTTCTTACTACGCAAGCCACTTCGTGAAGCGATGCGGTATTAACTTGTGAACACTAAATCACTGAATGCAATTGTGCTCTCAGGTGGCACTAGCTCTCGCTTTGGGTCTGATAAAGCAAGCGCCAAGATAAATGGTCAGACTCTGCTGGAATTACTAATCACTAATTTGCTTGCTGAGGGCATAGAGGAAATAGTCGTTGTAGGACCAAAAGTGGTATTGAACCTAGGTAAGACACTTGAAGTTGCAGCCAAAATAACTTTTGTTAGAGAGGCTCCTGAGTTTGGTGGACCAGTTGCGGCAATCGCTGCAGCAATCTCAGAGATCCAGAGCGAGCAGGTTGCGATCTTCGCCACCGATATGCCCTTTGCACCTAAATTCCTTCCAGCGCTGAAGGCTAGATTAGATGCAGAATTAGAATCAAAATTAGAATCAAAATTGGACTCAAAATTAGGATCAAAATTAGCAGGAGATGCCGCGCTAATAGTTGATAGCCAAGGTTTTGCTCAGCCTTTGGCGGCCTTATATCAAAGCGCGCCACTTAAAGAAGCGCTCTCGGAGCTTGCCAAAATAAATGGAGTTTCAGGTCAATCAATGAAGCGATTAATAATTGATTTAAAGCAAGTTTTGGTTCCGCTACACGAAACTCAATTGAATCCGGATTACTTATTAGATATAGATACTCCGCAAGCGCTGGAATTGGCCATTGACTTACAGAGTAGATTGGTGTGATGACTTCATCAGCTGAACAATTGATCGAGCCGAGTTGGGATCGTGCTCGAGAGTCAGCTTGGCAATTGGGCAAGGTAATTGCTGCAAATAATTCCGATGCTGTTGAGGAGCTACCTATAACCGATGCCCTCAATCGAGTCCTCGCATTTGATGCCACTTCATTAGTTGATCTACCAACTTACGAAACCAGCGCGATGGATGGCTACGCTGTAGCAGGTGATGGTCCTTGGCAGATCATTGGTGAGATAAAAGCCGGCGCACCATTTGCCGGAGAATTAGAGGCAGGTCAAGCGCTCGGCATTGCAACAGGTGCGGTGATTCCAGATGGCGCCTTTGGCATCTTGCGTTGGGAGGATGCGACCGTAAATGGAGATCAACTCTCTGGGCAGACTAAACATCGCAAAGATTTTCGTGAGGCAGGAGCGGAGGCTAAACAAGGGGAGGTGTTGATCTCTTCTGGAACTCAATTGAGCCCAGGAATGATTGGATTATTAGCGGCCGCTGGTTTCGACCAGATCAAAGTCTTCCGAAAGCCAAAGTTGGCGCTTTTGATTTTAGGAGATGAGATACAACTAGCTGGAATTCCAAGCGGTGGTTTGGTGCGTGACTCATTAGGCCCGCAATTACCGGGCTGGATCGAAAGATTAGGTTGCGAAGTGTCACACGTGGAATATGTCTCGGATCAATTGGATTTAACCATCAAAGCGCTCTCAGCTGCTGCGAAGAAATATGAATTAATTGCCACTACAGGTGGAACTGCAGATGGTCCGCGCGACTTTCTACATAAAGCCATCACCCAACTAAATGGTGTGATCCACGTAGATAAGGTCGCAGTTAGACCAGGGCATCCACAGTTATTGGCGACCATAAATGGCAAACCATTATTTGGCCTACCCGGAAATCCGCAATCAGCAGTCGTGGCGCTTCTAACTCTGGGTCAACCATTTATTGATGCGCTCTTTGGCCGAGAATTAGCGGAGCTACCATTGATTTCAAGTGATGATCAATTTGAGGCGGTACCAGGATTTACCCGATTGGTGCTTGGCACCAACCAAAATGGCCGATTTCGGATGGGGCGTTACTTAGGCAGTGCCATGTTACGTAGCCTGGCGCATGCGGAAGGTTTTGCAATCTGCACCAATCCACCGACTACATTGCGATGGTTAGGATTACCTTCATGAGCTTTAACCATTTGAATGATAAAGGTCAGGCACATATGGTCGATGTCTCCGACCGCGAAACGCGAATTCGAATTGCCAGCGCATCGGGCAAAGTAACTATGTCAAAGGAAGTCTTAGCGCTAATCGCCAAAGGCGATACACCTAAAGGGGATGTCTTAGCTACGGCAAGAATTGCCGCAATTATGGGCGCAAAGAAGACTAGTGAATTGATACCACTCTGCCACCCAATTGCGATTCACAATGTAGAAGTTGATTTGACGATTGAGTCTGATGGCGTTGCAATCAGCGCCACAGTAAAGACCGCAGACCGAACTGGGGTAGAGATGGAGGCGCTTACCGCAGTCTCAGTAGCTGGCTTGACCTTGATAGATATGGTCAAAGCGTTAGATCCCAGAGCTGCAATAAGCAATGTCCAAGTGGACTCTAAGAGCGGCGGCAAAAACGGCGACTGGGTTAGATGAATAGCAATTCTGCTAACGCCAAACGCGCGATGGTGATTACAGCGAGTAATCGCGCTGCGGCTGGCCTTTACCAAGATTTAAGTGGCGAAGCGCTAAGGCAGGGCTTAATTAATCTAACTTATCAAGTAACCGGACCAGTATTACTGCCCGATGATTTGTGGCAGATTTCTAATGCAATCAAAGGTGCAATTGATCAAGGTTTTGATTTAGTGGTCACAACTGGTGGGACTGGCATCTCTCCAACGGATATCACTCCCGAAGCGACCAAACCATATTTAATGAAGGAGATACCAGGATTTGCCGAGGCGATGCGCGCCTACTCTAGAGAGCGGGTACCCACTGCAGATCTATCCCGCGGATTAGCTGGGGTAAATGGCAGGACATTGATTATCAATCTTCCCGGATCGCAAGGTGCAATAAAAGATGGCTTGGTGATCATTGAAAGACTTGCGCCTCACATACATGAGCAGTTGGCTGGACATGATCACAGCTAAAGTCACAGCAGATCGAATCTCAGCCGAATCACTTGTGGCGATTGTAAAAGCAGATGAAGCGGGCGCGATTGTTACCTTTAGCGGAGAGGTACGAGATCACGATAAGGGTAGAGCGGTTGCAGCTTTAAATTATGAGATCCACCCAAGCGCCCAAAATGTAATAGAACGTATCGCAAACGAAGTGGCCAAATCACACGAGATTGTTAATGTGGCATTGGCGCATCGATATGGCGAGATCCCAATTGGTGAGAGCGCATTTGTAGTGGCAGTCTCTGCGGCACATCGTGGTCCAGCATTCGCCTGCTGCGAGGAGTTGGTGGAACGGGTAAAAGCCGAATTGCCGATTTGGAAGCATCAGACTTTTACAGATGGCAGTTATGAATGGGTAAATAGCGCATGAGCCTGATCGATAACTACGGCCGTGTCCATCGTGACCTTCGCGTCTCTTTGACTGATCGTTGCTCGCTACGTTGTAGCTATTGCATGCCCCATGATTTCAATAAGTGGCTACCTAGTGAGAGCCTGTTGACCGCGGATGAATTGGTAAAAATCATTGAAATATCAGTGGAGTTGGGCATAACCGAGGTTCGATTAACTGGGGGAGAGCCGCTACTTCGCCCCGACATCGTAGAGCTAGTTGCTCGAATCAATGCGCTAGATAACGCACCAGAGCTATCTATGACCACAAATGGCATCGCACTTGCAAAAGTAGCCAAGCCATTAGTGGAGGCAGGTTTGCGGCGGATAAACATTAGCTTGGATACATTGGATTGGGAGCGCTTTAAGCGATTGACTTTCCGTGATCGCTATGACGATGTAATCGAAGGAATCGCAGCTGCCAGAGCCGCTGGGTTAGCGCCAATCAAAATCAATACGGTGCTGATGCGTGATATCAATGGCGATGAAGCGCTGCCACTTTTGAAATGGGCGCTAAAAGAGAATTTGAACCTACGATTTATCGAGCAGATGCCGCTTGATGCCGGAGATGCCTGGACCAGAAAGAATCTGATAACGGCAGATGAGATTTTCAATCAGCTGAGTACGGAATTCGAATTAACCCCAGTTGCTGATCGTGGCGCCTCACCAGCTGAAGAATTTCTGGTAAATGGTGGACCTGCGACATTGGGAATTATCGGAAGCGTTACAAGACCATTCTGCGCCGCATGTGATCGACTTCGATTAACCTCGGATGGCCAATTCCGCTCTTGTCTCTTCTCTAATACCGAGACGGATCTAAGGGCAATTCTGCGAAATGGAAGATTAGCGGAGTCAGAGAAACGGGCTGATTTGATCCAAGCAATCGGCAGAACGGTTAAAAGCAAACTGCCAGGACATGGCATAAATGATCCAACCTTTGTAAAACCTGTAAGACCGATGTCAGCTATTGGTGGCTAAAATTTAATTAACCACCGGCAAATTGCGGCAGTACATCAACTTGATCGCCTTCAACTAAAAGCTGGTTCAGGTTCTCGCAAGATTCTCCATTTAATAGATAAGAGCAGGTCGGAAGGAGCTTGGCCAACTCGGGGCTGCTAGCTGCGAGTTGATCGATGAGCGCTCCCATGGAGCCGGCCGGGATTTTTAAGGATGGGGCGCCGGCAGCGGCTCGGGCGGCCGCGTAGAAATTGATCAGCGCCATGAGAAAAAGGCTACCCCAACCCTTCCCTTTGATATATCACTGATATATGTTTGCCAGGTGAGCTTGATCCAGCCGATAAAAGGCCAGTCACTTAGCGATGAGGCATATAGCCAAATTCGTTCTTTGATCATTAGCTGCGAACTGCGCCCCGGATCAGTAATCAGTGAGAGCGATCTAATGCAACGCCTTGATATGGGTCGCACACCAATTCGAGAGGCGCTAAGAAACCTAGCCAACGAAAAATTAATTGAGGTCTATCCACGGCGTGGCATGTTTGTGGCAGGGGTGGATATCAAAGACCTTGCGGCAATTTCTGAGGTGCGTGGATATTTAGAGATTTACGCCGCTGGGCTTGCTGCAGAGCGCGGCACCATTGCAGATAAGAACGCGCTTAGCAAATTGATTAAAGAGATTGACGCCATCAAAGGCGAACCCAAGATGGAGAAGTTGATCAATCTAGATCAGCGGATCCATCACCAGATCTACGCCGCGACTCATAATGACTTCTTGGTCTCAACGCTGGATCAGTATTACGCACATGCACTTCGCATCTGGTTCATGGCCTTGGATCGCATCTCTGATTTGGAAGATGCCATCATCGAACATCGCGCCATGTTGCAGTCGATAGTTGACGGCGATAAGCAGGCAGCTGAGAAGGCGATGCGCGAACATATCGAAGGTTTCGAAACTACTATCCGAAAGTCCCTATAGGAGAAAACCATGGCACAACTACCCGCAAAAGCTAAGTGCGTTGTAATCGGCGCTGGCATTGTCGGCAATTCCATCCTGTATCACCTAGCGCGATTAGGTTGGAAGGATCTGGTCCAGATAGATAAAGGCCCACTACCAAATCCAGGTGGTTCGACCGGACATGCATCCAACTTCATCTTCCCGGTCGATCACAATAAAGAGATGGCGCATATCACCGCAGATTCCATGCGCCAATACAAAGAGCTAAATTGTTTTACCGAGAGTGGTGGCATAGAGGTAGCGCGTACCCCTGAGCGATTAATCGAATTAACTCGTCGTATCACCAGTGCCAAGTCATGGGGCATTGATGGTGGTCGACTTGTCACACCAGCTGAGGTCAAAGAGTTGGTGCCATATATAGATGAGTCAGTGATCCTTGGCGGTTATTACCAGCCAACAGTTGGCGTAGTGGACTCACTTCGCGCCGGTACTTTGATGCGTGAAAAGGCCATTGAAATGGGCGCGGCACAGAGCTTTGCCAATATCGAAGTTACTGGCATGGATGTCGAAAATGGTCGCATTAAGCGCGTCAAAACCGAACAAGGCGATATTGAATGTGAATATGTCGTAATCGCAACCGGCTGCTGGTCAGCACGACTTGCCAAGATGGCCGGAGCAGAGATTCCATTAACTCCAGCGGTGCATCAGATGAAAGATATCGGACCGGTGCCATTCTTCAAGGAGACCAAAGGTGATATCGAATGGCCGATCATCCGTGACATGGATACCAATATGTATGAGCGCCAACACGGAACTGGTCTAGAGGTAGGTTCGTATGCACACCGACCAATCCTTTACGAAGCAGAAGATATTCCATCAAATGCAGCAGCAGCGCTATCTCCGACCGAATTCCCATTTACTCAGAAGGATTTCGATATCCAAGATGAGCATTCATATGAATTGATGCCATCAATCGTCGGCGATGAGAATGTGCGCGAGAAA
The DNA here is from genome assembly GCA_964654815.1 of uncultured Actinomycetes bacterium. Classification (GTDB taxonomy): domain Bacteria; phylum Actinomycetota; class Actinomycetes; order Nanopelagicales; family Nanopelagicaceae; genus ZLKRG08. Next base: position 20,226 of record CAZZLH010000004.1, read on the forward strand.
TATGCCTGCAACGGAATTCTCTCACTTACTCCAGATGGTATGCCGATTGTTGGCGAGACCCCAGAAGTTAAAGGTCTCTGGTCTGCCGCAGCGATTTGGGTTAAGGAAGGTCCAGGCACCGGTAAAGCGGTGGCGGAATGGATGGTACTTGGCCACTCCGAGATTGATATGCACGCCTCTAACATCGCACGTTTCCATGAGCACCAGAAATCACGGGAGCATGTGAAGGCGCGTTGCAATGAAGGATTTAACAAAACCTACGGCATCGTGCATCCAAACGAACAATGGTCATCGAATCGAAATGTTCGACTCTCGCCAATGTACGAACGTGAGAAGGCGCTTGGCGCGGTCTTCTATGAGACTGCAGGTTGGGAGCGTCCATTCTGGTATGAATCAAATAAGGATTTAGTCGCGAAATTTGGCGACGCCGTTATGCCACGTGAAGGTGAGTGGGAATCACGTTGGTGGTCACCAATCATCAATGCCGAGCATTTACAGATGCGCGAAACTGCGGGAATTGTCGATCTATCCGCCTTCGCCATCTTTGACATCATCGGCCCATCTGCTCTTGCGGTAGTTCAAAAAGCTGCGCTACGTCAGATGGATGTGGCAATCGGTCGCGTGGTTTATACGCCGATTCTTGGACCTAATGGTGGTTTCAAATCAGATCTCACCATCATGCGCCTGGGCCAGAACCATTTCCGCGTCGTAACAGGTGGTGCACATGGCATGTCAGATAAGAAGTGGTTTGCTGATCTGCTTCCTGAGGATGGCACAGCACAAATCAATGATCTAACAAGTAGTTACACCACTATCGGTCTATGGGGACCAAATGCGCGCAAGATTCTGCAAGCAATCACCAAGGCCGATGTCTCCAATGAAGGATTTAAATTCAGTACCTGCAGAGTGATTGAGGTTGGTTCACTTCGCGTGCTTGCCTCTCGTATCTCGTATGTTGGAGATCTTGGTTGGGAGCTTTACATTCAGATCGAACAGGGCGCGAAACTTTGGGATGCGATCTGGGAAGCCGGAAAGAGCCACGGTCTAATTCCAGTTGGAATAGGTGTCTATGGCACCACCGGAAGACTTGAGAAGAATTACCGTGCTTATGGTGCTGAGCTTGAGACGGAGTACAACGTCATCGAGGCAGGTATGCAGACTGCAAAGTTGAAGGAGCAAGATTTTGTTGGTCGCGAAGCGCACCTAAAGCATCGCGAGGAAAAACCAGCTGCGACGCTCTGCACCCTTTATGTTGATGACCATACCTCCAAGTCAGGTATCAAGCGCTACATGATGGGTAAAGAACCAATCCTCACCACCGATGGAAAAGTGATTGAAGATTCACATGGTCGTCGCTCTTATGTGACAAGTGCTGGATCCGCTCCATCACTTGGCAAGCACATCTTGATGACTTACCTGCCAACAGATTTGGCGGTAGTTGGCAATAAGTTCCTAGTCGAATATCTAGGTGAGCAATACCCATGCCATGTCGCAGGTGTTGGACCAACTCCGATGTTCGATCCAAAGAATGAAAGGATCTTGAGTTAATGGAAATTCTGGCTTGCATTAAGCGAGTTCCGATCACTGGTAGTCAGTTGATTCTGACCCCAGATAATCAGAATTTACTCACCGATAGCTTGGGTTATGGCATCTCACCTCACGAGGAGAATGCAGTTGAGGCGGGGGTCCAATTAACCGAACAGATGGGCGGTCAATTGACGCTTTTGACATTGGGTCCGACCGATGCCGAAGAGCAGCTACGCGCTTCGCTTGCAGTAGGCGCAAGTCGCGCGATCTTGCTTGAGACTGATGGTCAAGATTGGGATCCGCAGGCAACGGCAAAGGCCTTAGTTGATGCAATCAAAGCCGAACCAAATAAGTTCGACATGATCATCTTCGGTGCAGAATCTGCAGATAGCGCGGGATATCAGATTCATATTCGCGTAGCTCATGCACTTGGTCTACCAATCATCACCAACGTTAAAGCGATGAAGGTCGAGGGCGGCAAGGTACGTGGCGAACGTGTGGTTGGTACCCAACGTGAAGTCTATGAAGCGCCACTTCCAGTGATCATCACTGTGCGCGATGGTTTGAATGTGCCACGTTATCCATCAGTTCCGGGACGTATGCAGGCGCGTAAAAAACCGGTTGATATCAAACCTGCAGGTGGCAGCGCGCCAAAGTTAGAGAAGTTAAAACTTTCGGTAGTGCCATCTAAATCAACTGGCGCGGAGATATTGGGCAATGGGGCAGATGCAGTGCCAGTTTTAGTTGAGAAGTTCAAGCAGATGGGAGTTATCTAATGATTTTGGTATTGGTCGATCACGATCGCGGCACTCTAGATCCACTATCAACCAGAGCGCTGACTGCAGCGCGAAAAATTGATAGCGATATCCAGGCAGTGGTAGTTGGTGCAAGTGGCGCAGCAGTTGCTGCCGAGGTTGGAAAATTTGGCGCCAAGGTGCTTCATGTGGTTAATAACCCAGAGCTCACAGATTACGCACCAATGGCATCGGGTCGCGCATTGGTGCAATTAGTCGATGCGCTAAAACCAAATGCCGTAATTGCGGCAGGTTCACCACGTGGCAACGAACAGTTAGCTCACTTAGCTGCATTTAAGGATCTGCCAATGGCGGCAGAGTGCACAGAGATCGCGATTGGCGCGCCTCATAAAGTGGTACGCGCTCGCTGGGCGGGCAACTTATTAGAAGATGCCAATGTCCATGCCGATTTGCTTATCGCATCAATCATGGCGTTATCCGTTGAGCCGGAAGAGGTAGGTGGTAACGCAGAGGTTAAAGAGTTCACTGCAAATCTCTCCGCGGAGGATACGGTCGTTAAAGTCATCGATCGCGTTGGTGATTCAAATACAGGTGGCGTGACGCTGGCCGATGCCAAGATCATCGTCTCTGGTGGTCGTGGCGTGGGTGGCCCAGAGGGCTTCTCCGTAATTGAAGAGTTAGCCGGTGTCTTAGGTGGCGCAGTCGGATGTTCCCGCGTAGTAACGGCGGCAGGTTGGCGTCCCCACTCCGAGCAGGTAGGCCAGACCGGCACCAAAGTCGCACCGGATCTCTACTTAGCTTGCGGCATTAGTGGGGCCATGCAACATATCGCAGGTATGAAGAACAGCAAAAATATTGTGGCGATCAATACCGATCCAGAGGCGACGATATTCCGATATGCAGATTACGGAATCATCGGAGACTTGCATCAAGTACTTCCAAAATTAACCGAAGCGATCAAAGCCGCTAAAGGTTAATGCCAGAAATCGAGCGAACTTTAGAGATTAAGAGGTAGTTACGTGTCAGATATCGAAATTGCCCAAGCGGCAAAGTTAAAGCCAATCCAAGAGATTGGCGCCTCGCTTGGAATTTCGGCGGAGCATCTAGAGCCGTATGGCCATTACAAGGCGAAGATGTCGCTTAAGTATTTGGATGCGCTACCTGAGAAGCCAAATAGCAAGCTGATTCTGGTTACTGCAATCTCTCCAACCCCAGCAGGCGAGGGTAAGACCACAACCACGGTGGGACTTGGTGATGCGCTAAGGCATATCGGTAAGAATTCATTGATCTGTCTGCGCGAACCATCACTTGGCCCGGTCTTTGGTATGAAAGGTGGCGCAGCTGGTGGTGGTTATGCCCAAGTAGTGCCAATGGAGGATATCAATCTGCACTTCACCGGTGATTTCAATGCGATTGCGCTAGCAAACAATCTTTTGGCTGCCTTAGTTGATAATCATATTCATCATGGCAACTCGCTCAACATCGATGTTCGGCGCATTACTTGGAAGCGCGTGGTGGATATGAATGATCGGGCGCTGCGCGAGATCGTTAATTCACTCGGTGGAGTTGGTAATGGTTATCCTCGCCAAGATGGTTTTGACATCGTGGTGGCCTCTGAGATCATGGCAATTTTCTGTCTAGCCACCTCAATCGAGGATCTCAAAGAGCGAATCTCAAAGATCGTGGTTGGTTACACCGTGGACAAGAAGCCGGTACTGGCCAAGGATCTCAATGCGCATGGCGCCATGACCGTCATATTGAAAGATGCCTTCCAACCAAATCTGGTTCAGACCTTAGAGAACACCCCAGCATTTATTCATGGTGGACCATTTGCCAACATCGCACATGGCTGCAATTCGGTAATCGCCACAAAATCAGCGCTAAAGATCGCAGATTATGTGGTGACCGAGGCTGGATTTGGCGCTGATCTAGGCGCTGAGAAATTCATCGATATCAAGTGTCGTAAATCTGGCCTTCGCCCTGATGCCTGTGTAATTGTGGCCACGATTCGTGCGCTCAAATACCACGGTGGAATGGATCTCAAAGAGTTAACCAATGAGAATCTATCAGCACTCGAGAAAGGTTTTGTAAATCTTGAGCGACACATCAACAATGTCTCGAAGGTCTACAACATCCCAGTAGTGGTTTCAATCAATAAATTCTCAAGCGATACCGATGCTGAGATCGAACTACTTCGTAAGAAAGTAGAGGCGATGGGAGCCAAGATAACTTTGGCCAATCATTGGGCCGAAGGAGGCAAAGGCGCCACCGAATTAGCGCAGATCGTGGTCGAACTTTGCGAAACCCCTAATAAGGTGACGATGGTCTATCCCGATGAGGCCACGCTCTGGGATAAGGCGGTAACCGTCGCTACCAAGATCTATGGCGCAGCAGAAGTTACGGCAGATGCCAAGGTGCGAAATAAATTAAAGGAGTTGCAGGATTCAGGTTACGGTCACTATCCAATCTGTATTGCAAAGACTCAGTACTCGTTCTCGACCGATGCCGCCCTACGTGGTGCGCCAAGTGGCCACTCACTAAATATTCGTGAGGTAAGGCTCTCTGCCGGCGCGGAGTTTGTGGTGCTAGTTTGCGGTGAGATCATGACGATGCCGGGCTTACCAAAGTTGCCATCAGCAGAGAAGATTGATTATGTGGATGGAAAGGTAGTGGGGCTCTTCTAAGTAGAGAGCTACATAAAGGTAAAGAGAGCAGCAGATATGGCCTACGAAAAGTGGAGCGAGACGATTGCTAATGAAGTGATTCAGCAATTTCGCGATGAGCCAGGGCCAGTACTAATTGCGCTCCAAGCAATCCAAGATCGCTTTGGGTATGTGGAGGATCAAGCAATTGATTTGATTGCAAAAGAATTTAATGTTTCGCGAGCCGAGGTCTATGGCACCTTTACTTACTATCATGATCTTAAGAGCGCTCCAAGTAATGCGGTAAAGATTTGTGCGGCTGAGGCCTGCCAGGCAGTGGGCGGTAATGAATTAATTGCTGCGGCAGAGGCAGCCGGAATCGAAGTAGAGCGCGCATATTGCTTTGGCAATTGCGCACTTGGTCCTGCAGCGATGATGGAAAATCGACTAATTGGTCGGGCGACTTTGGAGCAGCTGCGATGAAGCTATTTATCCCAGGTGATTCTGCGGCGCAATCGATCGGTGCTGATGAAGTTGCCGTAGCAATCACGGCAGAAGCGGCAAAGCGCAATCTTGATATCCAGATCATCCGCAATGGCACGCGCGGTGCGCTCTGGTTGGAGCCTTTGGTAGAGGTGGAAATCGATGACAAACGAATTGGCTATCCCAATGTAAGCGTCGATTCCGCGCCGCAAGTCCTAGATGGCACGCATACTTCGATAGGCGAAGTGGAGAAGTTTCCTTGGCTTGCCAAGCAAGATCGCATAACTTACAAGCGGGTCGGAATTATCGATCCATTATCAATCGATGATTATCAAGCGCATGGTGGTTTCAAAGGTTTGGCACGCGCCAAAGAGATGACTAGTGCAGAGATAGTTGCCGAGGTTACTGAATCAGGACTTCGCGGTCGTGGTGGCGCTGGTTTTCCAGCTGGCATTAAATGGAATACCGTTTTGAATGCCAAAGCAGATCAGAAGTATGTTTGTTGTAATGCTGATGAAGGAGATAGCGGCACCTATGCAGATCGAATCCTCATGGAGGCCGATCCATTTACATTAATTGAGGGAATGGCGATTGCTGCGCTCGCAGTAGGCGCAACCAAAGGATTTATCTATATTCGCTCGGAGTATCCAACTGCAATTTCACAGATGCGCAAAGCGATTGAAATTGCCAAACCCCTAATTGCAGGTTTTGAGCTAAAGGTAAGAGTTGGCGCAGGTTCTTATGTATGTGGCGAAGAGACTGCGATGTTGGAATCTTTGGAGGGAAAGCGTGGGGTAGTACGTGCCAAGCCGCCGCTACCAGCGCTTGAAGGTTTATTTGGTAAGCCTACAATCATCAACAATGTAATTACTTTGGCATCTGTGCCAGAGATCATCGCAAGTGGCGCTGCAAATTACAAAGCGCGTGGAGTAGGTAAATCACTCGGCACTCAAGTTTTTCAATTGGCCGGCAATATCAAGCAAGGCGGAATCGTCGAAACCGGCTTTGGTATCACCTTAGATGAGTTGGTAAATGGTTACGGCGGTGGCACGCTAAGCGGCCGGCCTATCCGCGCCATCCAAGTTGGTGGTCCGCTCGGTGCATATTTTGGAGTAGATAAGTTAGCCACCAGCGCCGATTACGAATCGCTTATCGCAGCGGGCGGAATGCTAGGTCACGGCGGCATCGTGGTTTTTGATGATTCCGTTAACTTAGCTAAGCAGGCGCGCTTTGCTATGGAGTTCTGCGCCATTGAATCATGCGGTAAGTGCACGCCATGCCGAATTGGCTCTACCCGAGGCATGGAAACTATTGATTTAATTATCAGTGGGAAAGATGTCGCAAAGAATAAGGAGCTCCTCCTTGATCTCTGCGAGGTCATGACTGAAGGTTCGCTCTGTGCCATGGGAGGCTTGACGCCAATGCCGGTAAAGAGCGCGCTGGCTAACTTTCCCGAAGATTTTTCCGAAAATATTCAAGGAGGCAAGTGATGAGTCTGATGATAGAACCAGATTTCGGAACGCCTGCCTCTAAAAAAATTGAGACGGTGTCGGTTGAGATTGACGGTAGAAAGATAGAAGTTGCGGCAGATACTTCTATTATGCGCGCCGCCGCTGAAGCCGGCATAGATATCCCTAAGTTATGCGCCACCGATAAATTAAAGGCCTTTGGTTCTTGCCGACTCTGTGTGGTTGAGATTGACGGGCGAAAAGGCACGCCATCATCGTGCACCACTCCGGTCAGCGATGGCATGGTGATATCAACCCAGAACGAAAAGTTAAATCGTCTGCGCCAAGGCGTAATGGAGCTCTACCTCTCAGATCATCCCGAGAAATGCGAAGTTGGTTCGGCCTGCCAAGTGCATGGCATGGCAGAGCGCGTCGGACTCACCGAGGTTCGTTACGAGGCAAAGAAGACCCACTTAGATATCAAGAAAGATGAATCAAATCCTTACTTTAATTTTGATTCCACCGAGTGCATCGTCTGTAATCGCTGCGTAAGAGCTTGCGATGAGGTGCAAGGCACCTTCGCACTTACCATTTCTGGTCGCGCCTTTGATGCGCGAGTAAGTAGCGGCGGTAAGAATTTCATAGAATCCGAGTGCGTCTCTTGTGGCGCATGTGTTCAGGCCTGCCCAACCGGTGCGCTAAAAGAGAAGAATTTACTAACTATTGGCGCACCTGATCGCTCGGTCATCACGACCTGCGCATATTGCGGAGTTGGTTGCTCATTTAAAGCCGAGATGAAGGGCAATGAAGTTGTGCGCATGATCCCACTTAAAGCAGGCGGCGCCAACGAGGGCCACTCCTGCGTAAAGGGGCGCTTTGCTTGGGGCTATGCCTCTCATAAAGATCGACAACTTCAACCATTGATTCGCGAGAAAATCACCGACCCATGGCGTGCGGTTTCATGGGAAGAGGCGATCTCTTACGCTGCCAAAGGATTAAAAGAGATTCAAAGTAAGTATGGCGTAGATGCCATTGGTGGCATCACATCTTCACGCTGCACCAATGAAGAGGTTTATGTAGTTCAAAAATTGGTACGCGCCGCATTTAAGAATAACAATGTAGATACCTGTGCTCGCGTTTGTCATTCACCTACCGGATATGGGCTAAAGCAGACCTTTGGCACTTCTGCTGGCACGCAAGATTTCGAATCGGTCGAACATTCAGATGTGATCGTGCTAATTGGCGCCAACCCAACTGCAGCACATCCAGTCTTCGCCTCTCGTCTGAAGCAGACTTTGCGCAAAGGCGCCAAGTTGATTGTGATCGACCCGCGCCAGATTGAATTGGTACGAACACCACATATCGAAGCGGCGCTACATCTGCAATTACTTCCGGGCACCAATGTGGCGATTATCAATGCCTTGGCACATGTGGTGATGACTGAAGGTTTGGCTGATCAGAAGTTTATTGATGAACGATGCGATCAAGAGGCTTTCAAAGAGTGGGCTGAATTCATCAAGCGACCAGAGAACTCTCCGGAAGCGATGGAAGCCATCTCGTCGGTGCCAGCGCAATTAATCCGCGAAGCTGCGCGACTTTATGCCAGTGCGCCAAATGGTTCGATCTATTATGGATTAGGCGTAACCGAACATAGCCAAGGTTCTACGATGGTTATGGGTATCGCTAATTTGGCGATGGCAACTGGAAATATCGGCCGTAAAGGCGTGGGAGTAAATCCACTTCGTGGCCAGAACAATGTCCAAGGCTCTTGCGATATGGGCTCCTTCCCGCATGAACTACCTGGCTATCGCCACATTTCAAATTCCGATACCCGAGCTATCTACGAGAAACTCTGGGGCGTAACGCTGCAAGCCAAACCAGGAATGCGTATTCCAAATATGTTGGATTCGGCAATCACGGGCGAATACAAAGGTATCTATATTCAAGGCGAAGATATCGCGCAATCAGATCCAAATACCCAGCATGTAGCCGCTGGATTATCTGCGATGGATATGGTGATTGTGCAGGACCTATTCCTAAATGAGACCGCAAAGTATGCGCACGTCTTCCTGCCTGGTACTTCATTCTTGGAAAAAGATGGCACATTTACCAATGCCGAGCGTCGCATCAATCGAGTGCGCCCGGTGATGCCATCTAAGACCGGTAAATCAGAGTGGGAAGTCACTTGTGATCTAGCTAAGGCTTTGGGTTATCAAATGCATTACGACAATGCCGCTCAGATCATGGATGAGATCGCCGCAACTACACCTACCTTTGCCGGCGTATCACATGCCAAATTAGATGGCGAAGGCAGTATGCAGTGGCCGGTCACCGCTGATGCGCCGCATGGCACCCCGGTTATGCATATCGATAAGTTTGTTCGCGGCGAAGGAAAGTTTGTGCCGACACCATATGTTCCGACCGAAGAGAAGACCAATCGTAAATTCCCATTATTGATGACCACAGGTCGCGTGCTTAGCCAATATAACGTCGGTGCCCAAACTAGACGTACCAAGAATAATGTTTGGCATGATCACGATACTTTGGATATTCACGAATCTGATGCTGAGATGCGTGGCATCAAGGATGGTTCTTGGATCAAGTTATCAAGTCGCGTGGGTGAGACTTTGATGCGCGCTCGCATTACCGATGAGGTGGCGCCAGGCGTGGTTTACACGACCTTCCATTTCCCAGAATCTGGCGCCAATGTCATCACTACGGACTACTCGGATTGGGCCACAAATTGCCCCGAATATAAGGTCACCGCGGTACAAGTAGAGCCAAGCACCAGCATGGTCAATGTCGCACATCATGGTGAGACGGGCGATGCCCAACTTAAATCAATTGTTCGAATGGCCAATCAGATCGCACACAATATTCCAGCGCTTAGCGCACCAGAGATCGAAGTTGCCCATCATCTGACGCAATTCTGGACTCCAGTGATGCGCCAACGATTACAAGAGGATGTGGATCCATCTGAGTTATCAGATGTGGTCAAGAAGGCGCTTGAGCTCGTCAAGCAACCCTGATTCACCAACCACCTCGATCTCAAGCGGTAATTGCAGAACCTGCGCCGCAGCCAAGGCAGCAGCTTTCAACTCTTCATTAGGGTTTTGCGCCAACCAGACCACTTTTTGATAATTTTTAAAGTAATCATCACGTAGCTCTGGTCTTGTATCTAAACCTAGTTCGACCACCACACTTCGATGAAATGATCTGACCAGGTAATCAGTGAGAAAGTAAGTTCCCGAGGTCGTAAGTTCTGTGACGCGCGCTTTACCGGCAAATACGTCGTAGCAATGATCCCCGCCCAATCGAGGTATTTGATACTTTGCTAGGACCTTATCCAAAGCACCGTATGTGCCGCAGTCCGCATATGCCACTGCAATCTTTTTAAACTTCGCTTCCTGTGCGGTTAATTCAAGGTATTTAGCCTCAACCTCACCGGCAATTTTCTCGGGATGATTATGTAGTAGTGGTGGTAGAGGGTAGATGGTCAAATCAAAGTGCTCGCGCGCTGCGATATTTGCGATATGGGTTGCAATCGCACCACAAGCGATGACAGCTGTGCTCAAACGGGGAAAGCTAACCGCTCTACGAATTTATCGTTGAAGTCAGCGCGATCAGATAGCTCGACATACTTGATCTCATCCAACAGAGTTGCTGCGCCATGTCGCTCTTGGGTTGAGAGCAGCGCCATCTTCGCGCCTTCGCCTGCGACATTACCCGCGGAAACGATGCGCAAAACGCTGATTTTTGGCACCAATCCGATCTTCACCGCTGATGCGGGGGAGAGATAAGAACCAAATGATCCGGCAAGTAATACCTGCTGAATATCGGAATCTTGAATCCCAAATTCCTCAGCCAGCAGCGCCCAACCAGTGGCAATTGCTGCTTTAGCAAACTGCAACTCTCTAACATCGCGTTGACTTAAGAAGACATCGTCAGTCAACATGTAGATCTTTTCGCCATCACGTTCGACCAATTTTGGATCATCGACATCATTGAATTTACCTGAGCTATCTAGGATGCCAAGTTGAACCAGGCAAGCCACAGCATCTACCAATCCAGAGCCACAGATTCCGATGGCTGGTGCATCATCAATGGTTCCGATTTGCAGCGCACCATCAACTACTTTTACGGTTTCGATTGCGCCAGCTGCTGCGCGCACACCACATTTAATGGATGCCGCCTCAAAAGCTGGTCCTGCTGGAGCTGCGGTAGCCAGAATCTTCTCGCCATTACCTAAGATGATTTCGCAATTGGTTCCGACATCGATAAATAAACGCAAACGCTTATCGCGATCCATACCTGATGCCAGAGCGCCAGCCACGATATCGCCACCGACATATGCGCCAAGTGAGGGCAAGATGATCGCTTTGCCTCGTGGATGGATAGAGAGACCAAGCTCGGTGGCAGGAACTGGTTGATAATCTGCGGTGGCCATGATGAAAGGCGCAACACCAAGTGGCTCTGGGTCAATACCTAGAACAATCTGCGTCATGGTGGCATTGCCAGCCAGCGCAACTTCATAGACATTATTTGGATCGATTGCTGCTTCTTCGCAGACCTCTCGAGTCAATTGCGCCAGCGTATCTTGCGCTAATTGACGCAACTTGCTCAATCCCTCTGGGTCCATCATGGTGGTACTAATTCGAGTAATTACATCGGCACCAAATGGCTGTTGTTTGTTCAACATCGATTTAACCGCTGCCGGCGTACCGGTATTTAAATCTAGGAGCGTTGCCACGACGGTAGTGGTGCCTAGATCAAAGGCGATACCAAAGCGAATTTGGCTGGTATCTCCACCTTCAACGGCAATCAACTCTTGATCGGCGAAGACCGCAGTAACTTTGAAATCATGTTTGCGAAGCGTTGTGGGAAGTTCGCGGAGTAAATCCAATGAATAGGTAGGTTCGATGTCATCAATTGCTTCAAGCAATCGGACTATATCCGTGCGCTGATCGGAGAGAGTTGGTTCGGGTAATTCGACGTAGCGCTTTTGAATTCCAGGGCGCAAGATGATTTGGCGACCGACGCCAACCGTTGCCGCTTTTGGTCTAGTGGTAAGAGGTGGCACATCGATACTTACATTGCCGGTAGTGCGTACCATGCAGGCCAAACGCCAACCTTTTTGAATCTCATCTGCAGTGAAGGCGCGAAAATCTAGCTTTGAAGGTTCGACGCTGCCATCAACGATTTGAATTTTGCACTTCTTGCACGTTCCGTAGCCGCCGCAAGTTGAATCAATCGCAATGCCATTCCAAGAGGCGGCATCAAAGGCGCTAACGCCGGATGGAACGGTGACGATTTTTTCGGCAGAGACCTCGCCGCTCTTTTCTAGCGCACGAAAATGTAATTTAACTCGACCAGTGCCATCGTGGCCTGCTAGATCTGGGTTAAATTCCTTCGCCATATTCGACTTTACTCTGCTAACTATTGGCTTTTGCCGCTTCAATTGCGCGGAAGCGAGTGATCCAGTTGCCGCCGTACATGTCGTGGCCTAAGAGCACATCGGTGGCGCGAACTGCAGAGACAATCTCTGGGGTACGCGCATCCATGACGGCAGAGGTAAGTCCAACTGCCATTGCCGCAGGTAGGAATGAGGCGTTAATTGCATGGCGATTAGGCATACCGAAGGAGACATTTGATGCGCCGCAAGTCATGTTCAATCCCCAACGTGTTTTGATTTCATGGACCGTTTCGAAGAAGAGCGTTCCGGCGGCGGGCTCTGCGCCAATAGGCATCGCAAGTGGATCGATTACCAAACGATCATGTGAGATGCCATGTTTGTCGCAAGCGCGCAAGATCTTTTCGGTGATTTTCAAACGATCTGCCACAGTCATTGGTATCTCGGTCTCATCATTTGGCAGCGCAATCACCGAAGCATCGTATTTTTTAACCAATGGCAAAATATGATCGAGGCGATCATCTTCTCCGGTGGTGGAATTTACCAATGCTCGACCTTGGTAAGTCTGCAATCCCGCCTCAAGCGCCTCAAGAACTGATGAGTCGATGCAGATTGGTAGGTCAGTCAATGATTGCACCAACTTGATGGCTTGGCGCATCATCTCTGCTTCATCTACCAGTGGAACTCCCATATTTACATCGAGCATGTCAGCGCCACCTGCCACTTGAGACTTCACATCTTTTTCAATCGCAGATAAGTCACCAGCGCGTACCTGCTCCTGGAAGATCTTGCGACCGGTGGGGTTTATTCGCTCTCCGATGATGCAAAATGGTTGATCATCACCGATGATCACGGTCTTTGTGGGGGAGCTGACTATGGTCTGCATTATTTTTCCGTTCTTCCTAGGTCCGACATCAAACGATCAAGTGAATCATCATGGCGAAAATCTGTGACGTGTAAGCCGCGCACACTTGGTTGGGCTAGCGCATGTTGGGCTAGTTCGAGAGTCAATTGATAGGCCGCTTCAGCTTGGTCGCTGGAATTAGCTACCCGATCGATCATCTCTTGGGGGATATTCACACCACGAACATTGTCAGTCATGAACTGCATCGATTTGGCGCTCTTAAAGAGGATCACATTTGGAAAGAGCGGAAGATTGGTGCCATGAGCTGCCACGCCCTTACAGAAATTCTCTAGCCGATCTTTATGAAAGCAGAGTTGTAATTGCAACCAGCGCGCGCCAGCTCTCTGCTTCTTGATGGCGCGTTCGACTCGATATTCGAAGGGGTGAGTACCGGGATTCTCCACGCCACTTATAAATAGATTTGGTGCGGGATTTATCTTTCGCCCAGATAGATAACTGCCATTTTTAAGCACATCAGCGACCTTGATGGCATTTGGCCCATCTAAATCAAAGACGCGGCGGGTCTCTGGCTCATCACCCGCTGTGACATCATCGCCGGTCATGAGCGCAATATTCTCGATGCCATGTAACGCTGCGCCCATGATGTCAGCTTGGACCGCTAAACGATTCTTATCTCGTTGAGCGATCTGCATTACCGGTTCGAGGCCATGCATCTTGATGGCGATTGCCACAGAAAGATTAGAGGCATGTGCATGCGCTGCTGCATTGTCGGTTGAGTTAACCGCATCAAACCAAGGGCGCAAACGATCTGCCGCCTTTGCGACTTTCTCCATACCGCCGCCATCGATTGAGGGAAATTCCGCGGTGAAGACCAGCTCATTGGTATTTTCGATTAGCTCTTGGAGCTTAGACATTTTCAGCCCAACCCTTAGGCGTCTGCTTGTCGCGCTTGGTAATCAGATTTATCCAGGAAGAGGTGCCCTTTAATTGCATATCGACAGGCGGACGAAGATCGTTGTAGTGATCCCTCCAAACTTGCGGCAGATGCAGAGTATCTTTGCGATGGTAAGCCTTAACCCAAATGCATTGCATCTCTGGTTTAACTTCGCAATTGCCATCTTCGCGGACGCCACCACAAGGTCCATTACGTAAAGTTTTAGGGCAGGTCATCGGACAGACCATTCCGGTTGAGTGCAAAACGCACTGCCCGCACATCTGACAACCGAATACCGGTTTCTTGATGGCATCCTCTACGGTGGTGACAATTGGCAGAAATTTCATACTGCAGCGCGCTTCTTTGCGATCAAATCTTTAGCAACTTTAACTGCGCTAGATGCATCAGCTGCATAACCATCGGCACCAACTACATCGGCATATTCTTGAGTAACTGGTGCACCACCGACCATGATGATCACTTGATCACGTAGACCGGCCTTGGTGATTTCATGGATATTAACTTTGAACATGGGCATCGTGGTGGTTAGGAAGGCGGACATTCCGACGATATCTGGCTTATGTTCGTTGATGGCTGCGATGAATTTCTCGGGTGCGCATTGGACGCCGATATCGATCACGGTAAAGCCCGCGCCTTCCAACATGATATTGACCAGATTCTTGCCAATATCGTGCACATCGCCTTTAACCGTACCCATTAAGAAGGTACCGACTGATTCTGCACCAGTCTGGGCTAGGAGTGGACGGAGCACATTTAGCGCACCAGACATGGCTTTTCCGGAGATCAACATCTCTGGAACGAAGAAGTCACCTCGCTCGAAACGTGCGCCAACCTCTTCCAGCGCAGGAATTAGCGCATCAAAGAGGATCGATGAAGGATCCATTCCCTCGGCAATTCCCTGATTAGTCAGATCGAGTACTGCCGGAGCATTTCCTACGAGAGTCTCATCAAATAACCCTTTGAGGATCTCTTCATGGCTCATGCTGCGCCTACCTTTCTTCGTGGTGATATTTCATGCTTCTTCAATTCTTTATTGATCAACTCGCCATACTTGATTAATTCTTCGCGGCTGATTCGAGAATCAGGGCCAGAGATCGATATGGCTGCGATGACATTGCCATCATGGTTATATACCGGTGCCGCAACCGCAACTAGACCTTCCTCTAATTCGCTATCAATAATGGCATATCCTGCTTTACGCACCTTTTCGAGCTCGCCACCAAGTTGGGTACGGGAGGTTATCGTGCGAGTAGTTTTGGATTGGAGCGCACCATTTGGCAATTGCGCCGCACCAAATGCCAGGAGCACTTTGCCAAGTGCTGAGGCGTGATAAGGAACGCTCTTACCAATCCAATTGGTCGCACCTAATAAATATTGGCCATCTACCTGATCAATTAATTTCAATTCGCCACTACCGCCATTGCCGGGAACTGCTAGGTTGACTGATTCAGAAGTCTGCTTAGCCAAACTCTCAAGCACCGGACGCATCCGCGATATCAAAGTGGAATCTTGATTCTGTGCTGAGGCATAACGGAGCAATACATCGCCACCGATATATGCACCGTTTCGGTCGCGTCGAATCAAATTCTGTCTTTCTAGCGCGCCAAGAATTCTAGAAGTGGTCGATTTCGGAAGTTTTAAATCTCGCGCAAGCTCGGAGAGCAGTGGTGGCTCCTGCGATTTTAGAATTGCGATCAATAACGAGGTAGCGCGATCAACCGCTTGAGTGCCGGTTAACGCCATGTGATACCTCCAAAATGGCTAAAGTTGCTGTTCCAGATAATGGAACGCGTGTTCCATTATCTGAGCGTATTCTCTATGGTTGGCTTAGGTCAAGCATCTTGAGGAAGGAGAGCGCGCCATGTTCATAAACAAAATGCCTCGCTACGAAATTCTTAGCGAAGAGTCGATGGCAACACTTACCAAAGGTTGGAAGCGAATTGTCTCCGAGATCGGAATTGAATTTGCCAGCCCTTGGGCGGTCGATTTACTTAAGGAGGCTGGACAAGAGGTAAGTGGCGAGAATGTTAAGTTCGATCCAGAGTGGATCTTGGCGCAAGTTGCCAAGGCGCCAAAAGAATTCGATCTGCGCGCACGAAATCCAAAACGTAATGTTCATATTGGTGGCGATGCCATGGTCTTCGGTGGCGTGTATGGCCCGCCTTTCGTACAAGAGAATGGCGTACGCCGCGATGGCACATTTAAAGATTTCCAAAACTTCTGCAAATTAGCGCAGAGCTTTGATGCACTCGACTCGGTTGGTGGCGTGGTCGTAGAGCCAAATGATCTATCACTTGATTCGCGCCATTTAGATATGGCCTTCGCGCAAGCGACCTTGACCGATAAATTCTTCATGGGCAATGTGGTCTCTGCAAGCAATGCAAAAGATGTGATTGCCATGGCGGAGATCATCCACGGTGGTCGCAAGGCAATCGAAGAGACCCCAGCGTTAATCTCGTTGGTAAATTGCAACTCACCACTTCGTTGGGATGATCGCATGTTGGATTCCATGCGCGAATATGTTTTAGCGGGCCAACCGATGGTGATCACGCCATTCCTATTGATGGGCGCGATGTCTCCAGTGACTATCCCCGCAACTCTGGCACAGCAGATCGCTGAAGCTCTTGCTGGAATTGCGCTAGCGCAATTACTTCGCCCCGGTGTTCCGGTGGTCTTTGGCTCATTCCTCTCAAATGTCGATATGCAATCAGGTTCACCGCAATTTGGTACGCCAGAGTCAGGTATTGGCCTACTCTGCACCGGCCAGATTGCTCGCAGTTTTAACTTGCCATTTCGCGGTGGCGGCGGCTTGAACTCTTCACAATCGGTAGATGCCCAAGCGGGATACCAAACATTGATGACGATGATGCCGACTTTCTTGGCCGGAACTAACTGGGTCATGCATAGCGCGGGCTGGTTAGAAGGTGGCTTGGTCTCTTCTTACGACAAGTTCATCGTAGATATTGAAATTTTGCAGGCGTTAATCGCAGAGTTCACGCCGCTGGAATTCAATGAGGAGACCTTGGCATTTGGCGCGCATGAAGAGGTTGGACATGGCGGCCACTTCCTTGGCGCAGCGCACACCATGGAGCGCTTTCGTGATTGCTTCTATCGCCCATTCCTAACCAATAGCGATAACTTCGAACGCTGGACTCGTTTGGGCGCAAAAGATACTCGCGCACGCGCCGAAGAGATTTGGAAGAAGAAGTTAGAAGAGTATGTGCAGCCCGAGATCGATGCTGCCGTACTTACCGGCCTTACCGATTACGTGGCTAAGCGAAAGAGCGAATTAGGCGAGTAAAGAGATGTCGGCAACGCTTTACATCAACGGTAAATGGCAAACTGCAGTTGAAGGCCATACCTGTGAGGTAAAGAGTCCAGCAGATGGACATGTTGTAGCAACGGTTGCAGAGGCGACTGTGGCCGATGTTGAATTGGCAATTAGCGCAGCTCGAAGCGCATTCGATTCTGGCGAATTTATAAATTGGGGATTTTCCAGGCGCTCTGAGCTAGTTGCCAAAATCGCCGATCTAATGGAGCGCGATCTAAAGATCTTGGCTAAATTAGAGAGCGACGACACCGGAAAGCGTCTGGTTGAAGCAGAGTATGACATCGCAGATGTGATCGCCTGCTTTCGCCACTTTGCCAATATCGGAAAAAGTCAGCGCGAAAAACGCGTTGAGATTGGGCTGGAGCATATTGATTCCCGAGTGGTGCAGGAAGCTATCGGCGTCTGCACCTTGATTGGTCCTTGGAATTATCCATTGCTTCAAGTCTCTTGGAAGGTCGCGCCAGCGCTAGTTGCCGGATGCAGCTTTATCGTTAAACCTTCAGAGTTAACGCCATCGACTGCGATTCATCTCTTCAAATTAATCGATGAAGCAGGAGTGCCAGCGGGAGTTGCCAACTTAGTCTTAGGTAAAGGCTCGGTAATTGGTGATGCGCTAACCGGTGATGCCAGAGTTGATTTAGTTTCATTTACCGGCAGCTTGGCGGTGGGTCAGAGAATCATGACGCTTGCGGCTAAGACGATAAAGAAGGTGGCGCTGGAACTCGGCGGCAAGAACCCCAACATAATTTTTGCTGATGCCGATCTACCTGCGGCGATTGATAACGCGGTAACCGCTGGCTTCTTACACTCTGGCCAGGTTTGTTCTGCCGGTACTCGATTGATAGTTGAGAAATCAGTGCATGATCAGGTGGTAAATGAGATTGTTAGGCGCGCCAAAACCATCAAATTAGGGGGACCGAACTCAGTCGATGCTGAGACCGGACCTTTGATCAGCGCAGCGCATCTAAAGAATGTAGAGCGTTACATGGAGCGGGCGCTCACTGAAGGCGCTAAATTATTGATTGGTGGTAAAGCGCTTACCGAAGGTGAATTCGCCAAGGGCCATTTCTTTCCGCCCACAGTTTTAGACGGCTGCAATACCAAGATGAGTTGTGTACAAGATGAATCATTTGGACCGATCATCACCGTAGAAACTTTCGAAAGTGAAGCAGAGGCGATCGCGCTGGCGAATGACACGATTTATGGATTAAGTGGCGCGGTCTGGAGCCAAGATACGCAGAAGGCAGAGCGCGTATCAAGCGCCCTACGACATGGCACCGTTTGGGTTAACGATTATGGACCCTATAAACCTCAGGCAGAGTGGGGCGGCTATAAGGCCTCAGGTATCGGACGCGAATTGGGCGAGCATGGATTACAGGAATTCCTTGAAACCAAGCACATTTGGACCAACAATAAGCCAGGTAAATCAGGCTGGTTCGCCGATCGCTAATTGGGGATCATGATGGGAGGGCACTTTGTCGCCAGAGTCGATGATCTCGGTTAGAAGTGTTTGGAAAGTTTTTGGACCTAATGCGGAAAAGTTAATCGGTACCCCCGATGCAGATTTAAGTCGTACCGAACTACGCAACAAAACCGGTAACACCATCGCGGTGCGCGATGTCTCCTTTGAAGTGGCCAAAGGCGAGGTCTTCGTAGTTATGGGGCTCTCTGGTTCTGGCAAATCCACTCTAGTTAGATGCATGACCCGATTAATCGAACCGACCAAGGGCGAGCTGGTCTTTGATGGTGAAGATATCCTCAAAGTGGATGAGAAGCGGTTACGCGAATTACGTCGCACTAAATTCTCTATGGTATTCCAACATTTTGGGCTCTTACCGCATCGCAAAGTTATAGATAACATCGCATATTCGCTTGAGATAAATGGCGTCGATAAGGCCACACGTCACAAGCGAGCAAATGAGGTAATTGAATTGGTAGGTCTCCAGGGTTACTCCGAGGCCTATCCAGAACAGTTGTCAGGTGGCATGCAGCAACGAGTCGGTTTGGCTAGAGCGCTCGCAGTAGATCCTCAGATCATGTTCTTGGACGAACCCTTTAGCGCATTGGATCCATTGATTCGTCGTGATATGCAGAACGAGGTGATTCGTTTGCATTATGAATTAGGTAAGACGATGGTCTTTATTACCCATGATCTGCAAGAAGCGGCAAAGGTTGGAGATCGAATCGCAATTATGCGAGATGGTGCGCTAATTCAAGTCGGTACTCCCGAGGAATTGGTGGCCAATCCAAAAGATGAATATGTAGCCAACTTTGTCCGAGATATCGCCAAATCGCACGTGTTGACGCTGCGCTATCTGGCTAGACCGCTTCGCTCAGACGAAGTTGCGGCAAACGTGGAGATTCCGGCCAGCACCATTATTCGTGAAGCGACGCCACAGATCATGGCGGCGCATCATCCAGTTCATGTCACAGAGGGTGGCAAATCAATCGGCGTGGTCTCAGCGGAGGATGTATTAGGACTCATCGCAGGTGTTAGTTAATGCTTGCGCAGATTCGAAGCCGTAAGGGTTATTTCCTCCTTGCTCTGCTGGCAATCTGGTTTGCGTTATCCAAATTCTTCCAAGATAAAGCAACGCTCGAACTGCCAATCGCCGATAACACTTCGGTCACCAGCGCCTTTGGCGAGGTAGCCGATTCAATTCGAGGTAATCGCACCAAAAGCCCAATATTTGTCTACTTCTTCAATCCAATACGACTTTTCATAAATGGATTTGTGGAGATAATCCGAACCTTTATTGCAGTTCCGACTAATGGTGCCGCAGCTCCGTATATTGGCTGGTTTGGTGTTGTTGCGATCTTAGGTTTCGTGGTTTATGCCACCAGTAGATTGCGGATTGCATTACTTGCAGTTGCGTTATTGACGGCATGTGGCGCATTGGGAATGTGGCAATTCACCATGGATACCTTTGCGATGACGATCGCAGCGGTAATACTCTCTTTGGCTTTTGGAATTCCGCTTGGAATTTGGGCCGGTCTATCAGATCGCGTATTGAAGATCCTCACGCCAATGTTGGATTTGGCTCAGATCCTGCCAACTCTGGTCTATCTCGCTCCGCTTGCGCTCTTTTTCATGATTGGTGTGGCATCTGCAACTATCGCCACAATGGTCTACAGCATCCCAATCACGATTCGCATTACGGCACATGCGATTCGGAGTTTGAATTTCTCTCCAGTCGAAGCATCTACCTCCATGGGGGCAACCAAGAAACAGACGCTAACTAAGGTGCAGTTGCCTATGGCAAAACAGATGATCGTGCTCGGAATCAATCAGACCGTCATGGCGGCACTCTCATTTGTGGTTATCGCGGCGCTAATCGCGGCGCCCGGACTCGGTAAACCAGTGGTGGATGCCTTGATTATTCGAAATGTTGGGCGTGGTTTCGTGGCGGGCTTTGCTGTGGTCTTTGTGGCGATCCTCTTAGATCGAGCCACTAGCGCAGCAGCGAAGAAACAAGAGTCATTCATCCCTCCCACTGCGGCGCAATTGAAGGCGCGTAGAATCAAGGTGATTACAAGTGGGATTCTGGCGGCAATTGCTATAGCTCTATCAACTTTTATTCCAAATCTGGCGGTATTTCCAGAGAAGTTTAGTATCGCAGTCCAAGTTGAGAATGCGACCAATCAGATCGTTAAATTCCTTACTACCGATCTTTACTTTCTCACAATTGGCTTTAAAGATTTGATCTCTATCTGGGTGTTGAATCCCATTGAAAATGTATTGGCTCGCGCTCCTTGGTTCTTAACCATTGGTGCAATTGTTTTGATTGCTCTAGTACTTGGCGGGATTCGAGTGGCAATTTTAGCGCTCACTTTGCTACTTGCGATCGTGGCTTCAGGTCTCTGGTTTGATGCGATGATCACGCTAACTCAAACCATCGTTGCCACTATTTTGACCATGATTATTGGAGTAGGGCTGGGAATCTGGATTGGCCGAAGCGATCGAGCTGATGCATTCTTGCGGCCATTCTTAGATGCCGGACAGACGTTACCTGCCTTCGTTTATTTAATTCCCATGTTAGGACTCTTTGGCCCCACGAGATTTACTGCGATTGCCACAGGAATTATTTATTCGATTCCCATAGTTGTGAAGATAGTTGGCGAAGGAATTCGCTCGGTACCAGCAACCATCATTGAAGCTGCGACCGCGGCAGGTTCAAGCGTGCGCCAAATAATCACCAAGGTCCAACTTCCTGCCTCCAAACGTGCGCTACTGCTTGCGGCCAATCAAGGAATGATCTTCGTTTTAGCCGTGGTGGTGATTGGTGGATTCGTCGGTTCTGGTGGCCTTGGCTATCTCGTGATTCTGGGGCAATCAAAGCCGGAATTACAGGGCAAGGGATTGGTCGCGGGGCTAGTTATTCTGCTGCTGGGAGTGACGATAGATCGCATCGCTCAAGCTGCCGCCCGTCGCGCATAAGCGCTAAAAACTCGCGCCAGCAACCCAGGAAAAAACCTCAAGAAAATTGCTTAAAAAGTAGTTTCGCTATTCCCAAGTCTGCGCTGCCAGCCTAGGCTTTCCACACAATGAATTATCCAAGGAGGGATAATGAGATTAAAGCATGGTCGCAGTATTGCGTTAGCAACTTCTGCCTTAGCTTTCACTCTTGTGCTTTCAGCATGTAGCTCCAGTACCGAAAAGGCTTCCGCAGATTGCGGAACTTGGGGAATGGCGATGCATGCATGGAATGGCTATACCGCTTCGGCACAAGTTGTTACAGAGATCGCTAAGAAAGAACTTGGTTGCACCATTAATCAGACTACTCTCGCTGAAGCGAGCGTCACCTATGATGCAATGGAGGCCGGCACTGTCGATGTGATCATCGAAGATTGGGGCGGCGGACGTTGGAAAGAGTGGGTAGATCGCGGCGCAATCGTTGAGGTTGGCGAGAATGGAAATATCGGCAAGATCGGAATGTATGTCGCACCTTGGATGGTCGCGAAGTATCCAGATATCACCGATGCCAAGAATCTAAATAAGTATGCCGATCTATTTAAGACCGCTGATTCAGGCGGCAAGGGCGCTTGGTATGAGGGCCCACCGGGTTACACCACAATTGGCGAGAAGATGATCAAGGCAAATAACTTGAACTTCAAGGCGATCTCAACTGGTTCAGAAGCTGCACTGGTTGAGACCATCACCAAGGCAGAGCAGAACAAGACACCTGCACTTATCTATTGGTGGGAGCCTGGCACGCTATTTGTGAAGCTACCGGGACTTGATAAAGCTCGCGTTAACTTCCCAGCTAGCGATTGGACCGATGCCGCGAAGGCCTCCGGTCTAACTGATTATCCAGAGACGCCACTTATTAAGCTCGCGACCAAGAAGCTAATGGACTCAAGTTCGCCATTTGCTACTTTGATCAAGAACTTTAAGTGGACCAATGCGGATCAAAACTCTGTTGCAGCAGATATTGAAGGCGGAATGAAGCCTGAAGAGGCAGCACAGAAGTGGATTGATGCGCATCAGGATATGGTTAAATCCTGGCTAGGTAAGTAATAAATTACTAATAAGGCCGCCCGTCTGACTACAATCAGGCGGGCGGTCTTATTATTAAGAGCAACTTTTTAAGAGCAA
>CAZZLH010000004.1:43337-60949 GCA_964654815.1 uncultured Actinomycetes bacterium
TAGGAGCAACTATTGAAATCTTATGATTACATCATCGTCGGTGGTGGATCTGCAGGTTGTGTCCTAGCAAATCGTTTAAGCGCTGACTCCAGCAAAGAGGTTTTGGTTCTTGAGGCAGGGCGTCCAGATTACAAATGGGATGTCTTTATTCATATGCCAGCTGGCCTGGCTTTCCCAATTGGCAGTAAGTATTACGACTGGATGTACGAATCCGAACCAGAGCCACATATGAATGGCCGCAAGATCTATCACGCCCGAGGCAAGGTGCTGGGCGGCTCATCTTCTATAAATGGCATGATCTTTCAACGTGGTAATCCACTTGATTACGAACGCTGGGCGAGAGATAAAGGGATGCAGGATTGGGATTTCGCTCATTGCCTGCCGTATTTCAAGCGGATGGAGAGTTGTTTAGCCGACCCCAAGGGAGAGCTTCGTGGCGGCGAAGGTCCATTAAAACTTGAACGAGGACCATCAAAGGGGCCGTTATTTAAAGCATTCTTCGAAGCAGTTCAACAAGCTGGCTTTAATTTAACCAAAGATGTAAATGGATTTCGCCAAGAGGGCTTTGCTCGCTTTGATCGAAATGTCTACCGAGGACGTAGGTTGAGTGCATCACGTGCATATTTATATCCAGTGCTGCATCGTAAGAATTTAGAGGTCAAAACTCGCGCGATGGTTACCAAAGTGCTCTTTGAAGGTAAGCGCGCTGTCGGTGTAGAGGCGATGATCAAAGGAGAGAGCGTAACTATCAAGGGTAAAGAGGTGATTCTCTGCGGTGGCTCAATCAATACCCCGCAATTACTCCAGTTATCTGGGGTGGGAAATTCGCAAGACCTTGAACCACTAGGTATAAAGATGGTGCATCACCTACCTGGCGTTGGCGCTAATTTGCAGGATCATTTAGAGGTATATGTGCAATTTGCCTGCAAGCAACCAGTCACACAACAACCATCTCTAAAGTTCTGGAAGCGACCTTGGCTGGGATTTCTCTGGCTCTTCTTCCGCACCGGCGCAGCAGCGACCAACCATTTTGAGGCGGGCGGTTTTACTCGCAGCAATGATGAAGTGGCATATCCAAATTTGATGTACCACTTCTTACCACTTGCGATCCGTTATGACGGAACCGGCCCTAAGAGCGGACATGGTTATCAATTGCATATCGGGCCAATGTATTCAGACTCTCGAGGCTGGTTGAAGATCAAGAGCGCTAATCCTTTTGACAAGCCGCGTATGCAATTTAATTACCTCTCGACCGATCAGGATCGCAGAGAGTGGATTGAGGCGATCCGCCAAGCGAGATTTATCATGAACCAACCTGCGCTAGATTCCATGAACGCTGGCGAAACATCACCTGGCCCTTCAGTCACTACAGATGAAGAGATTTTGGAATGGGTGCGCAAAGATGCTGAGACTGCGCTACATCCGTCATGCACCGCAAAGATGGGAAGCGACGAGATGTCGGTTGTTGACCCTTCAAATATGAAGGTGCATGGAGTCGAAGGATTAAGAGTGGTCGATGCTTCGGTATTTCCGTATGTCACAAATGGCAATATCTATGCACCAGTGATGATGGTGGCAGAGCGTGCGGCAGATTTAATTATTGGCAAAGGCACTCTTGCGCCAGATCACACCGAGTTTTACCGCCATGCCCTCAAATGATGCACCCTCTTCGATTCAGAAGGTAAAGGTAAGAAGTAGCGACTCTGAGAGCGCGACTTCAGATAGCGTTGTAGTTGAAGAGCCGCTCGAGATTCGGATTAAAAAAGGTGGCATCGAACAGCAATTAGGCATCACGATGCGCACTCCTGGGGCAGATCTGCAATTAGCAGCGGGATTCTTATGGGGAGAGGGTTTTCTTACCAAGCCAGATCAACTAATCACGGTAAAGGTTTGTGGTGATAAGTCACTAACGCTACGTCAAAGAGCAAATGTAGTTATTGCAGAGGTAAGTAATGATGCGCCAGATTTCTCACGTCAGATGGATCGTCGCTTCACCATGAATTCTGCTTGTGGCGTCTGCGGTTCGGAGAATATCGCTGATCTACATAAACGCGGCATCAAACCGGTAAGTGCAAGTAGCAAGAGCGATCAAGAGCTCTCGAAGTTAACTAATTTTTTAGATAAGAATCAAGCGATATTCTCGAAAACTGGCGGATTACATGCCGCGTTATTGATTGACACAAAGAATCAGATTCGTTATGCCAAAGAGGATGTCGGTCGCCACAATGCAGTAGATAAAGTGATTGGCCAAGCTCTGATGGATGGGGAGTTGCCCTTATCAGATTGGACCTTGGTGGTATCTGGTCGAGTGGGTTATGAAATCGTGCAGAAAGCTGTAGTCGCGGGTATCTCTGCCTTGGTTGGGGTTAGCGCTCCCACCTCACTTGCTATCGATTTGGCTCATGAATTTGGCCTGACCTTGATCGCCTTTGCTAGGGATGGAGTAGGAAAGCGCTACCTCTCTAAATTGTCATAGGCGAAACAAATCGTTTCACTATATGCAACCAAATCGCTACCTTTTCGTTACCTTGGGTAATTAGCATTCCGTCATTAATTGAGGTAACCAATTGTCACATTCAGATGCGAGAAAGTGGGTCTTATGACGGTAACTATTACCGGTCCACATGTAAATCGCCAAGAAGAGATTTTTACCGTTTCGGCATTAGCGCTAATAGAGAAATTACATAAGCAATTAAATCCACGACGACTTGAGTTATTGGAGAAGCGGAGAGCTCGTATTGCCGCAATCGCAAGCGGCCAAGAGTTGGATTTCTTACCTGAAACCAAAGCGATTAGAGCAGACGAAAATTGGAAAGTAGCGCCACTTGCGCCGGGCTTGATTGATCGCCGAGTTGAGATCACTGGTCCGACAGAGCGAAAGATGACCATAAATGCGCTTAATTCCGGTGCCAAGGTTTGGCTAGCAGACCAAGAGGATTCCACCACCCCAATTTGGGAGAACGTAGTGCTGGGGCAATTGAATCTAAATGATGCAATTCGTGGCACCATTGAATTTACCAATGAGGCCGGTAAGAGGTATGAATTACGTAAGGATCAACCATTAGCCGTAATCGTGATGCGACCAAGAGGCTTACATCTACCTGAAAAACATATCTTGGTCGATGGCGAGATTACTTCGGGCTCATTTGTGGATTTCGCGCTTTATATGGCAGCTAGCGCCAAGTTGCAGATCCAAAATGGTTTTGGCCCATATTTCTATATCCCGAAACTTGAGTCTCATCTCGAAGCGCGCCTTTGGAATGAGGCATTTTTGATTGCGCAAGAGCATGTTGGTATCCCGCGCGGAACCATTCGCGCCACGGTTTTGATTGAGACCTACCCTGCGGCATTTGAGATGGAGGAGATCCTCTACGAATTGCGCGAACACTCTGCTGGGTTAAATGCGGGGCGCTGGGATTACATGTTTAGCGTGATCAAGACCCATAGAACTAGCGGTAAAGATTTCGTTTTGCCGGAGCGAAATGCGGTGACGATGACGGTGCCATTTATGCGGGCCTACACCGAGTTATTAGTTAAGACCTGTCACAAAAGAGGCGCCTCGGCAATCGGAGGAATGGCTGCTTTCATACCGAGCTCTGATCCGGCCATTAATGAAGCTGCCTTTGCCAAAGTTCAGGCGGATAAGGCGCGCGAAGCAGGTGATGGTTTTGATGGATCTTGGGTTGCACATCCTGGCATGGTGGAGCTTTGCAAGAATGAATTCACCAAGGTGCTAGGCGAAGCGCCAAATCAAATTTCACGAAAGCGCGCTGAGGTATCAGTTACTGCGGATGATATATTAAATGTTAAGGCCACTCCGGGCGGAGTCACTGAAGCAGGGTTAAGAAATAACATCAGCGTCTCCATTCAATATCTAGAGAGTTGGCTGCGTGGAGTGGGCGCAGTAGCGATCTTTAATTTGATGGAAGATGCTGCCACGGCAGAGATTTCCCGGAGCCAAATTTGGCAGTGGATATACAACAAGATCGCATTAGAAGATGGTCGCACCATCACCAAAGAGTTGGTTGGGCAATTAACCGATGAAGAGGTTGCCAAACTGGGAGATGCAGCAAAATACGCACAGGCGAAGGAGACCTTTATCGCCTGTGCGGTCAGCGATGAATACTTGGACTTTTTGACCTTACCTGCTTACGAGAAGATGCCCTAAGAATATGAAGAAAGTAGCCCAGCCATGAAGATGAAAGCCGCAGTATTAGATGAAGTTGGCAAAGATTTTCGTATTGCAGAGGTAGATATCGAAAAACCGAAGTCAGGTGAGATCCTGGTAAAAGTTGCGGCAAGTGGCCTCTGTGCCAGCGATTTAAATGCCATTGATGGCAAACGTAAGTTGGTGCCATTTCCTGCGGTGATTGGACATGAGGCAGCTGGTGTGGTCGTAGAAGTTGGACCAGATGTCACAAATATTTCAGTGGGCGACCATGTAGTTATGTCGATCGTGCCAAGTTGCGGAAAATGCGAGTGGTGCCAACGCGGTATCCCAAATTACTGCGCAACTGCTGGCGATGCCATGAGCGTTGGTGGTTTATTCGATAAGACCAGCAGGCTCTCTGAGAATGGCGCTAAGTTAAATCAATTCCTATGTGTGGCATCTTTCGCAGAATATGCAGTGGTGCCAGCAAGTGGTTCGGTAGTTATTCCTAAAGAGATGCCCCTTGATCGCGCTGCGTTATTGAGTTGTGCGGTACTGACCGGATATGGCGCAGTGGTAAATACCGCAAAGGTAAAGCCAGGATCATCGGTTGCGGTATTTGGTTGTGGTGGAGTGGGATTAAATAGCATCCAAGGTGCGCGCATTGTTGGCGCCAAAATCATCATCGCAGTAGATGTAAGTGATGAGAAGTTAGCAATTGCCAAGAAATTAGGCGCTACCCATACAGTTAATGCCAGCAAGGAAGATCCAGTTGCATTCGTCAAACAAGTTTGTGGCGGCGCAGATTTCGTCTTTGACGCCTCGGGGCGAGAGGCAACCATCTCACAGGCATGGCTAGCCACCGGAGTCCAGGGGCAGTTGACCTTGGTGGGGCTACTAAAAAATGGAGCCCAAATAACGCTGGATGCCGGGCCATTTGTCAATGAGCAATCGATAAAAGGTTGCTACTTCGGCTCCGCGGAGCTAGAAAAAGATGTCCTTTCGTTAGTAAAAAGTTACCTGAAAGGTGAGTTATTCCTAGACGAACTGATAAGCCAGCGCATAGGTTTAGAGGGTCTAAATGAGGCCGTCAAGCGATTGAGGGCAGGCGAGGGGGCGAGAAATGTCCTGGTTTTCGAATGAGTATTCGAATGACCTTTCATCTCCTGCACCTAATTCGCGTATATGCAAATATCAAGTTTCCAAACTCTAAAAATCATCACGTGAATTTTTAGTGCTTGGGATTTACAACTAAATATCAAAAATCAAATGCAAAACTAAACTAAGGAGAAAACAGTGAAGTTTTCAAAGCCAGCTAGAGTTGCGGTAGTCGCTACCGTCTCGCTAGCGCTTGCTATACCCACACTTACCCTCTCTTCAGCAAATGCAGCAAGCAAGTTCGCAACCGCAACCAGCGCTTCCCAAGTTGGCGGTATTGCAGGTCTAGCTGCAGCGTGCAAGAAGGAAGGCCAGTTAAACGTAATCGCATTGCCGCATTACTGGGCAGATTACAAGGCAATGATCGATGGTTTCAAAGCTAAATACGGTGTAAAGATCGACGAAGCAGATCCAGAGGCATCATCACAAGATGAAATCGATGCTGCAAATCGTCTAAAAGGCACCAACCGTTCACCAGATGTCTTCGACATTGGTAAGGCTGTTGCAGATAAGTATTTAGGAACAGGAACTTTTGCTCCTTACAAAGTACGTACCTGGAAGTATCTAAGCGGTGCATCTGATGTTACATCAGCAGAATACACACCAAACTACTCCGGTACCATGACAATCGGTTACGACGGATCACTTGGCACAATTACCAAACTTGATGATCTATTGAAGCCAGTATTTAAGGGCAAAGTCACCATCAACGGAGATCCACAAGGTTCTTCTGCAGCGCTAAACTCAATCTGGATGGTAAATCTTGCATTGGGCGGCACTTTTGATGATATCTCACCTGCAGTTGCATGGTTTAAGAAGCTTAAGGATGCTGGCAACTTCATCAACGTAAACCCAACCCAAGCAACCATCGCTGCAGGTCAGACCCCTGTAGTTATGGACAATGGATATCTTGCAGTTGGCGTTGCCAAGGAATTCAAGAAGATCGGTAAGGAGTGGAAGCTATTTACTCCTGCAGCGGTTGGTTCAACTTACAACTCTGCCGTTTCTGCTTGGGCACCAAACCCAGCATGCGCACGTCTATGGATGGAATACACCCTAGGTGAAGAAGGCGCAGCAGTTTGGGCAGGTGGCGGAGCAACTCCAACACTATGGGCCTGGATGGTTAAGACCAAGCGTGCACCAGCAGCCGGTATCGCACAGATCGGACGCAGCAAAATGACAACACCTGCTGCATCATCTGCACAAAACCTCAAGGCACGCGAGTACCTAAAGACCGCATGGCCAGCTGCTGTCGGAACTAAGTAATCAAGGTCAATTGATTAATTAATTCCTAAATGGCAAACGTTCAATACCAGGGAACCGGTGCTGCAAAACGCAGTACCGGTTCTCGGTATTTACGAAAAAATGCCGCATATCTTGGCGTAATTCCATTTTTAATTTTTACCGGGATTTTCCTGCTTTATCCAACTTTTAACGTAGTCAAAGGCGCCTTCGAAGATTCATCTGGCAAATCCAATCCAGGAAAAATTGCAGAATTGTTTAATGATCCAATAGTTCGAAGTGCATTTGGCAATTCAATTGAAATTTCAGTAAAGACTGCAATCTTAGGTTCTATTCTCGGTGGTTTATTTGCTTGGACATTGGCCACAGCAAAAGCAGGCGGCATTTTCTACAGATTCTCGGTAGCGCTTTCATCAGTACTAGCGCAATTTGGTGGCGTGATGTTGGTCTTTGCCTTCCTTGCCACATTCGGTTTTAACGGTGTGGTTTCATCTTTAGCTGTTAAATTTGCTCCAGATAGTTTTCTTGCGCAATCTGCTTGGCTTTACACAATTAATGGACTTTCTGTTGTTTATACATTTTTCCAAATTCCACTTATGGTGTTGGTTTTCTTGCCAACGATTGAAAATATGAAACCGCAATGGCGAGAAGCTTCAGATTCTCTTGGTGGAAAAACTTTTGAATATTGGGTCCGAGTTGGTATTCCAGTTCTGACACCTTCTTACTTCGGTGCTGTTCTACTACTTTTTGTGAATTCATTCTCTGCCTATGCCACTGCAGCAGTTTTGATCAATATGTCTGATTTCTTAACACCATTACAGATTGGAAATGCACTTTCCAGTGAAGTTGGCGGTGCGAATCCTCAAGTGGCTAAAGGGCTTTCAATGTTTATGGTTGTTGTGGTAATTATCGCTATGGCGCTATACGCTCAAATTCGAAGACGCGTCAGCCGGTGGGAGTCCACACGATGAAATCCAATTGGAAAGTAAAAATTTGGCGATTGTTGATTATCCTTGTGGTTGGCACTTATTTACTGTTACCACTTTATTCAATGTTAGATTTTTCAACCAAGCCATTTCTTTTCGGACAAGGCGGCAGAACACTTGATGCTTGGAAAGTGATTCCAAGTCAGCCAGATTTAACCATAGCGATAATTAGATCAATGATCAGTGCGGTCATTGTGATGTTTTTGATCCTGGTTTTGATTGTGCCAACTGTGGTCTGGGTTCATTTGAAACTCCCCAAATTGAAGCGGATTGTGGAGCTAATTTGCTTGATTCCACTTGCGATTCCCGCAATTGTAATTGTGGTTGGAATTGCTCCGCTCTATCGGTGGATTGCAATTAACATTACAGAATCACCAATTACCTTGTCTCTGGTTTATTCGATGTTAATTCTGCCATATACCTATAGATCATTATCTGCATCCCTAGACGCATCAGATATCCACACGCTTTCAGAAGCATCAAGAACTCTAGGCGCATCCACATCCAGAATGATGGCAGGGATAATCATGCCTACCTTGCGCACCGGCATTTTAAATGGTTCATTTATTGCTATCGCTTTGGTGCTGGGTGAGTTCACTATTTCAAACTTGCTAAATTACAAAACTTTCCAAGTGGTAATTGCTCAGATTGGCAGATCAAGCGGCAATGTGGCAGTGGCAGTTTCGCTTGCCTCAATACTCTTTGTGTTGATTTTATTATTAATTATTCCGCAGAAGAAGCGGCAAAAAGAGGTTTTAGATGTTGATGTCGCCTAACCCAAAGGAGATCAAGTGAGTTCTTCATACGTACAGTTGGTGGATATCACCAAGCATTTTGGCCCCGTCAAAGCACTTGATGGTTTGAATTTAGATATCGCCAAAGGCGAGTTTGTCGCGCTCCTTGGCCCATCAGGTTGCGGTAAAACCACAGCGCTTCGCGCTCTTGCTGGATTGCAGCAATTAGATCGCGGCCAGATTATCGTAGATGGCGCAGATATCACTTATGTAGCGCCAAATAAGCGGAATATGGGAATGGTCTTCCAGGCCTACTCGCTATTTCCACACATGACAGCGCGTGAGAATGTTGAGTATGGCTTGAAATTAAAGGCGCATAAGACCTCTGCTGATAAGCGCAAATCGCGTTCTGATGAACTGCTCGAACTTATCGGCCTTGCCACTCACTCAAATCATTATCCGCATCAGATGTCTGGCGGCCAGCAACAGCGCGTCGCTCTAGCACGCGCCTTAGCAATTTCACCTCAAGTGTTGCTATTGGATGAGCCGCTCTCAGCACTCGATGCCAAAGTACGCACCCAGTTGCGCGATGAGATTCGTAGAATTCAAATCGAATTGGGAACTACAACTCTCTTCGTAACACATGATCAAGAGGAGGCGCTAGGTATCGCAGATCGAGTCGGCGTAATGCGAAATGGACTTTTGGAGCAGATTGCCTCTCCAGCCGAACTCTATGATCGCCCTGCAACCTCATTTGTCGCAGAGTTCGTGGGACTTACCAATCAAATCAAAGTAAAGGTTGTTAATGGCTCCTTTGATTTATTTGGCACCACCTTAAGTACTCTGCCTGGTTCGATTACCTCAGGTGAGGGCACCGCTTTGATTAGGCCCGAGGCGCTAACCGTCAAAGCCAGCCCAAACGCAAGTGCGCGCGTTATCTCTACCTCATTCCTTGGCTCAATCTGCCGTGTAATGGTCAACCTAAGCGATGGCACCAGAATCAATTCGCAGATGGAATCCCAGGATGCAGTTGGATTGACTCCCGGCGTTGCCGTCGAAGTTACTGCGGACAAAGTCGCAGTCTTCGTCAAGTAATTAATTTAGGCGCTTAAAGAGATGTCATTTGGCAAAATAATTTCGCTGGAAAGTTATACAGATGAATTTGTCTGCTTTGTAAAGGTAACCACCGATTCTGGCCTTATTGGTTGGGGACAGACCTCGACCTACAACGCTGATATCACTGCTCAAGTCTTACATCGCCAAATTGCCCCTTGGGTATTGGGTCAACCTGCTGATGACATTGGATATTTGATCAATCGTGTTGAAGCAAAAGAGCATAAATATCCCGGAAGTTATCGCTGTCGAGCTAATGCCGGTTTGGATACCGCGTTATGGGATTTGAAAGGTAAGGCAGAGAGCAAGCCGGTAGTTGAATTGCTGGGGGGCAAACCAAGAGAGTTGCGAGCCTATGCCTCATCGATGAAGCGAGACATCACGCCAGAGGATGAGGCGAAGCGTTTTGTGAAATTGCGTGATGAATTTGGATTTGATGCATTTAAATGGCGGGTGGGAGCCGAGTGTGGCAATGATGTGGATGAGTGGCCGGGGCGCACTGAAGCGGTGGTGCCCGTGGTTGCCAGGGCGCTTGGTGATGGAATTGCAAAGTTGGTCGATGGTAATTCTGGCTTCTCGCCAAAGCGCGCGATAGAAGTTGGCAAATTGCTACAAGGCGAGGGGATCTCGCACTTTGAAGAGCCTTGTAAGTATTGGGAGCTAGAGGAAACCAAAGAAGTCACCGATGCGCTGGATATCGATGTCACAGGCGGCGAACAGGATTGGGATCTCGCCACTTGGCGTCGGATGATTGATATGCGCGCAGTCGATATCTTGCAACCAGACGTGATGTACATGGGTGGAATCTGGCGAACTTTGAAAGTGGTAGAGATGGCGCATAAAGCTGGTATGCCAGTGACGCCACATAGCGCCAATCTCTCACTTGTGACTATCTGCACCATGCACCTTCTTGGTGCGATACCAAACCCAGGTAAATATCTTGAGTTCTCTATCGAGGAAGCTGATTACTATCCATGGCAGCAAGGGCTATTTCTGGGAGATCCATTTAAAGTCGAGTCAGGTAAGGTGAGAATTCCAGCCGAACCGGGTTGGGGCGTTACTATCAATCCTGATTGGTTAGCTAAGTCGAAGCGAGCGGTGAGCACATTATGAAGAATATTCTCGATGCCATTGGCCATACCCCTTTGCTAAATATCGAGGGAATCTGGGTAAAGATGGAGTACTTAAATCCATCTGGCTCAATCAAAGCGCGTATTGCCAAGTACATGATCGAACGCGCTGAGCGGGACGGTTTGTTAAAACCAGGTGACACAATTGTCGAAGCCTCATCTGGAAATACCGGCAATGCCATGTCGATGGTAGCCGCAGTCAAAGGTTACAAAATGTTGGTAGTGATGCCTACCGGACTTAGCCAAGAACGAGTAGCCATATCTAAGGCATTCGGCGCTGAAGTTAGAACCATTGGCGATTTCCATGTCAATGATGCTTTGGATGAAGTACGTCGATTAGGCAAAGAACCTGGCTATTTCGCACCACAGCAATTTGATAATGAGTGGAATGTTGACGAAAACTTTGAATGGTTGGCGCAAGAGATAATCTCAGAGTTACCAAGTAAGCCACAATTGGTTGTGGGTGGCGTGGGTACC
The DNA here is from genome assembly GCA_964654815.1 of uncultured Actinomycetes bacterium. GTDB lineage: Bacteria > Actinomycetota > Actinomycetes > Nanopelagicales > Nanopelagicaceae > ZLKRG08. The sequence continues at coordinate 54,328 of CAZZLH010000004.1, forward strand.
GGTGGCACGATCATTGGTGTTGGTAAAGCATTCAAAGCGGTAAACCCTGATTCTCAGACCTACGCCTTGGAACCGTCAGAGTCCTGCACCATTGCATGTGGCGAGGTGGCCAAGCATTTGATTGAAGGAATCTCAGATGGCTTTGTGCCTGGCATTATCGAGCGCCACAAAGATGAGATTGATGGTTTCGTACATATTCACTCTCAGGACTCCATCAATGAGATGCGCCGTATCGCGCGCACCCATGGCATCTTTGTCGGGCCCTCATCCGGCGCTCATCTATTGGCAGCGAAGAAATTGAAAGCGGAGCATAACTTAGAGACGGTAGTTACCTTCTTCTGCGATGAGGGAGAGAAGTACATGCAGGATTACTGGCTTAAATATTAATTTGATGGCACGTCGTATTGATTTAAGTAATTTCCCACTAACCAAACCACTGGCTGATCGTTTTCGCGAGGTTGTTTCGGGCTCGCCGGAAGGTACACCGAAATGGGCTTTCTATATGTTGGAAGGCGATGATGAAGGTTACTTTGGGCCAGAGTCGGCAGTTTGGGAGGTACATGGATGTATCTCAACTATCGTCGGCGGGATTAGGGCGCTGCTCTTGCAAGCGGCCCATCCAGCAGCGCTATCAGGGGTTGCCGAACATTCGCGCTACCAAGTTGATGCGCTCGGTCGTTTGGCAGGCACGACACGTTGGTTAACCGTTACCTCTTTTGGCGCAACTGAATTCATCCTCAAAGAGGCCGAACGAGTCAATCAAATGCATTCGAGAGTAACGGGCCAGTACCGCGGTAAGGATGGCCAACTGCACGACTATGCCGCACAGAGCCATGATTATCTAATGTGGGTGCACTGCGCATTTACAGATGCATTCTTAAAGAGCTACATCGATTTGGGTTACAGATTCCAAACATCCGCTGATCAATATGTACGTGAATGGGCGAGAAGTGCTGAGCCATTAGGGCTGACCGACGCACCCAAATCGGTCGCCGAATTAGAGGCGAAACTTGATTACTTTCGAGATACCGCGCTAATGGCAAACGAACAAACTTTAGATGTAGTGAAATTCATTTTAAAGCCACCATTTTCCAAACTTGGACTACTGCCATTTACGGTCTTTGCTAATGCTGCGATTGCAACGCTTGTCCCACGAGATCAAGCGTTGCTTGGTTTGAAACCTAAAGGTCGAATCTGGTTGCGAAGTGCAAGAGTTATGTTGGGCTTTTTAAGCGCAATTTTGGGCCATGAATCACCGAGTCAAAAATTCGCTCGAATTCGTATCGCCCGCATCAGAGACGCCAGAAAGTAGAATCATCGGATGGTTCGCGTGATTGCACACCGAGGTTACTCGGCTAAATTCCCAGAGATGAGCCGCGAGGCTTATGTAAATGCTATCCCGGTAAGTGATGGCTTTGAGTGCGATCTACATCTGACCAAGGATCTGCAATTGGTCTGTTGGCACGATGACACCATGGATCGCACATCTGACATGACTGGGGAGGTTAGTGAATTGACTTGGGCGCAGATGTCAGAGGCAAACCCCAAACCGATCCTTTTCAAGGAGTTCATGGATATCGCGATTAAATCAGGTAAAGATGTATTGATTGAGACCAAACATCCCAATAAATTCAAAGGTTTATTGGAGGAGCGCCTTAAAGCAGAGTTAAGCGATTTAAATCCGAAGATCAATATGAGCTTCATGTCCTTCTCTCCAGCTGCCGTAAGGCGAATGCGAGATTTTCCTGGACGTAAAGTGCAATTGGTAGAGCGAAAATTCAAATGGATCCCTAGATTCCATGCTGATGTGGTCGCGCCATATTGGAAATTAGTGGATCAGGCTTGGGTAGAAAGTTGCAAACGCAAAGGTCAGCAGATGTTTGTTTGGACCGTCAACGATCCGGAGGTAGCGAGAAAGTTAGCTAATTGGGGCGTGGACACTTTGATTACTGATAATCCCGAATTGATCAGGCAGGCGCTCAAATAAGTTCTCTTTTGAACTAGGCGGCCCGGATTTGCCTAACTTCCTTAACTAAGAAGGGAAGTAACATCGCAATCAGGAATAGGAGCGCCAGCAGATTTAATGTCGAGGTAGTGCCAAATTCCTCGGATAGCGGTCCCGCAAAACCCATTATTAGTGGGGCCATAGCCATCGCGCCCCAAGCATCGTAAGCCAGGACTTTTGACAATGATGCTTTCGCAACATGTTGTTGGATGGTCGTAATCCAAATTACATAGAAGAGATCTATGGCAAAACCTGCAGCGAGAGCACAGAGTGCAATCAGTAGCAGTGAGTTGGTATGGCCTAAAGCGAACATCCAGAGCACCATAGGAAATTGCGCCATCAAAATAAACCTAATCGGATGGGTTGGCCTAAATTTCCCTGCAAAGAGCACGCCCAAAATCGATCCCAAACCCCAAGCTGCCAGGATAAATGACCAAGGTTTGGGCCCACCCAACTCTCGTTCGGCAATCAATGGCCCAACTATCGAATAGACCGCTCTCTCACCTGCGTACATGATGGTTGATGCGGCGACAATCGCCACGATCCATCTATGTGAGGTGAATTCACGCCAACCACTACGTAGCTCTTTCAATGTTGATTCACCGCGAGCCTTAGCAACCGGTGTGTAACTGCGCAAGGTATAAACAATCAATCCGGCAAGCAAAAATGTCATGCCATCTATAGCTATGGCCCAACCTGCGCCAACAGTTGCCACTAGCAATCCTCCAATAGAGGTTCCGATGATCATTGCAATATTGCTAGAGAGCATGATGGCAGAGTTTGATTCTTGCAGAATCTTCTCATCGGCTAAGTCGGTGGTCAGCGCTCCCATGGATGGATACCAGATGGCATTTAGAAAACCACCTAAGAATCCGACCACAATAAAAATCCATAACGCGCCATTTCCGGTTATTAATGCCAAACCATTTGCCATTACTAAAAAACCTAGCAAGATATCGGTTCCGCCTACCATCTGCGCTCTAGGAAATTTATCTCCAATTACGCCGCCAATTAAAGTAAATGCCACTAGTGGCAACATATTGGCAAGCCAGACGATGGAAAGACTGGTGCCATTTGTGTTGGGCAGGCTAAAGACACCGAAGGGGATTGCTATCGGCCCTAAGCCATTTCCTAAATTAGAGATGAATCTAGCTGCTACCAATTTACGAAGTGTGGGAGTCTGCCAAACTCCGCTAAATCCTGAGGCCATTAGTCGCTGGCCTGGCCGGATTTATGGTTGTAGCGACCGAGGAATTCACCTTTCAATTCGGAGAAATTCCCATCTATCAAGGATTGGCGAATCTGATCCACCAATCGGACGATAAAGCGTTCATTATGGATAGTGGCAAGGGTTGCAGCGACCATCTCTTTGGCGCGGAATAGATGGTTTAGATAGGCGCGGGTGAAGTTACGACAGGTATAGCAATCACAATCCTCATCAATCGGGAAGAACTCACGACGATGCGGACCATTTGAGACATTGAATCGCCCGGCCATCGTGTAAACCGCCGAAGTTCGCGCAATACGTGAGGCTAAAACGCAATCAAAGGTGTCGATGCCATTCTCCACGCCGATGAAGAGATCCTCCGGTGCGCCAATTCCGAGTAAATGTTTGGGCTTTTCTTTAGGGAGCTCTTCATTTACCCAACGGACAATCTCTCCGAGTGAATCTTTATCAAGCGCGCCACCAATCCCAAATCCATCAAAAGTTATTCCGGAGGATTCCAGTGCGCCAATTTCTTTGGCCGCCTGGCGACGTAAATCTTCATATTGCGCACCTTGGATGACGCCGTACAAGGCTTGATATGGCTTGTCATGGCGCAATTCCGTCAAACGCTTATGTTCGTCCAAGCATCGGATAGCCCAAGCATGGGTACGCGCTAGCGCCTTCTTCTGATAGCCACGAGTGTTATGCAAGGTAGTGCATTCATCAAAGGCGAACATGATGTCAGCGCCGATCTTATGTTGAATCTGCATGGAGATTTCAGGGGTGAATCTATGCATCGAACCATCAAGATGCGATTTAAAAGTTACCCCTTCATCATCAACATGTGCGAGTCGTTCTTTATTATCTGCGATCACATCATCTGCGCGGAAAGTATCGGCATTCATGGCAAGTACCTTCTTGAAACCAACGCCGAGTGATAGAACCTGAAAGCCACCGCTATCGGTAACCGTGGGCCCATCCCAATTCATGAATTTAGCCAACCCACCTGCCTCATCCAAGATTTCTGGACCTGGCTGAAGATATAAATGGTAAGCATTTGCCAGAATCACCTGCGCGCCAAGTTCGCGCATCGACTCGGGCAATACCGACTTTACGGTCGCCTTAGTTCCGACTGGGATAAATGCGGGAGTTTGGATCTGGCCATGAGGAGTCGAAATGGTTCCGACCCGGGCCAAACCCGAATCAGCTTCATGTTTAATCTGAAAGCCAAAACTCATAGGTGCAAATCTATCGGTACGCTTCTTACATGAGCCAAATAACCTTAAATGATGGGCGAAAACTGGAGTATTTTGAGAATGGTGTACCAAGTAGCCAAGCGATTCTCTTTTTACATGGGACACCAAGTGATGGCACCTTGTGGGAGCCGTGGTTAAACGAGATCACTTCGGTAAGAGCGCTCGCGACTTCGCGCGCCGGTTATGGCCTATCTGATCGAAATAAAGGGCGCACCGTTGCCAGCGATTTGGCTGATCAAGTCGCGGTACTTGATCACTTCGGCATCGAATCATTTGTGGCAATTGGTTGGTCTGGCGGTGGTCCACATGCGCTAAATATGTCGCGTGATGCTCGCTGTAAAGCGGTTTTCACTTTGGCAGGCGTTGGTGAATTCGGTAGACCCGATTTAGATTTCTTAGCTGGTATGGGTCCGGAGAATCATGAGGAGTTTGGCGCCGCGTTAAAGGGCGAGAGCTCGATAAATAGTTGGATGGAAGAAAATGGCAGTGGCATGCGCGAAGTCAGTGGATCAGATTTGATTACGGTACTTGGTGGATTAATTGGCGATGCAGATAAGCGCGCCCTAACCCCACAACTTGCCGAGCACGATGCGGCAGTTTTTCGCCGCTCTTTATCGGTCAGTTTTGCCGGGTGGATCGATGATGATCTCGCCTTTGTCCGACCTTTTGGTTTTGATCTGGCAAAGATTGATAAACCAGTCGTGGTCTGGCAGGGTGATGATGATTTTATGGTGCCAAAGGCGCATAGCGAGTGGTTGGCAAAACATATTCCTGGCTCAAAGTTACGTTTTGTCCCAGGACATGGCCATATCTCACTTGGAGAGGAATATCGCCCGCAGATCATCAAAGAGGCGTTAGATTTCCTTAGTGCTTAAAACTTATGCCAAAGTCCTGGGATTAGATCAATTTTCAGATCAAGTAAATAATTATGCGCGCCGGTTGATTGCCGGCAATTTGATCAATGCCCTGGGAATGGGCCTGACCATGACCTTATTTCTGGTCTATCTCCATACGATTCGCGGATTTTCAGCTGGTTTCTCGGGTCTAGTGATGTCTTGGATGGCGATTGTGGGTCTGGCATTTAATCCCACAATTGGTATTTTGATCGATAAATTTGGTGGTCGTATAGTGCTGATATATGGCTTGACCATCAAGGCAATTTCGGTATTCGGATTATCTTTGGTCGAGACCAAATCTCAGGTTCTGATTGTGGCGTCAATTATGGCAATTGGAGATGCGATCAATTGGCCGGCCCAATCTGTCTGCCTTACTCGATTGGTCGATGAGAAAGTTAGGCAGCGAGTCTTTGCCTTCAATTTCATGGCGCTTAATTTAGGTATTGGCGTAGGAGGTATCGTCTCAAGTTTGGTTGTGACTGCGGGTGACCTTAGCTCTTTCCAATTGTTGTATTGGTTAGACGGGGCTACCTATCTCTTCTATCTACTAATTGCCTTCTCTCTACCAGCTTGGGTAGGAAGTCGTATTGATAAAGAGGACGAGACCAAAGGTTCCTACAAAAAAGGTTCCTATAGTGAGGTATTTAAGAATCACGAACTCATGAAATTATTCCGTGGTTCGATAATTCTGACGCTATGTGGTTATGCCTCAGTATCGGCCGGCATTCCACTTTTTGTCACCTCAGTATTGGACGCTTCGCCAAAGTGGCTGGGCATTATTTGGGCGGCTAATTGCTTTGCCATCTTGTTGATGCAAGGTCCAGTTTTGAAATGGCTAGAGCGACATTCTCCGGCGAAGACTTTGGTGTATGTTGGATTTATCTGGGCGTTAAGTTGGGTGGCGGTGGCTTTGACTCTCGTATCGCCAGCAATTTTCATCCTGCCACTTCTGCTATTAAGTACAGTGATCTTTGGATTAGGCGAGACCATCTGGTCGCCCACAATTCCGACTGTGGTTAATGGTTTGATACCGGATCACATCCGTGGCCGGAGTAATTCATTGATGAGTCTGCAATGGGGTATCGCCGGGGTCTTCGGTGCGCCGCTTGCAGGCTTCATGTTCGATGCGGGATTAGCCAATATCTGGCTGCTGGTGATGCTTATCGGGTGCCTGCTGCCAGTGCCCTTGATAGCTAGGGTGAAATACCCCGAAGTTATGGAAAATTAACCTAAATCGGACTTTTCGGGTTTTCAAACC
>CAZZLH010000004.1:61049-63881 GCA_964654815.1 uncultured Actinomycetes bacterium
CTTGAGGTTATTTAGTGTCCAATGGAGGAGCAGACTTGTCACAAGTCATTACGTCGGATGAAGCAATCATCCAACGAACTCCTCGCCAGATTGCTTGGTCCAGATTTAAACGAAATCGCTCCGGTGTAATTTCTGGCAGCGTCGCGCTCTTCTTCGTAGTATGCGCCTTCCTAGCGCCAGTCTTAACAAAGTTACTCGGATTGAAAAATGGCTTTAGCTACCTTGATGCGCTCGATGATCAAGGTATGCCGATTGGGCGATTTGGCGGAATGAGTTGGGATCATCCGCTGGGCGTCGAACCAGGCGCCGGTCGTGACTTACTCACCATGTTGCTTTACGGCGCACGTATCTCCTTTAGCGTCGCCATTATCACCAGCCTAACCAGTATCGGACTTGGCCTTTTGATTGGATTAACGGTCGGTTATTTCCGTGGCAGAGTCGATGCGGTAGTAGGTCGAATCTCAGATTTCTTACTATCTTTCCCATCCACATTCATGATCATCGCCTTAGTGCTTCCGATGACTCAACGAATCGAAGCGCTAGGCATTGCAAAAGATAATGGCGCTCGCATCGTGGTCTTGATTTTATTCTTCGTTTTCTTTGGCTGGATGGGTTTTGCTCGTTTGGTACGTTCGCAGGCGATGTCACTTCGTGAGCGAGATTTCGTGATGGCCGCTCAAGCAGCTGGTGCATCCTCGCCTCGAATCATTGTCAAAGAGATGTTGCCAAATTTATGGCCAACCGCCATCGTATTTCTCTCACTTTCACTACCTGGATTCCTTTCAGCCGAAGCAGTTTTCTCATTCCTAGGTGTTGGCGTGCAGGCACCGGCATCTACTTGGGGATTGGTCCTCTCGGACTCTGTTTCTTACTGGCGCAGCGATCCGGCATATTTAATAATTCCATCAACCATGTTGGTGATCGTCTTCTTGGCGCTAAACCTATTGGGCGATGCAGTACGTGATGCCTTAGACCCAAAGGCTTCACACACCTAACAAAAAAATAGCTTTCTTTGGCCCGACCTCGAAATTCTCGCGAGATTGCGAGGGGGAGTCGAAGAGAACCAGATCTCAAAGCCGAGGTTTGGTCTTTACAAACAAGGAGGACAAATGTCCGGTTTTAAAACAGCGAAGGCTGTTTTTGGCCGTCGAGTAGTCGCTTCAGCTGCGGTGTTAGCACTTGCAACTGCGGGCGTACTAGTCGGCACAACAAGTGCACAGGCAGCACCACAAACTGGTGGCACCTTGTACTTCATCACCCACTCAGAGCAGTTTGATCACGTAGATCCAGCCCGTGTTTACACCGGCCGCGATATCGCGTTCTTCAACTCTTACCTATACCGTAACTTGGTTTCATATAAGCCAACCAAGGGCTCTGCAGGTTCATCACTAGTTGGTGACTTAGCAACAAATACCGGTGTTCCATCAAACAATGCAAAGACCTGGAAGTTCACACTTCGTCCTGGCGTCACATGGGAAGATGGCTCAGCCATCACCTGCGCTGATGTTAAGTACGGTGTCTCTCGTCCATTCGCTGCAGATGTAATCACCGACGGACCACAGTACCTAGTACAAGCATTGGACATTCCAAAGAATGCCGATGGCTCCTCAAAGTACGCAGGTCCATATAAGAAGACTGGCCAAGCGCTATTCGACAAGGCAGTTACTTGCTCAGGTAACACAGTTACCTTCAACCTTAATCGCTCATTTGCAGACTTCAACTACGCGCTAACTTACCCAGCTGGCGCTCCAGTTAAGGCTTCAAAGGACACCGGTGACAAGTACGACCTACGTCCATTCGCTTCTGGCCCATACAAGATCGAGAAGTACAAGATCGGTGATGAAATGGTTCTCGTGCGCAACAGCGCATGGAAGCGTTCTTCAGATACCTTCCGTACTCCATTCCCAGATGACATCGTGGTCCGCTTCGGCTTAGCTGAAGATGTTCGCGATCAGATCATCCTTGAGGATCAGATTCCAAATACTGTAAACCTAGATGGTCTACAGCCAACCAATAACCGTGCATTCTTCGAAGATCCAAAGCGCGCTAAGCAGCGCATGAACGTATTCGATCCATATGTACGTTATGCCGCGATGAACGTCTCTAAGGGCAAGATGGATTGCTTGGATATCCGCAAGGCGGTCTTCTTCGCAATCAATACTCAAGCACTAATCGATCTATCTGGTGGCTTGGTTTATTACGGAGTCCCTGGAGATAACCCAATCAAGCCAGTTCTTGGCCTTGACTATGCAAAGACCACAGGCAATATCCATGATCCAAACTGGAAGATCACTGGTAACCCTGAGTATGCAAAGTCACTCGTTGAAGGCGCAAAGAGCAAGTGCCCAGATAACTACAAGAAGGCCACAGTCGATGGCATCGTCTGGGATATCGCTCAATCAGCAACCAACCAGAAGGCATCGCAGTTGATCACTGATGCCCTAAAGGCTGCTGGTATCGTCATCAAGTTCAACTTCATCCCATCAGGTCAGTACTACTCAACAGTGCTAAACCCAGCTAAGCAGAATGACATCTCATCTGCAGGTTGGGGAGCTGACTGGGCAAATGCTTCAACTGTTATTCCAGAGCTATTCACCAAGGAAGGTGGATTTAACCTTTCACAGAACTGGGATGACCCTGCATATGCAGCGTTCAAGAAGATCTCTGATGCAGGTAAGAATGAAACCAATCGTGCTAAGCAGGCTGCCCTATGGAAGCAAGGCGCACAGTACGTAATGGATCAATACTGGATCATCCGTCCGATTTTCGGTAAGGGTCAGTTCCAGTGGGGTTCAAAGGTTGGCGGCGTTTACTACTGGGAGCCACAGGGAA
>CAZZLH010000005.1:0-7735 GCA_964654815.1 uncultured Actinomycetes bacterium
AGCGGAATAGTCGTGGTCGGAAAAGGTGTCCGAGTTACCGCTTAGAAAGTCTCCGAAAAAGTCTCCGTTTTCATAACCAGCTCTTGATATCGCGCAAAAATCTCTGGGGTATGTGCGCTTTCATATTCAACAATTTCACCAATCTGCCACTCTGGTAGTGCTCCTGTTGCCACCCAAGTGGCTTGTTTCGCCGCGCCAAGTGCCACGTACTCTCCACTCGGTGGCAAGAGCACGTTGCGACCAAAGATACTTGCTGCAATAGGAGCTACCGCAGGATTCTTTGCTGCACCTCCTACTAGAAGGATGCGATTTACCGAGACTCCTAATTTCTCGAGGGCGAAGACCGCATCTGCCAAACCACATAACATTCCCTCTATATAGGCGCGTGCGATGTTTGCAGGATCAGAATTTGCAAGCGATAGTCCATGCAAGGTGCCGCGCGCATTTGGTCTATTAGGTGTGCGCTCTCCCTCAAAATATGGCAGTAAGGTCAAGCCATTTGCGCCAGGTTGTGCACTAAGAGCTAATTTTGCCAATTCATCATGTGATACTTTTAAAAGTTTGCAAGCTGCATCCAATATTCGGGCAGCATTTAATGTGCAAACTAAGGGAAGAAATCTTCCTGTGGCATCTGCAAAACCTGCGACTGCACCACTTGCATCATGGGTTGAGGTGTCGCTAACGGCAAAGGCTGTTCCTGATGTGCCAAGAGAGACCACTACATCACCTGGGAGTGCGCCGATTCCTAGTGCAGCTCCAGCGTTATCGCCGGCGCCTGGTGCAATTGGTATGCCCTTAAATTCTCCGCCAATTTGATCTGGCGCCAGCACTTTAGGAACTGTTACCTCTCGTCCACGAAGGGCTTTTGAGAGCAGATCTTTTCGGTAGCTATTGCTTCGAGAGTCAAAGTATCCAGTTCCTGAGGCGTCGCTTCTGTCGGTAAATAAATCCTCTAACGAATTGCTGCCACTTAATTTCCACGAGAGGTAATCATGGGGCAAGCAAACTGCGGCTATTTGGTCTGCGTTACTTGGCTCTTGATCTGCGATCCAGCGCAATTTGGTCGCGGTAAATGAGGCAACTAACAGGGAGCCAACCGCATCCGCGGTCGCTTGGGCGCCACCAAATTCTTGGTTCAATTCCTCCGCCTGCTTTGCCGAACGTGTGTCGTTCCATAAAAGTGCTTTGCGAACCGGTTCCCCTGAACTATTCAAAACCACGGCACCATGTTGTTGGCCGCCGATTGAGATCGCAGCAATATCAGAAATGCCCGATATTTTATTGTCTGTACTTGTTACAAGTTTTGCTTGATTGATTGCAGTATCAAGCGCCTGTTGAAATGCACCCTCAAAAGCTTTCTGCCATTCGCGAGGGTCGCACTCTGTGCCATCAGGATGACTTGCTCGGCTCTCTGCAACGAGCGCGCCACTTTCGATATTTCGCAAAGTTACCTTCACTGATTGTGTTGAGGTATCAACTCCGGCTACGACTTTTGCGCTCAAAATTCCCCCATTTATCCGGCTTGCTGGCCATTCTTCAGGTCCAAAGGCTAGACTTACTTCGTCAGCGTTGACCATAGGCAATTTGGGCAAATTAGCCAATCTCTGCAAGTTAAGCAATTTTTCGGTAAAAAATTGTGCAATTTACTGATTTGCCATCAAATAATTTCTTTTGGAGTAATTTCATGCGTATTGGTGTGCTTACTGGTGGTGGCGACTGCCCAGGTTTGAATGCAGTTATTCGAGCGGTGGTCCGAAAAGGTGTAAGGGAATATAACCACGAATTCATCGGCTTTAGAGATGGATGGCGCGGCCCTCTTGAGGGACTGACTATGGAGCTAAACATCCAAGCCACTCGAGGCATTTTGCCAAGAGGTGGCACTATTTTGGGATCTTCTCGCACCAATCCATTCAAGATTGAGAATGGTGTAGAGCGCATAAAAGAGAATCTCGAGAAGATGGGCGTGGATGCGCTAATCGCAATTGGCGGCGAGGATACATTGGGTGTTGCTACCAAACTCGACGGGTTAGGCGTGAAAGTAATTGGCGTTCCTAAGACCATCGATAATGATCTCAACAATACTGACTACACATTTGGTTTTGATACTGCAGTCAATATTGCGGTGGAGGCAATTGACCGACTACACACCACTGCAGAGTCACATCACCGCGCATTGATAGTTGAGGTTATGGGCCGCCATGCTGGTTGGATTGCTCTGCATTCGGGAATCGCAGGTGGCGCTGCATGCATATTGATTCCAGAGGTCAAGTTCTCATTGGATAAGGTCTGTGAATTTGTTGAATCAAGATTCAAGCAATCTTATGCGCCAATCATCGTTGTGGCTGAGGGCGCTATTCCAGTTGATGGTGACATGGTCACGAAAGATCAGACGCTAGATGCCTTTGGCCATGTGAAGTTATCAGGTATCGGGGATTGGTTAGCGAAACAGATTGAGGCACGCACTGGCAAGGAAGCCCGCACCTCGGTACTTGGCCACATTCAACGTGGCGGCACCCCAACTGCGTTTGATCGCGTATTGGCGACCCGCTTTGGAATCCATGCCATAACTGCCGCATCTGAAGGGGACTGGGGCAAGATGGTCGCACTTCACGGAACCAATATCGTGCGTGTACCACTTGAATCTGCAACCGGGGTTTTAAAGACTGTTAATCCTGAGCTTTACAAAGAGGCAGAGATCTTCTTCGGATAATTACCAAACCCGAATATCTCTCTTCAAAGTAAGATTCGCAGATGACTAATCTGGAGGCGCTCTTTACTCCTGGCCTGATTGCGGCCCAACAGCCGCAATGGCCTAAGCCGGAGTTAGATCGTGCCGTCACAGAATTAAAGAGTTTCCCTCCGTTGGTATTTGCCGGTGAATGTGATGATCTCAAATCGAGAATCGCACTTGCGGCAGAGGGCAAGGCATTTTGGTTGCAGGGCGGTGATTGTGCTGAGACTTTTGCAGCAGCGACCGCAGATTCAATTCGCGATCGAATCAAGACCATTCTGCAGATGGCGGCCATCTTGCAGTACTACTCATCCTTACCCGTAATCAAAGTTGGACGTATGGCCGGGCAATTTGCAAAGCCCCGCTCAAGTGATACCGAGACTAGAGATGGAGTAACTCTTCCGGCTTATCGTGGTGATGCGGTGAATGATTTGGAGTTCAATGAGAGCGCCCGCAGACCCGATCCGAATCGATTGGTAAGGGTCTATAACACCTCAGCGGCCACATTAAATTTGGTGCGAGCATTTACTCAAGGTGGATTTGCTGATCTGCGTAAAGTCCATGATTGGAATAAGGGATTTGTTAAAGATACTCCATACGCAGCTCAATATGAGGCGATGGCAACAGAGATCGGTCGCGCCTTGGACTTTATGCGTTCTGCTGGAGTGGACCCTGAAGAATTCAAGACCGTTGAGTTCTACTCAAGCCATGAGGCTTTGATTCTCGAATACGAGAAAGCGCTCACGCGCATAGATTCACGTACCGGCAATCCTTATGATGTTTCGGGACACTTTATTTGGATCGGCGAACGCACCCGTCAATTAGATGGCGCACATATCGATTTTGCGGCAAAGGTACATAATCCAATTGGCGTCAAACTTGGACCTAAATCAACTGTCGATGATGCATTGAAATTAATTGATAAGTTAGATCCAAATCGCGAGCCTGGCCGATTGACCTTCATTACTCGTATGGGCGCGGGCAAGATTCGTGACGCGCTTCCAGCTCTAGTTGATGGCGTCACCAAATCAGGTGCAAAAGTACTCTGGGTTTGCGATCCGATGCATGGCAATACCTTTGAATCATCGACCGGGTATAAGACCCGTAAGTTTGAGGATGTCATGGATGAAGTCAAGGGTTTCTTCGAGGTGCATAAAGCACTCGGGACCTATCCAGGTGGAATTCATATCGAATTGACTGGCGATGACGTAACCGAATGTCTCGGTGGTGGCGCCCAGATCTCAGCAGAGGATTTGGCCACCAGGTATGAGACCGCCTGTGATCCACGCCTAAATCACACTCAATCCTTGGAGTTGGCATTCTTGGTTGCGGAGATGTTGCGCGACCGCTAACTATGGCATAACTTGCGCAAGTGGCGCTTCTTGCTAGCACTTTCGACTCTCCAATTGGAACCATAAATCTAATTGCTGATGGAAGTATCTTGTTAGCGGCGAACTTGAGTAATTTGAAATCAGCCAAAGCTTCACTTCATCCGGATTATGCTGGGCATAAAATCGAATCAGTAAAGAAGATTCCGATTATCACTGAATTACTCAAAGATTACTTTGATGGTGATATTACGGCCATCAATGGCATAAAGGTTTCTCAACCGGGCGGCTCGTTCTCACAAGATGCATGGAAGGCGATGCGTAAGGTTCGAGGCACTATCTCATATTCAGAACTTGCAAAACGAGCTGGATCCCCAGCTGCGATAAGAGCTGCTGGAAGTGCCTGTGCCAAGAATGCGATTGTGTTGGTGGTCCCATGCCACCGAATCATTAAGACGGGTGGCAACCTTGGCAATTATGCCTATGGATTAAATAAGAAAGAGTGGTTGTTAAGCCACGAGGGTGCGCTTTAGCACCTCGCAGGTTGTTTGAATATCTGAATCGCTTAGATCCATGTGCGTGACAAGTCTGACAAAGTTTGGACCAAGTGCACCAGCCAATATGCCATTTTGTTTGAGAATCGCAGCATATTCAGAGGCATTGAATGGATAATGAGAGACGTCAAGTGCCACGATGTTGGTATGAATATCTTGCGCAGCTAAACCAGCTGCCACCGCTAATTTGCGGGCATTTTCGTGGTCTTTTGCCAACTTAGGCAGGTTGTGCTCCAGCGCGAAATCGGCAGCTGCGGCAAGTAATCCGACTTGGCGCATTCCAGCGCCGTATCTCTTGCGCCAGATGCGTGCCTCGGCAATTCGCTCCTTCGAGGACAAGAGCATTGAACCGATTGGGGCGCCTAAACCTTTGGAGAAACAGACGCTAATAGTCTCAAAATATTTTCCGTATTCGACAAAGCTCACGCCTGAGGCGATATGTGCATTCCAAATTCGCGCACCGTCTAAATGTAAAAATAATCCCGCCTCAGTTGCACCTTGATGTAATTTTTTGATCTCATCAATTGGCTGAACAATGCCACCACCAAAATTATGGGTATTTTCGACCGCGATGGCCTTGGTCGATACTAGATATGGACCTGCATCGGGGTGGGCGAGAGCTAAAGCGCTATCTGCAGCCAATAAACCTTTATCTGAGGCCCAAGTGCGAGTGGTAATTCCACTAAATGCGGCTGCGGCGCCTAGCTCTGCCCTAGCGATATGAGCGCTCTCTTCCATTATTAACTCTTCACCGGGCTTTACCAAAGTCCGAATCCCCAATTGGTTGGAGAGAGAACCGGTTGGAGTGAATAAGCCAGCAGCCTTGCCAAATAACGCAGCCACTTTCTCTTCAAAGGCGTTGACCGTGGGATCGTCTCCGTAGACATCATCACCTACAGCTGCTTTGGACATCGCATCTAGCATTTCGGCTGAAGGCTTGGTGACGGTGTCGGAGCGCAGATCAATCATGTCTTTACTTTTCCTTCATGGAAGACGATGGTGTACATCGAGATTACAACTAAAAGGCCGCCAAATAAAGTACGCATAGATAGGACCTCGCCACCAAGTGTGACGGCAAAGAGCGCTGAGAAGACAACTTCCATCGTCATGATGACAGCGGCTTTGGTAGATTCAATAATCGCTTGCGACCAGGTTTGGACGATAAAAGCCGTCACCGTGCAGATGATGGCGGTGAAGATAATTACGCCCCAAACGCCATTATCTGGTGGGGTCTGGAATCCTTCTATCACCGCTGCGATTCCGGTCATAACTGCGACCACCAAAATCTGCATAAAGGTCATAGCCCATAGATCTCTACCTTTACTCCAACGGCTCAAGCCGATGATCTGACCGGTATACATCAGCGCGCTAAAGAGCACCAACATCTCACCAAGTCCCACGGTTAAGCCTTTAATCGAGAGCAATCCAAGTCCGGTAGTCGCGATGGCAATCGAGATCCAAACTGTTCTACCAAGTTTGCGACCACCAAAGATCTGCTCAAATAATGGTGTCGCAACTACATATAGACCTGTTATGAAACCGGTAACTGCGGCCGAAGTCATATCCAGTCCATAAGTCTGCGTGATAAATCCGGCACCTAAGAAAAGACCTGTTATGCCACCATGTTTGATGATGTCCTTATCGATTTTGCGAAGTATGTTGGGGTGAATAATCAATAAGGCAATCGCAGCAATTGCAAATCTGTAGAAGAGAAAGCTATTGACTGATTGGCGCCCTAAGGCATCTTTCATCGTTACGAATGCCAAACCCCAAGAAGCTGCTACAAACAACAAGAGCAGCGAAGCTACACGATGTTTCATCCCCGAAACTTCTTTAGTAACGCGACCTCTTTGCCGTGTTCAGGTTCTTCGCCAGGAGTTTCGAGGATTAAGGGCACATTAGCAATTGCCGGGTGCTTTAACATCTCTTTGAAGGAATCGAGTCCGATGAATCCATCGCCAAGATTTTGATGGCGGTCTTTCAAGGCTCCGCATACATCCATAGAGTCGTTGACGTGCACCAACTGAAATCTCTCTTGGCCTGCGATTTGGATTAGTAAATCCAAAGTTTCGGTCATGCCACCTTTCTTTGCAATGTCATGTCCAGCAGCAAATACATGGCAGGTATCTAGACAGATTCCAACTTTTGGGTGGTACTCCAAAGCCTTTAAATAATTCTCTAAATCATCGAGTTTCTTTACTAACGACTGACCTTGACCGGCAGTAGGTTCTAGAAGTAGCGATGGCGCGTCATCATCTAGCGCTTCCAGAATCGGCATAACTCCATCGTGAATCTGTTGCCATGCCTTTGGCACATGCGCCTCATCTACCGCTGAGCCGGTATGAATTACCACCCCTAGCGCACCAATATCTTTGCCGCGCTTTAGCGAATACTCGGTGGAGGCTAGAGAATTCTTATAAGTAGCTTCGGTAGGAGAGCCCAAGTTAATTAGAAATGGCGCGTGTACGAAAGTAGTTACATCCATCGCCGCAGCTTTGCTTCGAAAATCCTCATCGGCTGCGCTATTTGGTTCTGGCATCGCCCAACCTCTTGGATTGGAGGCAAAGACTTGAATGACTTCCGCTTTTATGGTTTCGGCATAGCCGAGTGATCGTTTGGCCATTCCTCCCGAAGTTGGGGTGTGGGCACCTATCCTCGGTAAGTTTTTGGCCATAAGCCTTACCCTATAGTGATAGTGACTTTAGTGCCACGTTTTATTCGAGAGCCTTCTTTTACTGATTGGGCAATTACTTTGCCACTTCTTCCGATGATTTTTGGCACGAATTTTAGGCCCAATTCCTTCAAAGTTTTTTCAGCAACATCTTTTTTAGTACCAATTAATCCTGGCATTGTTGAATATTCAGAACCATTAGATATCAGAATCTCTATCCTGGTTCCCTTTGGGTATTCTTTTATTTCGTTGGGAGTCTGTGAAATCACCACACCCTTTACATATTTTTCGCTATAAGGATATTTGGGGTAGACCTTGAAACCTGCTGCAACTAGAGCCTCCACAGCATCTTTCCCAATCTTGGTTTCATAATTAGTCATTTGGATCATTTCAAGTCCCTTACTCAAAATAATCTTCACACCAGCGCCACGCCTTACTTGGGCGCCTGCCT
>CAZZLH010000005.1:7835-14909 GCA_964654815.1 uncultured Actinomycetes bacterium
CCCTTACTCAAAATAATCTTCACACCAGCGCCACGCCTTACTTGGGCGCCTGCCTTTGGTTCGGTCCCAATCACATATCCCTTTGGGATCTTTTCATCAAACACTTCCTCAGTAACCGGAGTTTCAATCGGTAATGAAGAGAGCATCTTTGTTGCGGCATCCAGCGTCAACTTTGCTACATCAGGAATCTGATAACGCTCTGGTCCCTTAGATAAGACCAGTTTTACGACACCGCCCTCATCAATCTTCCCGCCTCCTTCTGGTTCGGTTTTTATGATGATGCCCTTGTCGATATCTTCACTAAATTCTTGTTTTGAGATTTCGCTGGTCAAGCCCAAGGGTTTTAGCACTGTCTCAGCTTGCTTTACGGTGCCGCCAATCAATGATGGAACCGTCACTTTTGCGCCAGGTCCAATCAACGTCCACCAACCGCCAATGCCGACTGCAACGGCGAGTAGCGGGATAAAGAGGCGAACTCTTCTTTTTGGACGTATTGGCGCCTTTACCTCACCGCTTTTTTCACGAGCTATTTCCCGTGTGATTTCTTTGGTTGGTTCATTGTCGATTGGCTCGATTTTTTTGCTTCTAACTGGCTTGGGTGGTTGCTTACGTATCGGCAGATCTAACTCCAGGCTCATCTGCTGCCGTGACGGATCGAATTTGATTTGGATATTACGTAGCGCATTTGCAAAAGCCGTGGCATCTTTAGGACGATCATCTGGATTTCTACTTGTGGCAGCAAAAATCAACTCATCAAGTTCTTTTGGAATCTTCAGGTCTTTGCCACTTATTACGCTACTTACTTTAGGAATATCCTCATTTACGTGCATATAGGCGATTTGAAGCGGTGAATCGCTTATGTAAGGTCGCTTGCCTGTTAGCATCTCAAATGCCATGACTCCGACCGAGTAAATATCACTTCTAGCATCGGAAATCCCACGTTGGACTTGTTCGGGAGATAGGTACGAGACGCTTCCGAGAATCACACTTGCCTCAGCTGTCATGGTTCTACCTAAATTTGATCCTCGCGCAAGGCCAAAATCGGCAATCTTTATTCGGCCATCATCTGAAATCAAAATATTCTCAGGCTTAATATCTCTATGAATAATCCCGATTTGGTGGGCCGCAGACAAGGCGCTCACAATCGGGGAGAGATAATTGATTGTCTCATTAACGGTAAATTGCCCTTTAGTTGCAATTAACTCTCGAAGTGTTCGCCCTTCAACTAACTCCATCACGAGGAAGACTGCGGGTATGCCTGATTGATTCCATCCCTGATCCATAACATTCACGATGTTTGGATGGGAGAGCGATGCCGCCGCTTTGGCCTCTCGGATGAACCTAGAAATAAAATCTTCATCTTGGGCCAAATGGGGATGCATAATCTTTACCGCTACTTTGCGATCTAATCGGGTATCGATACCCTCATAAATGGTGCCCATTCCGCCATTGGCGATGATGCGGATGAGTTCATAGCGGTTATCGATTAATTGTCCGCTTAGGTCACTCACGGAGGGAATTTTATGTGGTGGAGATTATGAAATCAGCGAAATCGCGGGTGCGTTCGGCAGCGAAGTGCTCTGCTTCACGCAATTTCCAGCGGCGCATCTGATCTGCAATATCCATGCCATCTCGCTCCAACACTCTTTGTAAGCCAATCTCATCCGGCGCCTCCACCCAATAAAGCTTGGATGCAAAGCTTCGTATCGCGCTCTGCCCAGCCCCTACGCCTTCGATTATCAGATTCTCGGCCGGATAGATGGTACGAAATGAATTGAACTCTCCCGCGCGCCAATCATAAATTGGCAGTTGAAAATTTGCTCCAGCGAGAAAGGCTTTCAGCAGGTCACCAAGGGTTTTGGTCAAATGTTGGCTAAGCGCATCATCCCAACCGTTGTAAACGTAATCAAGGTGAATAAGTTCGCAGGTAGAACTCTCTCGCAATTGTTCAACTAGTTTGAGAGCTAAAGTGGTCTTGCCTGAACCTGCCGGCCCATCTATAAGGATGATTTGTGGATTCGCACCCATCTTATCCATCCCACAATTGCGACAGCCGTGAAAATAAAGTAGAGCAACGCTGTGAACCAATAGCCAAGTAGCGCATACTGAACCGTTGCCAAAGTATCAACTGCAAACCAAAGTGGCCAGGTTTCATATTTCTCATAGACCATAATGATCTGAGCAATCAACGAGCCAAGGAAAATTAATGCATCAGACCTATATGCCGCCGCGCCAATATCTTGTAGCCATGGCGTGAAGATCAGCCAAGAGATGATTAAGGCCAAAAGCCAGAGAGACCTTTGACGATTACTCAATTTGGATGGTTTTGCACCTTTAGGGCCCCAACCAAACCAACCCCAAATCCCAGCAATGATAAACACAATTTGCAAAAGTGCAGATGCGATCAACTTCGCTTGCCAGAAAAATATTCCGTATAGCGCGCTAGAGAATATCCACCACGGCCAGGTAATCCGCTTAGTGGTCGTGCCATACCAAACGCCGATCAAGCTAGTTAGCGCTGCGGTAAATTCCAGATAAGAGACGTGATAATTCCAAGCGGTAAAGAATGTAACCATTTCAACCTCCCTGGTTCGCATTATCGAACCGGTAATGCGGTCGACCCGAAGGTCCTCTCAGCCAGCTTTTGGCTCCCGCGTAAGCGAAATCTTAGCGGTTACGTTGCGTAACCTGTGAAACCATCTCAATTAGCAGCGATTTGGCCAGACTATCAATCTCATCGCGTTGGATGGCATCTAACGCTTGCTCGGATAACTTCTCAATCAATCCCTCGACATGAGTAGCGGCGCCAGACGCTTCAATCGCGCTGCGCAATGTAGCTAACTCATCATTATCGATATCAGTGCCCAAGTACTGGTCCAATAATTTCTTCGTGGCTTGGCTGCCTCGTTCATATGTGAATGCGATTAGGGCTGTTCGTTTACCTTCGCGCAGGTCATCACCTGCAGGTTTGCCAGTGATGGCAGGATCTCCAAATATGCCAAGCAGGTCATCGCGCAATTGGAATGCTTCTCCGAGAGGTAAGCCATACTCGGAGTAGATTGAAAAGTATTCGGTTAGCTTTACCGGGTTACTAAGAGCTGCACCAAAATGTAGCGGCCGCTCAATGCTGTATTTGCCAGATTTATATCGTGCAATTTTGAGAGAGCGCTCGATGCTATGGCTACTTTGAGTTTGTTCGAAGATATCCAGGAATTGGCCTGCCATCAATTCATTTCTCATCACATCATGAATGGGATTTACTGATTCAGTCGAGTTAAGAGATATTCCTGACTCGTGCAGCGCCTGCTCATTCCAGACCATCGCTAAATCGCCAATCAAAATCGCGGCAGCCGCACCAAATTGATCTCCCGATGGTTTGCCATTTAATTGGGCGAATTTGCGATGTATCGCAGCCCTGCCGCGCCTGGTGTCCGAGCCATCAATTAAGTCATCATGAATCAATGCGCTCGCCTGCAGGAATTCCAGAGAAGTAGCGGCACGAATAATTGGCTCTGAGAGTTTGCCGCCGGTTCCGAGATATCCAAGGAGTGCAAATATCGGACGAAATCGCTTTCCATCCGATAAGTATTCGGTAAGCGCCTCAGCCACTGGATTGAGTTGTGGGTCTATCTCACGCAACATTCTGGCATTTTTTGCCACTTGCTCCGTCAGCGCGACATTTATCTTTTCACGTAGGGCTTCAATGTTCATGATTGGGTCGATTCTTTATGCCTCGAACCGCATTTGCAAGCAACTCTCCACAGATACCGGCATGCGCCAGCGAATCCATATGGCGAACCCGGAATCTATTAGGGGCCGTGGTCCTGATCTTGGCGATGATTTGATTATCTGAATTGCCCTCTATCGCAGGCCTAAATTGCTCAACCCGTGCATAGCTATCAAATTTCGCCAAAGTCAGATCGCCACCCATCACCAGGGCATATCTATCGCCAGTTTCGCCAATTTTTGTCGCATAAACATCGGTGGTAAGTCCAGATTCAGAAAAATAGATACTACGAAGCGGCAACTCTTCAGGGTAATCGCTAATGCCAATCAATCTCTGAGGCGGTTGGCTATGTACCTCTGTGGCATCAATGTGAAAATCAGCATCGGCTATCGCTTTATTCTCAAATTTGGCGCCAAGTTCAAGGGCGCGTTGTTGCAAAGCCGCAACTAGCGCTCCCTGTCCACCCGTGATCTGCCAAACCCCAAATGACTCCTCGACAAAGGCGAGAATATGTGACCACTTATAGATCCCTGCGGGATAGCCCAGATAGGTCGCATAGTGGGAGAGAATTTTCTGCAGGTATGGATCAGTCACGCGGGGTTTACTTAATTTCAAGTAAGCCGAAAGATTGAATTTTCGCCAACTGAACTCCAACTCAAAATAATTCTCGCGTATCTGATCCCATAGCGCTTCACCTTGCTTAAGCGCAATATCCCACTGCTTTGCCGCGTTTGTGCCAAGTTTTCGCTCGATCTCAAGTAATCGTTCGCCCCTGGATAGATTTGCGAAATTGATGGTCAGATCTGGGAAATTAAATACGAAAGCCAAATCAGCAGGCTTCACATCAAGTACTTGACCAAAGTGTTTTCCAGTTTTTTGAAAGAAATCCCGATAGACCGCGGGTAAGGTAAAAAGGGGCGCCGAATCGAATTCAAAGCCATCAATCTTGGTGTTCTGGTAGAGATTTAAATTAGTTGGGTTAATGATTGTTTGGAAGTTGGCTTTACTCAGTCTGGCTGCAGCAGTTAAGGCAGCGATTGAGGCGCCATCAAAGTAGACGGTGGTCAATTTATGGTTGCCCCAAGTAGCGGGATGCAAGATAAGGAAGCAGCAATGCGCCGAAGGCCAGCCCACCTAGCGCAGCAGTTCCAGGCTTATCAAAGTAGGCCAGGTTTGCAATTACATTAAATAGCCAGATCCATACCAATGAGATATCAATTGAGGTAAGTGAGGCGCTGATCTTTCTCCGATCTTTGGGCAGCGCAAGATTGATAAGACCAAAGAAGATCACGCCAACCAATAGCCAACCAAATAGATTCGAGAGTGGGATCTTGGTTTGGAATGGAATATGCGCCCCGGTGAAAACCCAACTCTTGTAGCCATTTGCCACCAGCAATTGGTCAAAGAAGAGTTGATAAGAGGTTATCGCAGCTGCACCGCTTAGGAGCACCCAATTTGGTGCTATGCGCCTGGCCAATATTAAAAGGGGATGAATCGCACCAAGCCAGAAAGTGGGGAGAAAAATCGGCACCGAGAATAGCTCTACGCCTAATTTGTTGTAGTTGATTTCACCAAAAGGCCAGGCTGTGCGCATCGCAGTCAATTCAATCAGGGTGCTTAGTGAGAATACCAAGAGTAAGTAACTCCAAAAATACCGCTTGCCATATGCAAGTTGGGCATGAGAAAGAGAGAAGATGGCTAAGCCGATCGCAGAGGCCAGAATTAACTTGCTATCTCGTTGATAAAGAAAGACTATTTGTGTGGTGATACTAAAAAGCAGCGCCGCATAGAGAAATCGCTCAGCCGCGATTGATACTCGGCCTCTGCGATTTCTGCCCGGGTTATATTGGCGAATTGACATCAATCACCAACAACCATCTCAACTGCACCAGTAACCTGTTTTAGCTGCGCAAAATTGGTCGGGAATACCGCATGAGGGTGACCTGCTGCTGCCCAGATCTCCTGATAGTCATTTAGCGCACTATCGATATAGATATGTGAGATCTGATTTACCCAACCTATTGGACTTACGCCGCCGACGGAGAAGCCACTTAACTCTTTTACGTAATTGGCATCAGCTCTATCTAGGTGGGTAACAGACAAATTCCTAGCCACCAATTCTGTATCAACGCGATGTCTGCCACTTGTGATCAAGAGAATTGGCGTGCCATCGGGCAATCTGAATATCAAAGAAGAAGCTATCTGACCGACCTCAATGTTGAGGGCGGATGCTGCATCTTGTGCCGTTCGTGCGGTATCAGCCAATACATGTACCGGACGCATCTGATTCTTAGTAAGCACCTCGATGACTCGTTTTACTGGCCCACGCTCTAAGACCCCAGAATGGTCACCTGAGGTCTCTGTAGTCATGGCCTTAAGTCTAATTTATTAATTTAATCTCTATTAACTCAGCTAAACCGGTTGAATTACGCACTTGGTCAGGAGTTGACGAGCCAGGTTTCAATTAGCGTGAAAGCCGCAATAGCAAAGAGCAGGAAGGCAAAGATTTTACGTAGCAAAACCGGATTGGTTTTGGCGGATTTCTTACCCGCCCAGTTGCCGACGAAAATCGCGCTCAATCCCATAAGAATTGGCACCTGCCATTTGATCGCACTCCAAGAATCGGCGTGTGCTATCAATGCCACGAGGCAATTCAATGCGATTATCAGTAATGAAGTTCCGGCTGCTTTGTTTTGTGGAGTGTTAAACGCTAAGACCAGCACCGGGATAGCGAGAAATCCGCCACCAATTCCAAAGAGCCCCGTCATTGACCCGATTACAAAAGAGAGCAGCGCCAGAAGCAGAAATGGAATCGGTTTTTCCGGCGCTTGAACTGGTTTCTTTAACATCGTAAAACCAGCAAAGATTATGACCGCGCAGAAGCCGGTAAGTAATAACGAGTCGCTTAACTTCGCTGCCAATTGCGCCGCCGCGACATTGGCAAATGAGCCAATACCCCAGATGACCAGCGCCTCTTTAATGAGAATCTCTCGACTTTTAAACCTTGGATAAAGGCCAGCTAGCGCTGCAACCACAACTACTGCAAGTGCGGCCACTGAAGCTGATTTAGCGGGAAAGCCAAAGCCATAAACCAAGATGGGCACCGAGAGCATCGCGCCACCGGCCCCTACAAATCCCAGAACGGCGCCAATAAATGTTCCTGCAACTAGCGCAGCAAGTATTTCAACGCTACCAGTCATAAGCCCATTCATTAGGTAAGTCTATTAATAGTTTCTATGCAAACCTAGCAAACCCGGCAAACCTAATAAACCTAGGCGCTTTGCAAAAATTAAAGCCCCCGGTGTGTTACCAGGGGCCTTAGCTTTGATTTAGCTATTGGATTAGCT